>JALHOE010000083.1 GCA_022843175.1 Deltaproteobacteria bacterium
CCCGGCACGCAGATGCCCGCGCTGCCGCCCGCCGCGGGGCCGGTCACCGCGGTCTCGGGCGCGCCCGTGCGCCCGTTCGGTTCGCAGCCGCACCAGCCGGCCGTGCCGCAGCCTCCGCAGCCGCTCGGTGTTCAGCCCACGGCCGCGCCCTTCAACGTCACGGGCGGCGGCAGCCGCATGGTCGAGGTGCAGAACGACCAGAACCGCGCGATCGGCACCCAGATCGCCGCCGTGCAGAAGGGCTTCGCGCCGTTCGAGCAGATCGCGCACGAGCCGCAGACCATCCGCGACGACTACGAGCGCCTGCGCATCGCCTACGAGGTCACCCGCGAGCTCGTCGGCGAGCGCGAGATCGACACGGTCATCAGCAAGATCCTCGCGGCGTGCTTCAAGTTCGTGCGCGCCGACCGCGGCGTCATCTTCCTCATGGAGGAAGGCACCCTCGTCCCGCGCTGCAACCGCCGCCGCTCCGGCGGCGAGGCGCCGGTCGTGGTGTCGTCCACGATCCTCGATCACGTGAAGGCGAACCGCACCGCCGTCCTCACCAACGACGCGGCGATGGACTTCGCCAACGCCAAGGGCAAGAGCATGATCCTCAACCGGATCAGCTCCGCGATGGTCGTCCCGCTCATCCACAACGAGACGCTGCTCGGCGTGCTGTGGCTCGACAGCGAGCAGCTCGCGGTCTTCAACCAGAAGGAGCTCGAGCTCGTCACGTCGCTCGCCTACCAGGCGTCGATGTTCGTCGAGAACGCGCTCCTCGCGAAGAAGGTCGAGAGCGAGATCGTCACCCGCGAGCGCTTCTCGCGCCTCTTGTCTCCGAACCTCGCGCAGCAGGTGATCGCCGGCAAGCTCGACGTGAAGCTCGGCGGCTCCCAGCTCAACGAGTGCACCGTGTTCAACTCCGACATCCGCGGGTTCACCCGCATGTCCGACGGCGCGCAGCCGCAGGGCATCGTCGACATGTTGAACGAGTACTTCGAGCTGATGGTCGAGGTGCTCTTCAAATACGAGGGCACCCTCGACAAGTTCATGGGCGACGGCATCATGGCGCTCTTCGGCGCGCCCGTGAGCCACCCCGACGACCCGGTCCGCAGCGTGCAAACCGCGCTCGAGATGATGGACGTCCTCGGCCAGCTCAATCGCAAGCGCATGGCGCGCGGCGAGACGCCCCTCGCCATCGGCATCGGCATCCACACCGGTCCGCTCGTCGCCGGCTACGTCGGTTCCAGCAAGGCGCTCAGCTACACCGTCATCGGCGACACGGCGAACACCTCGGCGCGTCTCTGCGGCATCGCCGAAGCCGGTCAGGTCGTCGTCAGCGAGACGACGGCCGCGCGCCTCGGCAACCGCTTCGACCTCGCCGAGCTCCCGCCCGCGAAGCTCAAGGGCAAGGAGCGGCCGCTCCGCTGCTTCGACGTGAAGGGCGAGCGCGGCGTCGCCCGACAATCGCCCTCGCTACAGCCGCCCCCCCACGGCGCGACGGTCTGAGCCGAGACTCCACGGCCGCTCCCGGGGCATGATGCCCCCGGCTTGAGCACCGACTCCGCGATCCGCGTCGTCAACGACACCGAGGAGGGGCGCGCGTTCCTTCAGGAGCGGCTCGCGCTGTTCACGGCGGTGCTCGCGGCGGTGTCGTTCGCGTTCTGGGTGTTGCTCGTCGCGATGCAGCTCCCGATGCGGCCCGGCGGGCTCCCGACGATGCAGTCGCTCGCCGGCACCATGCACGTCCTCCAGGTGGTCGTGCTCGTCGCGATCCGCGCGTCTCTCTCGCGGAGCCGGGGCACCACGACGCTGTACGTCTTCGACGCGATCGCGATCGTGCTGTCGTCGGTCGCGTTCGGCGCGATGGCCGTGCTCGGACACGACGCTCCGCGCCCCGCCGCGCTCCGCGCGTATCCGCAGGCGATCAACATGATGCCCGCGATCACCGCGACGATCCTCATCTTCCTCGGTCGCGCCATCCTCGTGCCGAGCACCGCGAAGCGCACCGCGGCGCTCGCCGGGGCGATGACCGTGATCCTCTCGATCGCGAGCGCGATCGTCTTCAAGCGCCACCTGCCGCCGCCGGTGGCGAGCACGTGGCCGATGGGCGGCGTGTACTCGGCGATGTGGTGCGTCACCGCGGGCATCCTCGGCGTCGTGGCCTCGGCGGTGCTCTACAAGCTGCAGGCCCGCGCGCGCATCGCCGACGAGCTCGGGCAATACCGGCTCGAGGAGAAGATCGGCGAGGGCGGCATGGGCGTCGTGTATCGCGCGAGCCACGCGCTGCTGCGGCGGCCGACGGCGGTGAAGCTGCTCCCGCGCGACCGCGCCGGCGAGCACACCATCGCGCGCTTCGAGAAGGAGGTGCAGCTCACCTCGCGCCTCACCCACCCCAACACCATCGCGATCTACGACTTCGGGCGCACCCCGGACGGCGTCTTCTACTACGCCATGGAGTACGTCGACGGGCTCGATCTCGAGGACCTCGTGCGGCGCGACGGACCGATGCCCGCGTCGCGCGTCGTGCACGTGCTCACCCAGGTGTGCGGCGCGCTCGACGAGGCGCACGCGGTGGGGCTCATTCACCGCGACATCAAGCCGGCGAACATCCTCTTGTGCGAGCGGGCGCGCGCGGCGGACGTGGTGAAGGTCGTCGACTTCGGCCTGGTCAAGGAGATCGAGGGGGCCAACGCGGACGCCAGGGTCAGCGCGCTCAACACGATCGTCGGCACGCCGCTCTACCTGTCCCCCGAGGCGATCCTCACGCCGGGAGACCTCGACGCGCGCAGCGATCTCTACGCGGTCGGCTGCGTCGCCTACTTCCTCCTCACCGGCGCGCCGCCCTTCGGCGGGACGACGGCCCTCGAGGTCTTCGCGAAGCACATGCACGGTGAGCCCGAGCCGCCGTCCCGCCGCTGCAGCGTGCCCGCCGCGCTCGAGGCGCTCATCCTCGAGTGCCTGGCCAAGGACCGCGAGCGGCGCCCCGACTCCGCCCGTACGCTGCGAAAGCGCCTCGACGCCTGCGGCCTCGACCCCTGGACGGACGACGACGCGCGAGGGTGGTGGTCGGAGCGCGGCACCGCGCTCCGCGAGTCCCGCGCCACCGTGAGCCCGTCCAACGAGACGCTCGCCGTCGACCTCAGCCAACGGGTGTAGCTCAGCTCCTAGGCGGCGACGTAGGGCCAGAGGGCGGCGCGGATGGACTCCGGGAGCACCGTCTCGAGGTACTCGAGGGCGGTGCCGCGGAGCTCGCGGTCCGTGGTGGAGAGCGCGCGCGACGCGAGGCGCACGGCCTCGTCGCCGTGAAGGAACGACAACAGGGTGAACACGTGGTCGAGGCTCTGGCGCACGCGCGGCGACTGCACGCGCGTCTCCCAGATCGCGCGATCCGCCTCGATCTCGTGCTGCACGGCGGCGACCACTCTCCGTCGCGAGAGGTGCAGCGCGGGCACGCGGCGGCGGATCGCCACGATGGAGCGGCCGGCCTCGTAGCGGACCTCGAATTGCTCGTCGTGGAGCGCCTCGACCAGGCCGTCGAGCGCGCGCTGCGCGGTGCTGGTGCGGAGGGCGCGCGCGACGCGGCGGCGGATCGCGAGCGGCATCGCCGGGTCGAGGAGCGCGTCGACGAGCTGTCCGACGCCGCGGTCGAACCCTCGGCGCAGCGCGGCGGTCGCGAGCTCGGAGAGGTCGTCGCGCAACAAGAGCGGGATCACGTGGCCGATCAGAGCAGGCTCGAGCGGCTGCTCGCGGGTGAGGAACGCGGTGATTCGCTCGCGGTTGCCGGAGCGGAGCACGGTCGCGACCTCGATCAGCCGATCCGCACGCGACGCGGGCGGCAGTGAGACGCGGGCGTTGAACAGCTCGTCGCGATCGAGCTCCTGCGAAGTGATGGTGCGCAGCATCTCGTCGCGCGCGGACACGCGCGAGCGCAGCTTGACCTCGAGCGACGACACGTACCCCAGGTGCAGTCGCCGCACGAGGACGAGCGAGACGAGCGAGAGCCCGACGAGCAGCAACGTCGCGGTGAGGGCCATGGACCGAGGGGCGAGCGCGAGGAGCAAGAGGACGAGGCCGCCGCCGAGCGCCGAGCCGAAGCGCTCGAAGCCGACGTCGATGAAGGTCTTCCACGCGCGGCGGCGCTCGCTCGGGATGGGGGTGAACAGAAGCTCGTAGGCGGAGCGAAACACCGAGCGGCTGATGACCGCGGTGCTGCCCCGGAGGAGCACCGCGCCGAACGGGCCGAGCGAGACCAGGCTCGCGAGCAGCGTCGTCGCCGGCAGCACCCCCACGCTGCAGGCGACGCCGAGGCGCGACAGCGCGGCGCGGGTGAGGAACGTCTGCGCGACGAGCGTGAGCACGCCGGTGATCGCGTGGAAGAGCGCGAAGAACGAGAGCAGCGCCGGCGAGCGACCGTGACGCGCGCTGGCGTGCGCGCCGAGCAAGTAGTCCATCACCGCCTCGCTCATCGCGACCACCGTCACCAGCATCGCCAGGCTCACGAGGTAGCCGAGCCCGGCGTCCTTGCGCGACGGCTCGCTCGGGACGCGCGACGCGCGGAGCGTGCCGCGCAGGGGCCGAACGGTGTACGCGGCCACCAGGTGCAGGCCGGCCGAGACGAGCAGCATGGTGCGCAGCGACGTCGCGCCGGCGAGCTGCCAAGCCACGAGGCCGCCGACGAGGCCGCCGAACGTCCCGCCCCCGGCGATCCACGCGATGCGCCGCTTGGCGGTCGACGGATCGAAGGCCTCGTCGAGGAGCGACCAGAACGCCGAGATCAGCGTCGCGCCGAAGGCGGCCACGTGCAGGTAGGCGACGAGGGCCATCGCGCGCGGGCCGAGCGTCCACTCGAGCCCGAGCAGCGCGGCGCTGACGCCGAGCGCGATCGGCAACACCCGGGCCGGGGAGAACGCGGCCATTGCCCGCGACATCGCGACCACCGCGACCAGCGACACCGCGGCCGCGGCGATCATCATCAGCGGCAGCCGGCGAACGTCGAACGAGCTGAGAAAGAGCGCGTCCCGCGTGGCCTTCGCGATCACCTGCTGGGCGACGAGGACCGCCGCCGTCAGCGTCGCCGCGCGCAGCGCGCTCACGCCGTCACCGCCTCACGCGCGTGGTGCGCGCGGCCGAGGGCGAGCACGACGCCGAGCCAGACCAGCGTCAGCCCGACGTTGAGGAGCACGAAGTGCGCGGTCGCGAGGTGGAGCTGAGTGCCGACGAACACCGTCGCGGCCGCGAGCACGTCGCCGATCCGGACGACGAAGGTGTCGATCGCGGCCTTGGCCTGGTACTTCTCCTCCCGCGTCGTCACGAGGAACAGCGCGTGGCGCGCGGTGTTCTGCAGCGAGTAGTCGAGGCTGTTCTCGGCGACCTTGGCGACCGCGATCAGCGAGAGCACGGGCAGGAACGCGAGGGTGCCGTAGCCCCCGAGCGCGACGAGCGGCAGCACGAGGAGCGCGCCGCGCACGCCGACGCGGTTGAACACCCGCGACACCACGAACAGCTGGAGAACGAGCCCGATCACGTTCACCCAGGCGAAGTAGTCGGCCTTGAAGGCGCCGATCGCCGCCGGGTCGGCGACGCGCACCAGCGTGCGATCGAGGACGTACTCGCCCATGGTGTTGACCCAGTTGAGGAGCAGCGTCAGCGCCGCGACGAGCAACAGGTAGCGATCGCGCAGGAGGAGCGCGAAGCCGTCCCTGGCGCTGCCCACCGGCTGCTCGCGCCGCTTCCCGCCGTCGATGCTGCGGACGAACACCAACGCCGCCGTGATGATCGCCGCCGCGAGGAGCATCAGCCCGTAGGGGCCGATGACCACGAGCAGCCGCTTGGCGACCCGCGCGCCAGCGATCGCGCCGAGCGCGCTGCCGACGCCGATGAGCGGGAACAGGCGACGCCCCGCCTCCTCGTCGTACACGTCGCTCGCGAACGACCAGAACTGGGCGATCGCCGTGACGTTGAAGATGCCGACCCACAGGTAGAACGGGACGCCGAGGGGCACGTGGAGCCTGCCGAGCGCGAAGAACCCGACGAGGTTCGACGCGAAGAACAGCGTGGTCGCGGTGACGAGCTTCACCCGCCCGAACCGCCGGGAGAGCGCGCCGTAGGCTCGCACCGTCGGGATGAGGAGCAGCGCCTGCGCGGCGGCGGCGTACGTCTTCACCTCGGCGCCCCCGCCGGCCAGAATGAGCGGCTCGCGCACCACCTTGAGCAGGTAGTACGCGAGCAGGAGGAAGAAGACGTTGGCGGTGAGGAGCAGGGCGACCCGCGCCTCGCCCCGGCGGACGTCGGCGAACAGGCGAAGGAGGCGTTCCATGAGGCCGCCTGAAGCAGCCTCCGTACCAGCGCGATCCGTCGGGTTTTTCAGCCGTTGGGGAGTGTCCGCGGCGCGGACGACAACCGGACAGTTGTCCGCGAGAGCCTCGCCTTGAGGTTCTCGACGGCGACGTACAGCGCCGGGACGACGAGGAGCGAGAGGAACGTCGAGCTGATGACCCCGCCGATGACCGCGATCGCCATCGGTGCGCGGAACTCGCTGCCCTCGCCCGTGCCGAGCGCCGTCGGGAGCATGCCGAGCACCATCGCCGCGCTCGTCATGAGGATCGGGCGGAGACGCTCCGGACCGGCCTCGAGGATCGCCTCGAGCGGCGTCTCGCCACGCTCGCGGACCCGCACGATCGCGCGGTCGACGAGGAGGATCGCGTTCTTGGTGACGAGCCCCATCAGCAGGATGATCCCGATGATCGCGCCCATCGCCATGGTGTTGCCGGTCACAAACAGCGCCACGATGGCGCCGACCAGCGCGAGGGGCAGGGTGACCATGATCGTCACCGGGTGCACGAAGCTCTCGAACTGCGAGGCGAGCACGATGTAGATGAAGAGCACCCCGAGCAACAGCGCGACGCCCATGTTGCCGTTGGTCTCGGTCATCATCTTCACCTGCCCGTCCCACATGAAGCTCACGCCCTTGGGACGCGCGAGGTTGTCGATCCGCGGCTTGATCTCGTTGACGATGTCGCCGAGCGGGCGCCCGCGAGGCACGGCCCACACCTGGATCTGGCGGTTTCGGTCCTCGCGCTCGATGACCTGCGGGCCGTCGGCGCGCACGAGTCGCGCCACGTCGAGGAGCCTCACCGGCCCCTTCGGGGTCTGAATGGTGAGCTGCGAGAGCGCGTCGATCGTCGAGCGGTCGTCCTTCTGCAGCCGCACCTTGATCGGGACCTCCTCGGTGCCGAGTCGGAGCTTGCCGGCTTCGTCGCCCTCGGTCGCGGCGCGGAGGGCGAGGGCGACCCGGGCCGCCGGAACTCCGTAGCTCGCGGCCTTGAGACGGTCGACCTCCACGCGCACCTCGGGGCGCCCGGGGGAATACATCACGCGGACGTCCTGGATCCCCGGCGTCTGCGTGAGAATCTCCTCGACCTGCTGCGCCGTCTTCTCGAGCTCGTCGAGCTTCGGGCCGCGGATGTCGAGCACGATCGGGACCGGCTTCTCGCCGCCCTCGATGAAGGCCGGGTCGGTCACCGAGACCTTGGCGCCGGGGAGCTTCTTGACGATGTCGCGCGCGGCGTCCTTGACCGACGCGAGCGACACGGTGCGGTCGTTCTTCCCGGTGGTGATCACCCGCCACGTCGCCTTGTTGGTGGAGCCCCCGGGCGCGATGGTGACGAACAGCGTGCGCACCTCCGGGTTCGCCCGCATGCGCTCCTCGGCCGCGAACGACAGCTTGCTGGTCTCGGCGAGCGAGGTGCCGGCGGGGAGCTCGATGTCCACGTCGAACTGGCCGCGGTCCTCGGCGGCCATGAACTCGGCGCCGGTGAGCTTGGCGACGAAGACCATGCCGACGAGGCTCGCCACCGACGCGAGCCCGACGAGCGCCTTGTGGTTGACGACGAAGCGGAGCATGCCCCGGTAGCTGCGCTCGATCGCCGCGAAGACCGCGAGGAACGGGCGCTTGAGGCGCGCGAAGCGGTCGTGCTTCTCCGCGAGCTTGCCCGAGAACCGCGCCGAGAGCATCGGGTCGAGGGTGAACGCGACGAGCAGCGAGAGGATGACCGCCGCGGACACCGTGACGCCGAACTGGCGGAAGAACTGGCCGACCATGCCCTTCACGAAGGCGATCGGGAGGAACACGGCCACGATCGTCAGGGTGGTCGCGAGCACCGACAGCGCGATCTCCTTGGTGCCGTCGAGCGCGGCTTGCGCGGGTGATTTGCCCGCCTCGAGGTGCTTGAAGATGTTCTCGCGTACCACGACCGCGTCGTCGATGAGCAGGCCGATGGCGAGCGAGAGCCCGAGCAACGTCATCATGTTGAGCGTGTAGCCGAGCACGTACATCACGAAGAACGTGCCGATGACGCTCGTCGGGAGCGCGACCGCGCTGATGAGCGTGGACCGCAGATCGAGCATGAAGATGAGGATCACCAGGATCGCCATCGCGCCGCCGAAGACGATCGCGGTCTCGACCTCGTGCGCGTTCTCGCGGATGTACTTCGACTGGTCGACGATCGGAGCGATCGCCATCTCCTTCGGGAGGTCCTTCTCGAGGAGCGCGAGGCGCGCCTTGACCGCGTCGGCCACGGCCACGGTGTTGCTGCCCGACTGCTTGACGATCTCGAAGCCGACCGTGTCCACGCCGTTGGCGCGGACGATCGACACCACATCGGCGTAGCCGTCCTCGACCCGCGCCACATCGCGCAAGCGGACGACGCTGCCGTCGGCCGTGTTGGCGACGATCACGTCGCGAATCGCGTCGACGGTGCCGAGCGAGGCGGTCGTGCGGATGCTCACCTCCTTGTTGCCCTCGTCCACGTGACCGGCGGGCACGTCGAGGTTCGCGCCGCGGAGGCGCTCGATCACCGCCAGGGGGTCGAGGCCGAGCGCCTGGATCTTCTTGTGATCGAGCGCGACCTGCACCTCGCGCGGCGCTCCGCCGCGGACGTCGACGACCGCGACCCCCGAGACCTGCTCGAGGGCTGGCTTGAGGACGTCCTCGGCGTACTTGCGCGCCTCGCTCAGCGAACGCTTGCTGCTCAGCGTGTAGGTGAGCACCGGCGCGGCGGCGACGTCGAATCGCTGGACGGTGGGCTCCTTGACCTCGTTCGGCAGCTTGTAGCGGATCCCGGCGACGCGCTCGCGCACCTGCGTCGCGGCGTCGGCGAGGTCGACGCCGAGCTTGAACTGCACGACGGTCATCGAGATGCCCTCGCGCGAGTAGGAGCGCACCCGCTCGATCCCGTTGAGGCCCACGACCGCCTCCTCGATCGGCTTGCTCACGAGCGTCTCGACCTCGCCGGGCCCCGCGCCGGGGTAGGGGACGTTGACCGTCACGACCGGCATCGACACGTCGGGGAAGAGATCGGTGCCAAGGTTCTTCAGGCCCATGATGCCGAGGACCAGCAGCGCCACCGCGAGCATCACGGTGAACACGGGCCTCTTGATCGCGATCGCGGAGATATTCACGGCGTGCCTCCTTGTTCCGGGGCGGGGGTGAGGACGACGTCGTCGCTTTCGGTGACGCCGGCGCGAACGAGGACCGCGCCGTCGTCGGCGCGGACGAACGAGATGCGGCGCACGCGGGGGGCGCCGCTCTCCATCACCACGAGCTCGTCCTGCGAGCCGGGACGAATGACCGACGCGGGGTAGCGGAGGACGTCGCGCGCGCCGCCGCCGTCGATCGTGGCGTGGACGAACACCCCGGCGAGCAGGGTTCCGTCGTTGGCCAGCGTGGCCTCGATCGGCATCCTCCGCGTCGCCGGGTCGACCTTGGGGATGACGACGCTGATCCGCGCCGGCACGCTCCGACCCTCGAGCGCGACGGTGACGGGCGCGCCGACCCTGACCAACGACGCCTCGTTCTCGCCGATGGTGCCGACCACGCGAAGCGTCGAGAGATCGTCGAGCGTGAAGAGCGGCGCGCCCGCGACCGCGAGGCCGCCCGCAGAGGTGGGCGCCGCGGTGATGACGCCGGCGAACGGCGCGCGCAGCGTGTGGTTCGCGAGGATCGCGCGGGAGAGAGCGAGCCCGGCGTTGGCGCCGTCGAGCGACGACCTCGCGACCGAGAGCTGCGCCTTGGCAGCCGTGACGCTCGACTCGGTCGCGGCGCCAAGCTTCGCGAGGGCGCTCGCGCGTCGCTCGCTGTCGCTCGCCAGCGCGAGGTTGGCCCTGGCCGTTTCGATCTGCGATGCGGCGACCTTGCTCTGCGCCCATGCCTCGCCGGCGTCGAGCGACGCGAGGAGAGCGCCGGCGTCGACGCGATCGCCGGTCTTCGCCCCGAGCGACGCCATCGTGCCCGTCGCCTTGAACGCGAGCGACACGCTGCGAGCTGGCATCAGCGTGCCGTTGAGCGTGACGGTGGGCTTCCATGTTACCCGGGTGCCGCGCACGAGCTCGACGGCCCTCGCGGGCGTCGGCGTCGGCTTCTGCGCCTGCATCGCGTGCTGTGCTCGGAGCGCGGTGCGGACGCGCATCCCGAAGGGGATCGCGAGCGCGGTCGCTGCGACGAGCGCGAGGATCATCCCCGTCCGCGAGCCGCGCTGCGGCGCCTCGTACGGCGGGAGCTCGGGCGAGCTGATCGTCACCATGTCCGGTTCGGTCATCGGAGTGCCTCCAAGCGCGTGCTGAGCACCGCGCATACCAATCGAAAAACCTCTGTTTTCAGAACGATCGCGCTGTCCGCGGCGCGGACAGCTGTCCGGTCAGGCCTCGCCGGTCGCGCGTCGCAGCTCGGCGCGCGCGATGCGGAGGTCGACCCGGGCGTTGAGCTCGTTGAGGCGCGCGCGGGTCAGATCTGCCTCGGCGTCGATCAAGAGCGCGCTCGTCGTGGTGCCGGCGTCGAACTGCGCCTTGCGTGCGGCGTAGGCGATCTCGGCGGCGCGGCGCTCGGCCCCGGTCGCCACGATCGCCGCCTCCATCTCGCGGACCCTCGTCACCGCGGTCGTTACCTCGAGCGTGATCGCGTCGTCGAGCTGGTCGCGCGTGCTCTTGAGCGCAGCGGTGCTCGCCTTGCTCACCTTCTTCTGATCGCTCGCGATCAACGCTTCGGTCGGCGACCAGCTCAGGGTCAGGCCCACGTCCCAGGTGGTGTTCCAGGCGGAGGTCTGGGGGAAGATCCGCGGGTTGGGGTTTCCGTAGGTGAGGTTGGCCACTCCGTCGAGCCGCGGGAGCATCGCGGCCGACACCACCTCGGTCGACCACTCCGACGCAGCGATCTGCGCGTCGATCGCCTTGAGCTCGGGGCGCTTGGCGAGCGCTGCGGCGCGGTACGACTTGAGGTCTCCGGGCAGCTTCGGCAGCTCGGCGGCGAGATCCTCGGCGAGCTCGAACGCCGCGTCGTCGGCGACGTGCATCAGCTTGCGGAGGTTCGCCTCGGTGACGATCACCAGCGATTCGGACTGCACCACCGCGAGCTCGGCGGCCGCGTGTTGGGCGTTCACCCGCGCGACGTCGGCGGGCGTCGCCTCGCCCACGGCCGCGCGCGCCCTGAGCACGGCGAGGTGGGCGTCGGTCTGGGTCACCGCCGTCTTGGCCACCTGCACCGCGCCGTGCGCGCGGACGGCGTTGTAGTAGGCGACGCGGCCGTTGCTCGCGATCTGCAGGGTCGTGGCCCTGCCGCTCCACTTCTCTGCCTCGAGGCCGGACAGAGACGCCTGGTGCGACTGGTAGATGCGGAACGCGTAGTCGCTGAGCGGGATCAGCAGCGACGCCTGCGCGACGTATTGATTGAGCACCACCGGGAACGCGAGCGGCGGCGCGGCGAAGAGCGCGTTCGTCCCGACGAGCGTGCCGGGCGGCGCGTTGGTCACGACGAGCGAGCCGCCGCCTCCGATCGACGGCTGATCGATGGGCGAGAGCCGCGTGTACCGCCCGCTGAGCGTCAGCTTGGGGAGGTAGGCGTCCCACGCCGCGTCGACGCGCGCCGCCGCGGCTGCGAGCTTCGCCTGATCGGTCTTCACGACGTTCGACGTCGCCACCGCGCGCGATGCCGCGATGTCGGCGGTCAGGTCGTTCGGTTGTGCGTATGCGCTCTTCATCGTGAGGAGCGCCGCGAACGAGAGGATGGTGGAGAGCTGTTTCATGCGAGGAGCGCCTTTGCACTCTCCAAGCCACCGCGTTTGCCTGCGTGAAGCGCGGTTCGTCGCGGGTGTCCGCTGGACGACTGTCCGCGGTCACCACATGCCGGACAGCGCGAGGCCGGCGCTCGCCGCGTCGACGCGCGGGAGCACGAGCACGCTCGGCGCCGACCGATAGTGCAGCAGCGAGGGCAGCCCGTAGCCGACGCCGAACCCGAGCCCGAGCCCGAGCAGCGTGTCGGTCGTCCAGTGCTTGTCGGCGACGACACGGAGCAGTCCGACCGCGGTCGCTGCGACGACGCCCGACGCACACGCCACCGTGTCGGCCCCGCGGCCCCACAACGGCAGGTGTTGGTGGTGCGCGCAGTTCAGGCCCGCGGCGGTCGCGGCCATCGCGGCGTGTCCGCTGATGAAGCTCTGCGCGCGCCCGCCCTCGTTGCACGGGAACCCGGCGTCGCCGGGCGCGCAGTGCGAGGTGAACGGTCGCTGTCTGCCGACGACGTTGGAGAGGACGCCCTGGACCAGGCCGGTGAGCGCGAAGGCCTCTGCGTTCATCAGCAGCATCTGTCCGGCGACGTCGGCCCGGCCGTGCGCCCACGCGGCGAGCGGCGCGCCGACCGCGCCCCAGGCGTACATGCCGAAGTACAGGCGGTCGCTCCACTGTTGGGCGCGGTAGCGCGTCGTCGCGTCGCCCCCCACGAGCCAGCCGCGGGTCCGCTCGTCGAACAGCACGCCGCCGCGCGTGCGGGCCTCGGTCTCCGGCATGGAGAGGAGGATCGCCACGTCGATCCCGAGCATCGTGGCGGTCGCCGCGTATTCGGTCGTGCGGAAGCGCTTCCAGTCGTCGCGCCACTCCACCGGCTGGGTGAGGAGCAACGACGCGGCCATGAGCGCGCTCACGGCCGCTCCAGGCCGACGATGCGCGCGCCCTCCGCGAGGTCGTAGAGGTGGACGTGCAGCACGCCCTTCGACGAGGCGGTGGTCATCGGGACCACGCGGTACGGATCGGAGCCGCCAGCGGGGATCGGGGCGCAGACCTGCTTCTTGCTCGCGAGATCGACGCCGCACACGCTCCGGCCGCGCACGACGACGTCGGCGATCGGCGAGAGCTTGGCGAACCAGCGGCGCGTGATCGCGTCGCGTCGCGCCACGAGCGTGTCGACGAGGTACTTGGTGTCCCGCTCGTCGGTGAAGTCGCCCGCGCGCACCGCGGCCTCGATCGCCGGGCGGTCGAAGCGCGCGAGGATCCGCGCCGCCCACGCCGCGTCGTGCTCGGTCATCCGACCGAACGCCGGGTTGGGGTAGCCGCCGCGCCACGCCTCGGGATCGAAGTCCTTCGCGCTGAAGTACCCGAAGATGCTCGTGCGCTCCGCGCGCTCCCACGGCCGGGCGATCGCGCCGAACGTGACGAAGTCCTCGAGCAGGTAGGGGACGTCGAGGTAGTACGCGTGGCCGAGCCGGCGCGAGATCCCGTCCCAGGCCCACTGGCTGCCGAAGCAGTCGCCGAGGTCGAGGTAGTAGTGCCGCACGTACTTCTCAGGCATCCACGTCGACATGGTGTTCTGCTCGCGCGAGTCGAAATGGTTGAGCCAAGCCGCGATGACCCGCGCGCCGCGGAGATCGCGCCGGTCCTCGTGGGGGATGACGTCCGCCGGATCGTCCTCGCGCACGCCCGCGTAGGTGAACGGCCCGAGCACCTTCCCGGGCAGCCACTTCGACGCGACCATCCGCACGCGGTCGCCGCGGTGGGAGGCGTTGGCGAGCAGCTTGTCGAGCGCGGCGCGGTCGAACGGCTTGGCGACGCCGCTGTTGTCGGTGACCGTGAGGCCGGGCTTCAGCTTCAGGATCGCGGGACGGAAGTAGACGACCGAGTCGCAGGGGGAGTGCCAGCCGGCCGCGTGATAGAGCCGCGCGGCGATCGCGGCGGCGCCCGTGGCGCGCTCGGGCTCCTCCTTCGGATCGGCCTTGAGCATGAACTTGCCGACGCCCGGGATGTTCACGCGGAAGCCCGGGTTGGCGCCGTTGGGCTTGCCCCCGTCGACGATCCACGTGCCGTCGGGCGCGGAGACGTCGAGCACCTTCTCGTCGCAGCTGCCGCGCGCGATCTCCGCCGTCGTCATGGCGCGTCGGCCGATCCGATTCTCGAACCAGCTCGAGTCCGGCACCTCGTCGAGCGCGTTGACGTTGGTCGCCTCGGCGCCGGGGGACACCGCGAAGAAGCGCGAGACCGGCCGGAAGATCGTGTTGTCCGCCGCGTCCCACGCGAACGACGACTCGTACGCGGCGGGCGCCGCGGTGTTCTGCGGCTCGAGGTCGGTGTCGCGCCACATCGGCTCGCGGAGCGGGAAGCGACGCTCGCCCGCGGCGCACCCGACCAGCATCAGCAGCGACAGCACGAGGATCAGCGCTCTAGAGCCCATGAGTCCCTCCGAACACGACGCGGGCCGACGAGACGCGAAGGTTCTCCTCCAGCGTCTCGGTGCCCAAGCCCACCAACATCTCGAAGCGGTGATCGGGTGAGCCGATCGTCCGCACGCCGAGCGCAGCGGACATTCGCAACAGTCGTGCCGCGAGGCCGTCGAGGTGCGCGCCGAAGACATTGCCGCCTGCGATCTGCAGCGTCCCATCGAGGAACGTCCAGATCGGCCAGGTGTACTGCGCCGTCATCACCAGCGCGCTCCGGTCGACGAGGCGCCCCGGCAGATACCCGCGCATCAGCTGGAGCCCGCCGAGCGAGATGTGCTCGGGGATCGGCAGCTCTCCCGAGAGCGGATCGGCGAAGAGCGCGGTGACCGTCAGGCTCAGCACCCGGTGCGCGCCGTCGATCGCGACCGCGCCGCCGAGCGAGCCGCCGTAGCGCACGAAGCTGCGACGGCCGGCCACGTCGACGCCGTGCTCGGCCTCGAGCTCCACCCGCACGCCCGTCCCCGAGGCCGGCCGCGGCTTGCGGCTGTCGAGGGCGAGCTCCGCGCGCTGGAACGTCACCGCGTAGTCGTCGCAGCAGGGGCCTCCGCGGCCGCGAAACGCGCGCTCGCCGATCGCGGCCGAGAAGCCGCCGATTTGCAGCGTCGCGCGGGCGTCGAGCTTGTCGGCGGAGAAGCGAGTGCGATCCTCGTGCAGCGTGCGCGGACCGACGCCGTGGAACACGAAGTCGGAGCGGCGGAGCCACTCGGCGCGGAGCGCGAACGTGGTGCGCGCGTCGATCGCGTAACGGTCCGTCAGCGTGAGCTTCAGCCAGTCCTTGCCCCAGGTGGCCGCGTGCGCGCGCACCGCGTTCTTCTTGCCGTCGAGGAAGAAGTACACGCCGACGCTCGGGCGCAGGCCGAAGTCGACGAGCCCGGTCGGGACGAGGCCGGCGCGGTGCTCCCGATCGAAGGTGAAGAGGTCGAGCGCCTTCTCCGGCCAGTGGTTCTTCTCGGCCGTCATCACCAGCGCGCCGAGCGGCCGCCGCAGCACGTACTCGCTCACGACGTAGAGCGGCGCCGCGAGCGCCCGCGGCCCCCACAGCGCGACGTCCGACGCCGTCGTCGGCCGAGGGCCGCGGCCGTCGTAGTCGGGCAGGGGGCGTGCGTCGGCGGAGCCGGCGAGCAGCAGCGCGAGGACCGCCACGAGGAGCGCGAGCGCGCGGCGCATCACCGCCCTCGCTTCGTCGCGACACCCGCGATCAGTGTGCGGGAGACCTGGTTGAGCTCGAGCGAGGCGAAGTCCGCGGCCACGAGCGCCGCGATGAGATCGCGCTCGCGGTTGCAGCCCCCGGGAAAAAGCGCGGCGCGCGCGCGCTCGAGCGCCCGAGCGAGCGTCCCGCGGGGCGCCGGGATGTGCTCGAAGAACACGAAGGTGCCGCCGTGGGAGAGCACGCGCTGGACGTCGGCGAGCGTCTCGGCGACGTCGCGCACGCAGCAGAGGGTGAAGTGCGACACCACGACGTCGGCGCTGTTCGTCGCGAGACCGAGGGTCTGCTCTCGCGCGAGCTCGACCACCCGGCCGCCGAGCGGCTGGAGCAGCGCGGCGTGGTAGGGCGCGATCGCTTCGCGCACGTTCCTCGCGATCGAACAGCGACTGCGCGGGCGACGGGGCGCCGGCACGATTCGACGCGGCGGGTCGGGGCGAGACATGGGGCCGCCCAGTGCACCCGGCGTTCCACCGGCGATCCCCCTGCTTATGCGCGGGCGGACGACGGATCGGACAGTTGTCCGCCGGTCATCTGTCCGCGGTCACGAAAGTCGACGTCCAGGGTCTTGCTCGAGGAGCGCGTGCTCTCGGCGACGCGACGGGCCCGCGCGGCCTCGCCGTTCTCGCGCCACCACGCCTGGCCGTCCCGCGCCGTCCACGGCGGCACCGCGAGCGCGTCGAGGCGTTCGAGCAACGCGTCGGCGCTGGCCGGGCGCCGCTCGACCTCCTTCGCCAGACACTCGCCGATCAGCGCGCCGAGCGCGCCCTCGAGCGTCGGCGCCGGATCGTGGAGGTGGCGCGCGTAGGTCTCGAGGAGCGTCTTGGCCTCGAACACCGGCTTGCCGGTGAGGAGAAAGTACGCCACGGCGCCCAGCGCGTAGAGATCGCTCCGCCCGTCGATCGCAGACGGATTCGCGATCGCCTCCGGCGACATGTAGAGCGGCGTCCCGACCAGCGTGTGGACGTTGCTCTGCGACGCGCCGTGGCTCGGGTCGGTGTCCTTCACGAGGCCGAAGTCGACGACCTTCACGAAGTCCGCCACGCCGCCGCGCTCGCAGAGGATGATGTTCGCTGGCTTGACGTCGCGGTGAATGAGCCCCGCGCGGTGCGCCTCGCGCAGCGCCGCGGCGACCTGCTTGAGGATGTGGATCACCCGCGCCTCGGGGAGCGGCCCCGCCAGCGCGACCAGCGCCTCGAGGTCGAGGCCGTCGAGCAGCTCCATCGCGTAGTAGAACACCCCGTCGGGCGTCCTCCCGAAGTCGTAGATCGCGATGGTGTTGGGATGCGTGAGCCGCGCTGTCAGCTGCACCTCCCGCTCGAACCGCGCGAGCATGCGCGCGCCCGTTCGCTCGGGCGGCAGCAGCTTCACCGCCGTCGGGCGGCGCAGCATCGCGCTCGGTGCGTGCCCATTGCACCCCAGCTTCCCGTCATTCGGTGGACAGGATAATGCTCACGTTCAGCTGCCGACCATTCCGTTTCGCGCGGGGTATCCAATGGCCAAGGTCCTGATCGTCGAAGACCAGCCCGCTGTGCGGACCGCTCTCGAGATCCTGTTCGAAGTGCATCAGATCGCGGCGTCCTCCGTGGGGACGCCGAAGGAGGCGCTCGCGGTGATTCGCCGCGAGGACATCGCGGTGGTGCTCCAGGACATGAACTTCAGCGAGGGCACCACGTCGGGCGAGGAGGGCGTCGAGCTGTTCCGCGCGCTCCGAGCGATCGATCCCGAGCTGCCGATCGTCCTGATGACGGCATGGACCTCGCTGGAGACGGCCGTCGCTCTGGTCAAGGAGGGCGCCGCCGACTACCTCGCGAAGCCGTGGAACGACGACAAGCTCGTCGCCACGGTGAGGAACTGTCTGCGCCTTCACGAGCTCCGCGAGGAGAACGACCGGCTGCGTCGGGAGTCGGGTCGGGCGCGGCGCGCGCTCGCGAGCACGCACGACCTCCGCGGGCTCGTCTACCAGAGCGCCGCGATGCACGAGGTCGTCTCGCTCGCGGTGCACGTGGCGGGCGCCGACGTCCCCGTGCTGATCACGGGCCCGAACGGCAGCGGCAAGGAGAAGCTCGCCGAGATCGTGCAAGCCAACTCGCGGCGCCGCGGCAAGCCGTTCATCAAGGTCAACGCGGGCGCTATCCCCGACAACCTCCTCGAGAGCGAGCTGTTCGGCGCCGAGGCCGGCGCGTTCACCGGCGCGGGCAAGATGCGCGTCGGTCACTTCGAGGCCGCCGACGGCGGCACCCTGTTCCTCGACGAGGTCGGCAACCTCTCTCTCGCCGGCCAGCAGAAGCTCCTCCGGGTGCTGCAAACGGGCGAGTACCAGCGGCTCGGGAGCAGCGCGACGAAGCGGTGCGACGTGCGGGTGATCAGCGCGACCAACGCCGACCTGCAGCGCGCCATCGCCGACAAGACCTTCCGCGAAGACCTCTACTTCCGTCTCAACGTCATCGAGCTGCGCGTCCCGCCGCTCGCCGAGCGCCGCGACGACATCGTCCCCCTCGCCGAGCACCTCCTCGCCGCCGTCACCGACGTGAAGGCGCCGCCGCTGTCCGACGCCGCGCGCACCGCGCTCGTCCAGCACGACTGGCCGGGCAACGTCCGCGAGCTGCAGAACTGCATCCGTCGCGCTTCGCTCGTGGCGCGCGGTGCCGCGATCGAGCCCGGCGATCTCGGCCTCCAGGTGCAGGCCCGGAGGTCCACGGCGCCCCCACAACACGAGGAGCACGACGTCGACCGCACGACCCTCGAGGGAGCCCTCGCGCGCCACGCGGGCAACGTCTCGCGCGTCGCCGCGGAGCTCGGGTTGAGCCGACAGGCGCTGTATCGCCGCATGGAGCGCGCCGGCATCGTCATCGAGCGGCGCACCAAGGCCACATGAGCTGGGTGCTCGCAGGGGTTTGCCTGGCGATCGCGCTCCTGCTCGCGATCGATCGTCGCCGTCTGCGCGCCGAGGCCGCGCGCACGAGCGACGGACGCGACGTCCTCGTTCGCACCATCGTCGACGCGGCGCCGATGGCGATCGTGTTGTTCAGCGACGGCGGCCGCATCCTCGTCGCCAACGCCGCCGCGCGCGACCTGTTCTTCGAGGGCAAGTCGTCCGACGGCGCGAACTTCCTCTCGCTCCTCCCCACCGCGCCCGATCCGCTCGCCAAGGCCATCATCGGCGACCGGGACGAGCTGTTCACCGTGGAGCAGGACGGCGAGCGCGAGACCTATCACCTCGCCAAGCGCGTCCTCGACATCGGCGGCGCCCCGCACACGCTGCTCATGGTCAAGCACCTCACCGGCGAGCTCACCCGCCAGGAAATCGAGGTGTGGAAGAAGCTCTTTCGCGTGATCTCCCACGAGCTCAACAACTCGCTCGCGCCGATCACCTCGCTCGCGCACTCCGGCCGCAAGCTCGCGAGCAGCGGCAACCTCGCCGCGCTCGATCGCGTGTTCGACACGATCGGCGAGCGCGCCGAGCACCTCAAGACGTTCCTCGACGGCTACGCGAAGTTCGCGCGCATCCCGGCCCCGCGCCCGGCCCGGGTGGAGTGGAGCCAGTTCCTCGCCGGGATCTCCGCGCTCCACCCGCGGGCGAAGATCTCCGAGCCGCCCGCGGAGCCCGGCTACTTCGACGTCGCGCAGGTGCAGCAGGTGCTCATCAACCTGCTCAAGAACGCCGAGGAGTCCGGGGGCCCGCCCGAGGACGTCACGGTAGAGGTGACGACCCAGCCCGACGGCGCGGCGCGCGTCGTCGTGGCAGACCGCGGTCGCGGCATGAGCAAAGAGGTGCTCGAGCACGCGCTCCTGCCGTTCTACTCCACCAAGGAGAAGGGCTCCGGCCTCGGCCTCGCGCTCTGTCGCGAGATCATCGAGGCGCACGGCGGAAGGATTCGCCTCAAGAGCCGCGAGGGCGGCGGCACCGAGGTGTCCTTCCGGCTGCCCGGCGCGGCCGCGCGCGGCATGGCTCCGCGCGCGCTGCTCACCCTCACGAGGGCGTGATGGCGCCGTCGTCGCCGATCCCGACCGACACCGCCGCCGCCCGCGCCTTCTACCAGGAGCGCCTCGCCCTGTTCGCCAAGAACATGGCGCTCATCTACTTGATCACGTTCTGCGCGCTCAACTTGCTGCCGGCGCTGTATGGCTCGCCGCCGAGCTGGTTCTGGCTGCTCGGCTCGGTCACCAATCGCCTCCACCTCCTCGCCATCGCGATCCTCGCGGCGACGTGGTGGGTCGCGAGTCGCGGTGAGCGGACGCAGCCGCAGCTGACCGCGCTCGACCTCGCGAGCGCGCTCACGACGAGCACGGCGATCGCGTTCGTCGCGCCGGCGTTGCGGATGGCGACGAACGGTCGTCCCGAGCCCGTGCTGGTCCTGGCGATCTTCTGCTTCCATACGCTTCGCGCCGTGTTCATTCCCTCGACGGTGCGCATGACCGCGGTGGTGGCGGTCGCCTCGTCGTTGCCGATGATCCTCGTGTCCGCGCTGCCCGCGGCGACCAACATCAACCGGGTGTCCGGCGCGACGGGGGCGTTCGTGTGGCTCGGCGTCATGACGATCATCTGCGTCCTCACCACGAGGGTGATCTACGGGCTGCGCGAGGAGGTGCGTGAAGCGCGGACGCTCGGGCAATACACGCTCGAGGAGGAGATCGGGGCCGGCGGCATGGGCGCGGTCTATCGCGCGCGTCACGCGATGCTGCGCCGGCCGACCGCGATCAAGTTGCTCCACCCCGATCAAGCGGGCGCGCAGAGCCTCGCGCGGTTCGAGCGCGAGGTGCGCATGACGAGTCGGCTGACCCACCCGAACACGGTCGCGATCTTCGACTACGGCCGCACGCCCGACGGGGTCTTCTACTACGCGATGGAGCTGCTCGACGGGCTCGACCTGCAACGAATCGTCGAGCTCGACGGCCCGCAGGCCCCGTCGCGGGCGGTGCACATCCTCGTGCAGGTCTGCGGCGCGCTCGCCGAGGCGCACGCCATCGGCCTCGTGCATCGGGACATCAAGCCGGCGAACATCATCCTCTGCGAACGCGGCGGAGTGGCCGACGTCGCCAAGGTGGTCGACTTCGGCTTGGTGAAGCAGCTCGAGACCGTCTCCACCAGCGCCGACCAGACCGGCATCGGTGCGATCCTCGGGACGCCGCTCTACATGTCGCCAGAGGCGATCATGCACCCGGACACGGTCGACGCTCGGAGCGACGTCTACGCCCTCGGCTGCGTTGGCTACTTCCTCCTCACGGGGACGCCAGTGTTCGACGGCGGTACCGTGATTGAGGTGTGTAGCAAGCATATTCACGGCGAGCCCGAGCCGCCGTCCACGCGCCTCGGTCGCGCCCTGCCGGCCGCGCTCGAGGCCGCGATCTTGTCCGCGCTCGCCAAACGCCCCGAGGACCGTCCGGCCAACGTGCGTGCCCTGAGGGACGCGCTCGTGGCGAGCGGCGTGCCGGCCTGGGCCGAGGACGACGCGCGCGCGTGGTGGGAGCGCGCGCGAGCGATGAAGCGCACTGCACGTCTCAAGCGCAAAGGAGCGCACTCGATGGCGGTCGACCTCCGGGACCAGGGCCGACAAGCCTGATCCCCCCGATAGCTTCCCAAAAGGATCGACGCGGTGGAAAACGCCATCGCGGCCGGAAGTCGGCCGGCGCGAGTTTGCCCGCATGACGCGCGGCGGCTAGCTCCACTGCCCGTGCGCACGACCGACTACGCCCCGCGGATCACCTACGTCGACGACGACGCGGCCACCCTGCCGCGCCGCGCGCTGACCGCCGCCCGCGCGCGCGAGCTCCTCGCCGAGGAGGATCCGACCCTGAAGGTGCCGGCCCTGTCGCGACGGACCACCACGCTCAACCCCGTGATGGCGGACGCGACACTCGAGCGCTTCCTCGCCTCGCCCACGGTCGACGACAGCGACGAGCTCTCGGTGATGTCCACCACGAGCCTGCGCGTGCGCCGGGTCGCCCGCTTCGCGGTGGCGGGCATCGTCGCGGCCTCTGCCGCGCTCCTCGCGAACGGCAACTACACCCGCGCGCAGTCGTTCACGCTCGGGATGGACCGACCGGGCGCGCCGGAGGCCGACGGTGTGCTCGTCGGGCCGGAGAGCCGCTCGGGCGAGACGATCTTCGTCGACGACCGCGCGGTCGGGACCGTGCCGGCGCCGGTCACCGTCGCCTGCGGCGTGCGCACCGTCCGCATCGGCAGGGCCGGCAGCGTCCGCGCGATCGACGTGCCGTGTGGCGGGCGCGTCACGCTGTAGTGCGCGAGATGAGCGCGACGCCGAGGAGCGAGACCGCGGCGGCGCCGATCGTGAGCGCGCCGACCGGCTCTCCGCCGAGGTACGCGCCGAGCGCCAGGGCGACGATCGGGTTCACGTAGGCGTAGCTCGTGGCCAGCGCGGGCCGCACGTTGCGGAGCAGCCAGTTGTAGGCGGTGAACGCCACGAGCGAGCCGAACACGGTGAGGTACGCGACCGCGACCAGGGACCGCGCGGACGGCATGTGCGGCAGGCGCTCGCCGGTGGCCGCGGCGAGGACGAGCATCGCCGCGCCGCCCATGATCATCTGGGTGGCGGTGGCCATCACGCCCTCGGGCAGCGGCAGGCGCTTCATCCACACCGAGCCGAATGCCCACGCGATCGGCGCGGCGAGCAGGACGAGCGCGGCGCCGTTGAGGGTGAGCGCGCCGCCGAGCTTCAGCATCACGACGCCCGCGAACCCGAGGAGCAGGCCGATCCACTCGCGGCCCGTCGAACGGAGCCCGGACGCGCGCGCGAAGACGGCAGCCCAGATCGGCATCGACGCCACGACGACCGCGGAGGTCGAGGAGCTCACGTGCCCCTTCTGCGCGATCGCGACCGCGCCGTTGCCGACGACGAGGAGGAGTAGACCGATCTTCAGCGACGCGCCCCACTGCTCCCTCGTCGGCGGAGCGTGTCCGCGCCGCCGGAGCCACGCGTAGAGGAGGGCGCCCGCGAGCACGAACCGCGGGCCGGCCATGAGGAACGGCGGCAGGGACTCGAGCGCGACCTTCATCGCGTAGTAGGTCGAGCCCCAGATGACGTAGAGCGCGAGCAACGCGGCCACGACGACGAGACGCCGATCGGCAGACACCTCGCCCTCGATGGCGCGTTCCGCGGTGCGCGTCGACAAGGGGACGGGTTGAAGCTTGGTGAACATGGCGTGGGAGGTTGGGGCTTGGTCGGTCACCAGAACAGATGCAGGCCCCGAACGGCTGCACCGATACAGTGCATTCCCGGCGGGCACTGTGTTGGCGGTGGCGCGCCACGACTGTACTGGTTCGATGGAATCGCGGCCGCTACACTTTGCCCGTGACCACCGAGCTCCTCTACGAGCGCGTCGCCGACCGGGTGGCGGATCTCATCGCCCGCGGCGTGCTCCGTCCGGGCGACCGCGTGCCGAGCGTGCGAAGGCTGAGCCGGCAGGAACGCGTGAGCGTGGCCACCGTAGTCCAGGCCTATCAGCAGCTCGAGGTGCGCGGGCTGGTCGAGGCGCGGCCGCAGTCCGGGCACTACGTCCGAGCGCGGTCGCGCGCTCCGATCGCGGAGCCTCGCCCCGCACGGCCGTCGACCACGCCCACCAAGCCGAGCACCGGCAACCTCATCAAGAAGGTATACGGCGCGATCCGCGATCCGCGGACGGTCGACCTCGGCGCGGCGGTCCCGAGCGCGGAGCTCCTGCCGACCGAGAAGCTGCAGCGCATCCTCGGCTCGATGGCGCGCGAGGTCGGCGGCGTCGGGGTGTCCTACGATCCGCCCCCCGGCTGTCCGGCGCTGCGGCGGCAGATCGCGCGTCGGGCGGTCGACGCCGGCTGCGCGATCCCCGCCGACGAGATCGTCACCACCGTCGGCGCGATGGAGGCGCTCCACCTCGCGCTCCGGGCGACGACCAAGCCCGGCGACACGATCGCGCTCGAGAGCCCCTGCTACTACGGGCTCCTGCAGCTGGTCGAGTCGCTCGGCATCCGCGCCCTCGAGATCCCCGGCCACCCGCGCACCGGGATGGACCTCGACGCGCTCGAGGTCGCGCTCGATTCACAGCGGATCTCCGCCGTCCTCTCCATCCCGAGCTTCGCCAACCCGCTCGGCAGCCGCATGCCCGACGAGGCCAAGAAGCGCATGGTCGCGCTGCTCGCGGCGCGCGAGGTGCCGCTGATCGAGGACGACATCTACGGCGACGTCCCGTTCCCCGGCACCGCGCCGCCCGGCGAGGAGGACCGGCCGAAGCCCGCCAAGTCGTGGGACCGCGACGGGGGTGTCATCCTGTGCTCGTCGTATTCGAAGACCATCGCGCCGGGGTATCGCGTCGGGTACGTCGCGGGCGGCCGCTATCGCGATCGCATCGAGGCGCTGAAGTTCGCGCACACGATCTCCACGCCCACGCTGCCCCAGCTCGCCATCGCCGAGTTCATCGAGGGCGGCGGCTACGATCACCACCTGCGCACCCTGCGCCGGCGGCTCGCCTCGCAGGTGGCGCACATGCGGGAGGCGATCGCGGCGTTCTTCCCCGAGGGCACGCGCGTCAGCGCGCCGACCGGTGGCTTCGTGCTGTGGGTCGAGCTGCCGGGCAACGCTTCCTCGATCGAGCTCCACGGCCGCGCGCTCGCGGAGGGCGTGAGCATCGCGCCGGGCCCCATCTTCAGCGCGAAGCCGCGGTTCTCCAGCTATCTCCGGATCAGCTGCGGGTTGCCCTGGAGCACGGCGATCGAGCAGGCGCTCGCCACGCTCGGCCGGATTGCCTGCTCGCTCGCCGGCCGTCCGCCTGCGTAGCGGCTTACGCATTGGTTGCCGCGGCCGCGCGATGGTACGCGTGAGCGACGGGGCATGCTGCCGTTCGAGCAACCGATCGCCGAGCTCACCCAGCGCGTGCGCGACCTTCGCGCGCTCGCCCATGGCGACGCGCGCTACGCCACCGAGCTCCGCCGGCTCGAGGACAAGGTCGCAGCGCTCGCGCGTGAGCTGTTCCGCGATTTGACGCCGTGGCAGCGCGTGCAGCTGTCGCGTCACCCGCGCCGGCCGCAGTTCGCCGACTACCTCGAGCGCATCTTCGACGACTTCATCGAGCTGCACGGCGACCGCACGTTCGGCGACGACGCCGCGATCGTGGCGGGGCTCGCGCGCTACCCCCGCGGCCCGACGGGGCGGCCGGTGGTGGTCATCGGCCACCAAAAGGGCCGTGGGACCAAGGACGCGCTCAAGCGCAACTTCGGCATGCCCAACCCCGAGGGCTACCGCAAGGCACGCCGCCTCATGGAGCTCGCCGATCGCTTCGGCCGGCCGGTCATCACCTTCATCGACACCATGGGCGCCTATCCCGGCCTCGGCGCCGAGGAGCGCGGGCAGAGCGAGGCGATCGGGCAGTGTCTCTACACGCTGTCGCGTCTGCGGGTGCCGGTGGTCGCGTGCATCGTCGGCGAGGGCGGGTCGGGCGGCGCGCTCGCACTCGGCGTCGCCAACCGCGTGCTCGCGCTCGAGCACATCTGGTACTCGGTGATCTCGCCCGAGGCGTGCGCGTCGATTCTGTGGAAGGACGGCACCAAGGGCGAGCGCGCGGCCGAGGTCCTCAAACCCACCGCGCAGATGGCCCTCGAGCTCGGGGTCGTCGACCAGATCATCGACGAGCCGCCCGGCGGAGCGCACCAGGACTGGGACGGCGCGGCCCGTCGGGTCGACTCCGCGCTGCGCGAGGCGCTCGCCTCGCTCGACGGCCTCGACGAGGACGAGCTGGTCGAGGACCGCTACCGCCGCTTCCGTAGTCTCGGCGCCGTGCGCGCCTGAACGCGCGAGATGTACGGGCGTGATGTAGTCTCCGGGGCCATGAAATGCCCCCGCGACGGCGCAGCGCTCGCCACCAGCATCTACGAAGCGAAGATCGAGATCGACACCTGCGGTAAGTGCGGCGGGGTCTGGCTCGACGCCGGTGAGCTCGAGAGGATCCAGGAGACCGTCGAGCGCGACTACCGCGCGGCCCACCGCACGGACGACGTCGCGGAGGCGATCGAGGCGGCCAAGCAGTCCCAGCGCGGCGAGATCGCGTGCCCGAAGTGCAACGGCGCGATGACCGCGCGTCGGTACGGCATGGGCTCGGCGATCGTGATCGACGTCTGCGACGCCGGCTGCGGCACGTGGCTCGACAAGGGCGAGCTCGAGGCGCTCGAGAAATTCTTCGAGGAGAGCCAGAGCGACACCGAAATCCCGGTCCATTGGCGGCTCTGGGCGTCGGTGGTTTCGGTGTTCAAGCGGAAGCCGCCGCATCACCACGCTTGACTCTCGTTTGCCTGCTGGTAGAAGGCTCTCCCACACTCGCCCACACGGGCCCCGGGCCACGTTTCCTAGGGAGATCGCTTCACCATGTCGCTTCGCTCGCTCTTCGCCGTCCTCGCTATTGGCACCCTCGCCGGCTGCGCGATCAACGCCGACCGCCCCGACTCGGAGGGCGACGTCGACGGCGACGAGGCCGCGGCCAGCAAGAACCCGGCGTACACGTTCTACCGAGTCCGTCGCGACTTCCGGAAGTGCATGTACCCGATGTGCGGCGGCGTCTTCTACCGCCAGGTCAACCTCGCGAAGACCAACTGCGTCGGCGGCGGAAGCGCCGAGTGGTGCTACGCGGCCGAGTGGGACTTCAGCGCGGCCAAGGCGCCGGAGCTCGAGAACGCCGCGCTCTCCGACACCGCGATCGTGCGCGCGACCATCGGCAAGAAGACGATCAACGAGGGGCGCTGGGCGACGTTCAACGCCTACGAGGGCTGGAAGTCGATCACCCCGGTCTCCCCGGTCGAGACCTACGGCACCGACCCGCGCTTCTACCTCACCAGGGACAACGGCATTCGCTGCTTCACGACGCCGTGCTTCTCGACCGACGCGGCCCGCCTCAACACCTCGTTCAAGACGACGCTGAGCGGCGTCGATCTCTCGGGCATCAAGGACGCCTCGGCCGACCAGCTCGACGCGGTGAGCGGGATCATGGTCAACACCGGCGTCGTGCTGTTCGGCTCGATCGCCGGCGGCACCATGAAGGCCAGCGCCGCGTACCTCAAGGTGTCGGCCGAGCCGAACTACTGCACCGACGACTCGCAGTGCACGCTGTCGAGGTACACGCAGCCCGTGGCCTCCAAGTCCGACTGCTACTGCCCGTTCTGCCCGCAGCCGGTCACCACGGCCAACGCGTCGTCCTACCAGGCCGGCTTCTCGAAGTACTGCTCCACCAAGGAGTGCCCGCTCGCGAAGTGCGCGGCGCCGCCGCCCGTCGCCTGCGTCGACAACGTCTGCCGCTACGCGCCCGAGTTCTAGTCGCTCAGTTCTTCTTGGCGGCGTCGGCGCAGCGCTCGCGGGCGCGGCGGAGCGCGTTGGCGAGCGTCGGCACACGGTCGGCGCTCGCGAGCTGACCGTCGAGCTCCTGGACGCACCCCGCCGGGTCGCCGAGACGGACGAGGCCGTCGGCCGCGTCGTCGACCGGGGCCTCGGCGTCGGTCGCCAGGCGGATCACTGCGCGGAACTCGCGCGCCGCCATCGCGGCGCGTCCCGCGGTCTCGAGGCTCTTCGCCCAGCGAATGCGGAGGCGTGGGTTTGCCGGATCGCGCGCGACCTCAGCCGCGCAGTCGTCGACCGAGCTGCACGACGACTGGACCGGAGCCTCAGCCGGCCGAGACGCGGACCCACACGCGACGAGCACGACGGAGACGACAGCCACTAAAAACCGCATGCTTCGTTGGTAGCGCGCGGATCGCCGCTCGTTCACCGCCGTGGTACTCAACCATGGCATGGGTGTAGGGAGCGCCAGCGTCGCAGCACCGAGCGTGTCGATCGCCAAGGACTATCCGGTGCCCGCGCCGCCCGCGGTCACGGTGCTCACGCCACCGCCGCCCGCGGCGTCGGCGCCCGCGCCGCCCGCGGTTCCCTCGCAGCGCGTGCTCGTTCCCCCGCGCGGCACCCTCGCCGCCGGCAAGTGGGAGGCGAAGCCGGCGACGATCTGGATCGTGGTCGCCCTCGGCGCCCTGGTGCTGCTCGGCTGGGCGCTCTTTCGCGTGCGCCGGGTGGTCAACGAGCGCAAGCGACGGCTCGAAGCGCTGACGCGCGTGCGCAACGTCTCCTCGCCTTCGTGACGGGCGTCTGCTAACGACGCCGCAGCACGTGTCCGCCGAAGCTGCCAGGGAAGAGAAGGGCTCACTCAAGAGGACGACCCGCAAGGTGATCGTCGTGATGCTCGCCGCGGTCGCGGTCTACTTCGTGTTCGCCTTGGTCTCCGGGCTGCGCGAGCTCGGCGGGCGGCTCGCGGGCTACGCGTGGTGGACGTTCTTCGTGGCGCTCGCCCTCGCCTTCGGCAACTACGTGCTCCGCTTCCTCAAGTGGGAGTACTACCTCAAGGTCCTCGATATCCGCGGCATCAAGAAGAGCGACTCGTTCCTCACGTTCCTCTCCGGGTTCGTCCTCTCGGTCACGCCCGGCAAGGTCGGCGAGGTGTTCAAGTCGCTGGTGCTCTGGCAGACCTACGAGGTGCCCGGCGCGCGCACCGCGCCGATCGTGGTCGCCGAGCGGCTCACCGATCTCATCGGCGTCATCATCCTCATCGCCGCCGGCAGCACGCGCTTTCACGGCGGGCTCCTGTGGGCCGGCGCCGGCTCCGCGGTGGTGAGCATGATCCTCATCGTCGTCGCCTCGCGGCGGCTGTCGATGTGGTTCGTCGACCTGATCGCGTGGATGCCCGGCCCCGGCAAGCGCCTCGCGCCCAAGCTCCGCGAGGCCTACGAGTCGCTCTACGCCCTCACTCGCCCGACCACGCTCATCCTGCCCACGCTGCTCTCGGTGGCTGCTTGGTTCCTGGAGTGCATGGCGCTGTGGGTGATCCTCTACGGCTTCGGCAAGGCCACGAGCGTGCTCGGCGCCTCATTCTTCTACGCGACGTCCACGCTGGCCGGCGCGCTCATCCCCGTGCCCGGCGGCCTCGGCGTGACCGAGACGGTGATGCGCACGCTGATGCGCGAGCTCGGCGACGTCGACCGCGCGGGCGCGACGGGGGCGATGCTGCTGGTGCGGTTCGCGACGCTGTGGTTCGCGGTCATCGTCGGGTTCGTGGCGCTGTCGTTCCTCCGCAAGCGACACCCCAAGCTCCTCGCGGACTGACATCTCTCGGAGAATCCCCCCGGACTTCAGTCCGGGGGAATTCCCGGGAGCTCTCGAGCCTCAGAGCGAACCACACAGCGAGGGGTTCGCCTCGACCAGGGCCTGCACCTTCTGCAGCATCTGATCGCACTCCGGGCGCAGCTCGGCGTCCTTCCGTCGGAGCGGACCGTAGTGACCGACGCTCCCCCCGGAGAGGCGCAGCATCATCGCCGCGTACTCCGTGGCGAACGACGGACACTCCTTGGAGATCTTCTGGAAGTCGCGGCCGTCGGCGCCGGTGCCCCAGATCTCCCAGTCGGTCGCGCTGCACGTGACGCCATCCTTGAAGGCCTCGAGGAAACACTTGGGGGGCATCTTGCGATAGCGATCGAAGAGCTTGTCGAGCTCGGTGCTGAACGAGTGCGAGTCGTAGCTCGTCTGCCACGCGCCCGCCTCGGCGCTCGACGACGACGTGTTGGTCGCCGTGGTGTCGCGACCGCAGCAGTGCTCGCCCGAGCTCTCGCGCATGCCGAGCCCGATGAGCAGCGTGTACACGTGTCGCATCGTGACCACGCCGGCGACGTCGTTGGCCATGCCGAGGGCGGCGTAGTTCGACGCGTACCACGAGAGCGCGTCGCGCACGTCGTCCGTCGTCTTTGGCTTCGACACGAGGACGACGTCGGGGCGCATGGGCTGGCACACCGCGCGCGCGAAGGTCTCGGCGACGCCCTTGATGTAGCCCTTCGGCGCCTGCCCGCGGTCCTTCCAGGAGTACTTGTAACAGCTCGAGCCCACGGCGATGGCGTCGAGGTCGGCGAGGGTGGCCGAGCCCGCCGGCACGTCGGGCGGCGCGGCGTCCGAGGTCGCGCAGGTCTTGTCGAAGTAGTCGCCGAACGCCCACCCCGTCTCGCCGCCGTGCTTCACGTTGTAGAAGCCGGCGCTGGGCGTCACGTCGACCAGCACTGCGGACTCACCGGTGGGAATCACGTGCAGCACCGCGGTGCTCGTCGACGGTCCCTCGCGCAGGTTGACGTTGGTCGTCGCGCGAAAGGCGCAGCCGACCGCGAGCCCGCCGGCGTCGGTCACCGCCGGCGCGTCCTCGGTGATCGCGCTGTCGGTCGGCTCCGGCGTCCCGCTCTCGACGGGCAGGGTGCCCGCGTCGTCGCTCGCCGGCGTGAAGGGATCGGCGGGCGCCTCGTCGCTCGGCGCGGAGCCGCAACCCACGCTCGCGAGCGCCAGTGCACCGAGGAGCGCGGAGCGAAGCTGGATCATGAAGAGAGGTTACGCCAAAATTCGAGCTTCATCGCCGTGCGCTCGCACGGCGGCGACGGGACGGCGGATCAGAACCCGTTCGTCGGCGGAAACCCCGCGCTCGGTCTCGACGCGAAGATCCTCGACCAATGGGAGCAGTGGTTCACCGCGCTCGACGACGCGGGCGTGATCATGCACTTCTTCCTGTACGACGACTCGGCCTCGATCTGGAGCACCGGCAACACGGTGGGCGCAGCGGAGCGCGCGTTCGTGAAGGGACTCGTCGGTCGCTTCAAGCACCATCGCGGCATCGTCTGGGTGGTCGCCGAGGAGTATGAGGAGCGCTTCAGCGCGGCGCGCGTCTCCGCGCTGGCCGCCGAGATCCGCGCGGCCGACGACCACCGCCACCCGATCGGCGTGCACAAGCTCGACGGCCTCTCGTTCGCCGAGCTCGCGACCGACCCGAACGTCGATCAGTTCACCATCCAATACAACAAGGCCACCGCCGCGGAGCTCCACAGCGGCATGGTCACGGCCTTCCGAGACGCTGCGGGGCGCTACAACCTCAACCTGTCCGAGGCAGCGAGCCACGGCTCCGGCGCCGTCGCTCGACAGAAGAACTGGGCCGCGGCGACGGCCGGCGCGCACGTGATGGCGCTCGGGTGGGACATCGCGAGCACGCCGGTCTCCGATCTGCAGGACTGCGGGCGCCTCGTACGCTTCATGAGGGCCGCGCGCTTCCACCGCATGGCCCCTCACGACGAGCTCCGCGCGGGCGGCACGCAGTACGTCCTCGCCGCTCCCGGCCAGGGCTACGTCGCCTACGCGGCGTCCGCCGGCAACCTCGGGCTCAAGGCGCTCGCTGCCGGGAGCTACCAGCTCGAGTGGCTCGACGTCGCGAGCGGCGCCACGAGCTCGGCGACGATCACCGTGGCCGCGGGCGATCGGACGTTTGCTCCGCCGGTGTCGTTCGGCAGCGAGCTGGCCCTGTGGGTGGAGCGCAAGTGAGCGCGCGTCCCCTCTCATGGGTGCTCGCGGCCGCGATCCTCCCTGCTGCCTGCGGCGGCTCCGAGGGGACAACGATCGAGGAGGCTCTGTCGGAGGTCGAGCCGGCCGACGCCGCGCTCGAGGTCGAGGTACGGCTTCAATTGGTGGTTCAACGGACGCCCCGGCAGCAGCGCCACGCGCGCGTGGCCCGATGCGCCGGCCGACACCTTCCAGGCCAACGGACACTGGGGCAAGGAGGTCGTCGTCGTCATCCCCAGCCTGCGGATGGTGGTGGCGGCGCGGGGCGACTTCGGCTCGTTCGCGCCGGGTAACGCCGCTTCCGGCATGAACCAGAACCTGAGGCTGCTCGCAGACGCGGCGAAGCCCTGACGCGCGCCGAGCTGTACTCTCTCGAGTGGATGGCGTCGCCGGTCTTCGCCGAGGTGTGGAAGCTCGTGCGGACGATCCCGCGCGGCAGGGTCGCGACCTACGGTCAGCTGTCGCAGATGATCGGCCGACGTCTGACGCCGGTCGGGATCGGCTGGGCGATCCGAGCCTCCGAGGGGCTGCCCTGGCACCGGGTGATCAACGCGCGCGGGGGCATCTCGACCGACAACGACCATCCGGGGCTGCAGCGCGCGCTCCTCGAGGCCGAGGGCGTCCGCTTCGACCGCGACGGGCTCGTCGATCTCGAGACGTATCGGTGGAAGGGACCTCGCGGAGCGACGCGAGGCGCGTGATGTCCGCCGGATCGAGGCGTTGCTATCGTACCGGGTAGGGACACCACATGGCCCAACCCCAGCTCGCGAGCTTCAAGTACAGCCACGACGACGAAGTGCCGCTCGAACCCGGTCGCCGCAACGCGTTTATCGTCACGCTCGCGATCGCGCTCGTCGTCGCGGTGCTCGGCTTCCCGGTGGGCCTCCTCGCGCTGATCGTCCCGCTGATCGTCTACCTCTCCCGGCCGAAGAAGCTCTACGTCGGGCCGCGCTACCTGATCTGCGGCCGGCAGATTGTCTACTACGCGAACGTGGTGAGCCTCACGCTCGAGGGCAACGAGCTGCGCGTCCAGTTCCCCGGGGGCGCGTTCGTGCTCGAGCGCGAACGGTTCCCGACCAACGCGCGCAAGCCCGAGAAGATCGCCTTCAACAAGGACCAGAAGTTCTCGAAGGTGGCGAAGAAGATCATCAGCAAGGTGCAGGCCGCGGCGCCCGACGCCGAGCTGATCGGCATCGCGCCATGAGCGCGCTCGTCACGCTGTCGAAGAAGCCGGCCGCGGCGCCCGCGCTCGCGCGCAACATTCACCTCCTCTACGTGCCGACGCTCGCCTGCAACCTGAGCTGTACGTACTGCTACCTCGGCGTGCAGACCACCACGGCCGCGATCAAGCGGGACGCCGCGCGCGCCGTCGACACCCTTCGCTTCGCGCTCGACGCGCTCCGCTCGGCGGGCGTGCTCGCCTTCAACGTCTCGCTCCACGGCGGAGAGGTCACCACGCTGCCGCCACCGGTGCTCGACGGCCTCTTCACCCTCATCCGGCAGCACTACCTCACCCATTTCGACGACATCACCGCGCTCGGTCACCGCAAGTCGTCGCCGCACATCAAGACGAACCTCTTTGCGTTCGCGCCGCTCTACGAGCTGTTCGATCGCCACAAGGTGTCGATCAGCGCGAGCATCGACCTACCGCTCCGCCTCCACGCGCTCCACCGGCGCACGCGCGGCGGCAAGGACTGGCTCGAGCGCACCCACGACAACCTCCGGCTCCTCAGCCGCTACCCCCACGCCCGCAAGATCTCCGCGACGCTCTCGAGCGAGCACCTCGCGGACATCCCCGCGATCATCGAGGACATCTGGTTCATCCACCGCGAGCTCGGCTTCGACATGAACCAGCTCAACTTCATGTTCGCCTTCGCCTCCGAGCTCAACCGGGCGAACAAGGGCGAGGCCGTGCTCACGCCGGCCACGCCGGAGCAGCAGCTCGCGTTCTACCGCGCAGTCACCGCCGCCTTCACCGGCACCGAGCTCGAAGAGGGTCTGCGTCGAAACTGGTTCGACGAGTTCAAGCCGAGCTACTGCACCAACGCCCAGAACTGCGGCGAGCGCTTCTACCTGCTCCAGAGCGACGGCTCGGTCTACTCCTGCGTGCGCGGTCAGGGCATCGCAGAGTTCCGCTACGGCAACGTGTTCGAGGATCGGGTGGACGACATCCTCGCGGCCGGCGCCCGCAAGATCAGCGCGATCCACCAATCGCACGGCTTCGACGAGGGCTGCCAGAGCTGCAACCACCTGTCGCGCTGCCACACCGGGTGCGCGGTCGTGAAGCACCAGAGCGCCCGGGCGAGCTCCTACACGTGCGCGCTGCAGAAGACGATCTACGCAGACAACCCGCGCACCTATCCGGCGGCGAGCCCCGAGCAGCAGCGCGAGGACGCGGCGCAATACGCGCGAGACGTGCACCCCGACCTCGCCTTCGCGCAGCCCACGCCGCGCCGCGCGGAGACCGTCGTGCTGCCGGAGGAGGTCTACGAGAAGAAGAACGCGCTCCAGCCGCTCATCGACGAGGACCCGCTGCTCCGAGCGCTCTACAGCGACGACGCCTTCCTGCTCGAGCTCGGCGACGAGCTCGTGCCGCTCACCTCGCAAATCCTCAAGACGCGCTCCAACTGGTACGTGCTCGCGCCAGGGGATCGCGCGCGCCTGCACGTGCGCAGGAGCCTCTTCGAGGCGAACTGCAGCGAGCCCATCCGCAACACGCTCTACCTCCAGATGCTGCGCGACACGCCCGTGGTCTACGGCGACGAGCGGCGCACCAAGCAGGAGCACCTCTTCACCTACCAGCTGCACACGCACTGCCTCGAGGAGAGCGCTCGCCTCGGCGCGGACTTCGTGTCGGCGGACCTGACCGGCATCGTCGATCTGCACGCCCGTCTCTACCGCGAGGGGGTGCGCAACAACCTGCTCGTCACCACGCTCTTCCTGCGCGAGTACCACTACCAAAAGCAGCGAAACAATGCCTTCTATCACCTGCAGGCGATGAACCTCCCGTTCCAGAACTTCGAGTTCTTCTACCTGCCGAAGGGCCGCGCGTGAGCGCCCCGGATCTGGCGCGCACCGCTTACACGGTGCAGTGCTTCCTCAACGCGCTGAGACTCCCCGACGGCCGCGCCCGCACCGAGCTCGAGGAGCGCCTCGTGTCGTGGCTGGGCGAGCCGGGTGGCGGCGACCGACGCGCCATCTTCAGGGACGCAACGCTCTTCTGCTACGAGCAGCGCGCGGTGGCGTTCAGCGTATCGCTGCCCCTCGCCCGGCAAACGCGCGCCGTCTTCTGCGACGGCCGGAAGATCTCGATGATCGACGAGCGGGCGTTCCTCGACGGCGGCAAGCTCGTCATGCTGGGGACCGCGGGACTGATTCTCACGCTGCCCGGGCCCTCGGCCGGTCGACGCCCGCCGAGCCCCGACGGCACCACGAGCAGCAACAACAATAACAACAACAATAACAACAACAATAACAACAATAACAACAACAATAACAACAACGGGTAGCGCGCCATCCCCTCCGAGCTCGTCGGCGCGGAACGAGGCCCGGGCCGTTCCCGAGCTGGCTAGGCGCTCGCTGACGCGCGCGCCTGCTCGGATAGCCCCGCCCCGCAGC
>JALHOE010000084.1 GCA_022843175.1 Deltaproteobacteria bacterium
GGGTGGTTCGCCCACGCCGCTCGGATCCGAGCGTCGAGAGCCTTCGCCTCAGCGGCGGTCTCGATCCGGAGTGGATTGCTGTGGTCGTACCCCGCTCCGTCGTCGGGAGTTGCGAGGTGAATGACCGCCGCGTAACGCGCGAGAGCTTCGCCCTCGGAGCATTGGAGTCGCGACCAAAACGAACCCGCTTCGTCGGGCCAGTAGGCCAGGCCGTCCAGCAGACCACGGTCGCAGAGCACGACCCCGGCCGCCTGTTCCTCGAGCGTGGCGTCTTCGAGCTCGCGCTGAACGTGGAAGATCGCTCGCTGGGCGCCACGTCGCATCGGTGGGGTGGCGGTGCGGGGGAAGCCGCCGCCGAACACGATGGACGCGGCTTCCGGGAGAACGGCAACGTGCCGGCAGAAGCTCCGCTTGACGACCTCGAGAACGGCCGTCTTGCCAGCCCCCGGACCGCCGGTCAGGACGACGAGTCGAGGATCGTGGAAGGACGCGGGGCAGACGCAATCGTGGAGCATCACTTCGCCTTCTCGATCGTGTCGCCCTCCACGAACGCAACGTCACCCTTGAAGCGCACGATCGAGTAGTGCGAGTTCAAGACCTCGACGACCTGACCGGTCCCGACGACCTGACGGCGGCACCGATCACCGGCCGCCCCCACCCACGGCTTCTCGTTGTTCTTGGTGGCGCAGTCGTGGTGGATCAAGTTGACGGTGTCGCCTACCGCGACCTCACCTTCGCCCAGGCAGACGTGGGCATCCGAGTTGTTCACCCGCATTACGACGCTGCCGCGCATCGCCGAGTGAGTGGCGCAACCAGCGCCGACGAGGGTGAGCAGGGCGAACAGAGCGACTCGAAGCATGACAGGTCCTTCCGTTGAACAGCCTGCAGCAGCGCAATGCACCGGGAGTGCCATCGCAACTATTTCGCCCCTCAATCTGCATTCGGTCTCGTGCGGGCTGCGCGGAAAGACAGGGGACGTCCTGGTCGCGCAGTTCCTGCGCGCACGACGTGATGCGTTCGTCCGTGACCCGCCCGGTCACCCTGCTGCAGCAAGCGCGCTCGCCGCGAACCACCCTTCGTTGCCCGGCCGTCCGCGATGGCACGCTTTTCGAAGAGCTCCCGTTCCGAAAGGAGGCCACGATGGCAAGGAAGCTCATCGCACGACGCGCCCTCATTGTGGCCGGCCCCGTCGTCCTTCTCGTGCTGCGGCGGCCGGCGGGTGCGAAGTCGTCGCTCGCGACCCGGGGAAGGGACAAGAAAGATCCGCGCTGGTTCGGTGGCGAGGCTCGTGTCGCAACGAATCCGAACTCTGTTCTCGCTCGCTTGCAGGACATCGACAAGTGGCCGCAGGTGTTCAGCGAGGTCAAGTGGATCAAGGTCAAGAAGCGAGCGCCGAATTACGCGAAGGCGGAGCTCGAGATCCGCACCTTCGATTGCGGCACGCACGACTGGGACATCACCTTCGGTCCGAACCGTACGATCGAGATGAACATCGGCGCCCCCGGCATCAAGGCGCGCGCTGTCACCATGGTCAAAGATGGCAAGACTCCGACCGAAGCGCTCGTTACCTACTGGCTGTTCGTTGACGTGTCCGGCGTCGTCGGCTGGTTCGTGTCGGAGAAGGATCTGCGCGCAAAGCAGGAGAAGCTCGCGACCAACATCCTCAAGGATCTCGAGAAGACGTTTGGCACGGCGGTGTCGTGAATGGACGTCCGCACGCTCGCCACAGTTCTCGCTCGTCGGCGCATCCTCCGCGGGCACGACCGCTGGTCGCGCCGCGAGCTCGAGGTGTACCAAGCGGGCGCCCTCCGCGATCTACGCGATTTCGCGGTGGCGCACTCCGCGTTCTACGCGCGGCTCCACCGCGGCCTCGAGCGCCGCGCGCTACACGAACTGCCGATCGTCACCAAGACCGACGTGATGCAGTCGTTCGATGACGTTGTGACGGACCGTACGCTGCGTCTCGCCGACGTTCGAGGGTACCTCGACAGCCTGTCGCCGGACGGCCCGTACGCACCGATGGGCGACCGCTTTTTCGTGAGCTCGACGTCCGGGAGCACCGGCCTCCGCGGCATCTTCGTCCAGGACCGCGACGAATGGCTGTGGGTGCTCGCGTCGTACGCGCGCGCGAACGACTGGGCCGGGCTCCGTGCCGGTCTCACGCATCGCATGAAGCTGGCGGTCGTGAGCTCCCGCACGCCGTGGCATCAATCCGCTATCGTCGGCGCGACGCTTCACAACCGCTTCGTTCCGACGCTGCGCATCGATGCGACCGAGCCGCTCGACGCGATCAACGCGAAGTTGAACGAGTTCCAGCCCGAGTCGCTCGTTGGGTACGCCTCGATGATGCGGTTGCTGGCCGAGGAGCAGCTCGCCGGCCGGCTCGCGATAGGGCCGAAAGCGGTGACCTGTTCGTCGGAGGTAATCACCGAAGACACGCGGGAGCGCATCCGTAACGCTTTCGGGGCACCGCCCGTCGAGGTGTACGCGGCGACCGAACCTGCAGGCATCGCCTCGCACTGCGATCGCGGGCGGATGCATCTTTACGAGGACCTCGTCATCCCGGAGTTCGTCGACGAGCACGATCATCCGGTGCCGCCGGGCATCTTCGGCGCACGCGTCCTTGTGACCGTGTTGTTCTCACGGACGATGCCGCTGATTCGTTACGCGATGAGCGACTCGGTGCGCGTCTCCGCCGACACGTGTGATTGCGGCCGGCCGTACGCGTTGATCGATGGAATCCAGGGACGCCGTGAGGACGTGCTCGAGCTTCCGGCTGCTCGCGGCGGTGTCGTTGCCGTCCAACCGAACGTCTTTCATCGGGTGATGGAGCGGGCGCCCGTGACGGCGTGGCAAATAGAGCAAGTCGAGACCGGGCTACTCGTCCGGCTCGTCGGCCGGGATGTGACGGCGAGCAGCGACGACATGCGTAACCAGTTGAAGCAGGCCCTCGCCGACCAGGGGGCCGCCGCCCTCGACGTGACCGTAGAGGATGTCGACGCGATCGCCAAGTCGCGGCTCGGAAAAGCACCGCTCATCGTTGCGCGGCACGTCCCGCCGAGGATTGCGAGCGCGCGCTGAGGCGCAGGATGGGGCGCCGCTCGCGAACGCTCCGTCGTCACCAGGTGCCGGGCTGAGCGTCGGGCTGGTCGCCGCTTAGATCACGTAGCTGACATCGGACGCGCCGGTCGGGTAGGCAAACGTCGTCTCCCAGATCTCCTCGGCGGTCATTCCGGCGCGGATCGCGATCGCGAAGACGTTGATGACCTCCGCCGCGTTCGGTCCAAAGAGGTGGACACCGAGAATCCGCTCACTGCCCTCCTCGATCAGCACCTTCGATGCAGCGTGCGACTCGCCGGTGCGTCGTGTCGAGTACCACGCCGAAGCGTCCTCCGTCCGCACGCGATAGCGCATTGCCTTCGCGCGTGCGGCGTCCTCGGTGAGACCGACCATCGCGAGCGGTGGGATCGCGAAGACGACGCTCGGCACCTCGGTGAGATCGGTTCGTCGAGAATTTCCACGAAGGAGGTTGTCCGCGACGACGTGCCCGTGGTGACTCGACACCGGAGTGAGTGCGGGAACCTCCGTCGCAGCGACATCGCCCGCCGCGTAGACCGCCGGGTTGCTCACGCTCTGCAGGAACTCGTTGACGACCACGCCGCCGTCCTCCGCGCGTTGCACTCGACCGGCGTCCAGCGCGAGCGCGTCGGTGTTGGGGACGCGCCCGCCTCCGTGCACGACCAGGTCCGCGGCGAACGTTCGGCCGTCGCGCGTGCGCACGGTGAGACCGCCCACATCGCGCACGATCTCTTCGACTGCGGCGCGCACCTCAACGCGAACTCCGCGCTCGCTTCCGGTCTTCACGAGCCGGTCCACGAGCTCGCCGTCGAAGCCGCGAAGCGGGCGCTCGCCCCGATGGAGGATCACGACCTCGGCGCCCGCGCGCGCGGCGACGTGCGCGAACTCGAACGAGACGTAGCCGCCGCCGACGAACACGAGCCTCTTCGGTAACGTGTCGAGCTCGAGGAACTCATCGCTGAGAGTCATGAGCTCGGCACCCTGGATGGGAAGCATCGAGGCTCTCGCGCCCGTGGCGATCACGATGTGTCGTGCCGCGAGCATGCGGTCGCCGACGCGGATCGTGGTTCCCGTCTCGAATCGTGCGGTGCCGTGCAGCGTCGCGATGCCTGCAGACGCGAGGCTCTGTTCCTTCTTCGGCGGTGTCGGTTCGGTGAACGTGCGCTTGAATGCCATCAGCGCCGGCCAATCGATCCGCAGGTCGCCGTCGATGCCGCGTCCCTGCATGCGGCGCGCCCAATCGATCAACTCAGCCGCGCCGACCAGCACCTTCTTCGGATCGCACCCGCGAAGCGCGCACGTCCCTCCGTACGGGAGCTCGTCGACGATCGCGACGTTCCAACCGGCCTTGCGGCATCGGCGCGCGACGATCGATCCGGCCGTACCGGTGCCGATCACAATGAGGTCATATTCCGTCGGACTCATCCGAGCACCTTCGCGGCGAAGTGAGGGAACGCGACGAACGCAACGACCACGACCGTCGTAAGCCAGAGCAGGACACGCGCTGCAGTCCGTGAGCGCGGGGCTGGACAGTCGCACGTGTCCGCCGTCGCGCGCGGTCGCCGATACGCGAAGTAGAAGCCGGTCGACAACACGACAACGGTCGACGCTATCAAGTACGGCCGGTAGGGGTCGAGCGTCGTCAGCGCGACTCCCCCTCCGACGCCGACCAGCGCGAGCACCAGCGGACCGATGCAGCACGCGGACGCGAGGAACGCGGTCACGATCGAAACGGCGCTGGAGGCGACGGTCCAGGTGTGATCACGCGAGCGACCTGCGGGCATGCCTCCGACGAGAGCATCGACCGGGCCACGCTGCGCGCCGCGGAAAGCCTGCCTCGCGACGACGGCGGACTCCAAAGTGGAACTCCCCGTCCTTCCGAAATGGAGGGCTGCCCTCGAAGGACGCTGATTTCGCGTTGGCACCGCCGTTGCTGTACGCAGGGAGCATGCGCGTTCGATCGTGGATCATTGCTGCCGTCATCGGCGTGACCGGGACCGCCGGTCTCGGCATCGCCCTCGGTCGTGCGACGGGCTCTTCGTGCTGCGCGCCGCGCGCGACCAACCCGGCGAACGCGACCGCGACGATCGCCGTTCACGTCGATGGCGTCACCTGCGCCTCCTGCACGATCGGCATCCGGAAAGCGCTGAAGCAGCTCGATGGCGTCGGAAAGGTGACGATGAACGGGACCGACGCGGTCGTCTCGTACGATCCGGCGCGGGTCGATCCGCAGCGGATCATCGGCGCGATCGATAAGCTTGGGTACAAGGCAAGGATCGCATGAGCAAGAGCGACGCGCAGGACGGTTGCTGTGCAACGTCGCATGAAGCAAGCGGTGCGGCTGCGACCGCATGCCCTTCGTGCGGCGCCATGGGCCGAACCGTTCCTGACGTGACGATCTCGGCGATGCTCCCCCGCGATACCGCGCTCCGGCTGCTTGGTCTCGAGCGCCGCTTCTGCAAGACGCCCTCGTGCTCGGTGCTGTACTACGGCGCCGACGGAAGGATGGTCGATAAGGGCGAAGCGCGCGTGCGGGTCGCGCTGAAGGAACGGACCCCGCCGACGACGATCTGCTACTGCTTCGACGTGTCCGCCGAAGATCTTCGTCGCGAGGTCCAAACGGTCGGACGCGCTCCGTCGGCGGAGCGGATCAAGGCCGAGGTCCGCGCCGGCAACTGCGACTGCGAGCGCAAGAACCCCTCCGGTGCCTGCTGCCTCGCCGAGATCAACGCGGTGGTGAAGCTCGCGAGCGCAACGCGGAAGAAGGACTGCTGTGGCTAGGACCGCTGTCGTTGTCTGCCTTCTGTGCGCTGCGTGTGGCTCCTCGACGCCCACCGCGTCGAGCGTCGCCGATGGCGGCGATGCAGCGCCTGCGGCGAGCGGACACGCCGCGCGCGGAGTCGTCCGCGACCTCGCGGGCAATCCGGTGGTCAACATCTACGTGACGGTGAGCACGGAGTTCTGCGTGCCCGATCGTACGTCGCCGTCCGGCACGTTCACCGTGCGCAATGTCGCGCCCGGAGGCGCGAAGCGCCTGATCCTCTACGGGCCGACCGCGAAGAACGGCCCCTACGCCTCTCTCTCGTTCGCGTTCACCGGAGCGGACACGGCGGACTACGACTTCGCACGCCCGATCATCACGCCGAAGCTCGACGCGCCGCTCGCATTTCGCGCAGATGTCACGGAGCCGCAGAAGCTGACGACGGCCGACGGGTTCGCGATCACGCTGCGCGCCGCCGATCTGCACGTCGAGGGCTTCGGCGACCCGAAGCTGTACGCGGTGCCGATCCCGCTCGATAAGGCGCCGCCGTTCGCCGCGGTGTCGGGTCTCCACGCGCTCTACGTGCTCGAACCGCTGCAGAGCACGATCGCGTCTGCCGCAGCGGTCGAATTCCCGAATCCGAAGGGTCTGGCCGTCGGCTCGAAGGTCGAGATCTTCCAGCTCGACTACTTGAAGGGCGAGCTCGTCGTGCGCGCCACCGGTCACGTGCGCGCGGACAGTAAGGTCGTGAGCGACGATGGCTCGGGGATCACCGAGCTCACGTGGGTCGGGTTCGCGCCCGCGAGTTCATAGGAGAAGTCATGAGACGCATCGCATCGTTCATCATCATCGCGGCGGCATCGGCCTGCGCGTCGAGCGCGCAGCAGCCATCGACGGCTGCCGTCGATGCCGCGCCGCCGACCGGCATCGCGGTGGGCAACCTCGCGCCGGACTTCTCGCTCACCGACAGCGACGGGCTCACTGTTCGCCTCGCGGACTTTCGCGGAAAGGTGGTGCTGCTCGAGTTCTCGGCGATGTGGTGAACGTCGTGCCGACGCCTCGTGCAGGCGTCCGAATCACTCCACACCGAACGGGGCGCCGAAGGGTTCTCGTCGCTCGGGATTCTCATCGAGAACACGACCGGCGATCCCCCGAGTGCGTCGGACGTGAAGACATGGATCAAGGCGTACGCGGTCACCTTCCCTGTGCTGGCCGATCCGGAGAAGGCGGTGTTCAACGTCTACGTGCCGTCGCCGGTGCTGCCGACCTCCTTGGTCATCGATCGCGCCGGCATCATCCGCATGCGTCTGCAGGGAACGACCGATGACACCGCGACCGAGGCAAAATTGCGTGCCGCAATCGACGAGGCGCTGAAGAGCAGCGCCTCCGGGGGATGAGACGATGGAAGGGAACATCATCACGCGTCTGGGAACCACGATCGCCCGCGACGCAGGCGGCGACGCTCTGTTTCGCGCAGCGATCATCAGGCTTGCCGCCGGCGGTCTGCCGACCGCGTCGGAGCTCGCGACCGATCTCCAGTGGCCGGTCGAGCGCGTCGCGTCCTTGCTCGACGGCCTCCCTTCGATCGAGCGCGACGACCGAGGCCGCATCGTCGGCGCCGGGCTGACGACGCGCGAGACGCAGCACTCGTTTGAGATCGACGGCCGGAAGCTCTTCACCTGGTGCGCGCTCGACGCGCTGATTTTCCCGATCGTGATCGGCTCGACTGCGCGGGTGTCCTCGCCGTGCGCCGCGACCGCCGCACCCGTCACGTTGGAAGTCACTCCCGACGCCGTGCGCTCGGTCGAGCCCGAGGCGGCCGTCGTGTCGATCGCGATCGCCGGCAACGCGTCCTGCGACGTGCGCCGCGCGTTCTGCGACCACGTGCACTTCTTCGCCTCCGAGGCCGCGGCTGCAGAGTGGCGGCGCCGCTATCCGGACGGCGCGGTGATGCCGATCGCCGATGCCTTCGTGCTCGCGAGGTCGCTGGCCGCGCACGTCTTCGCCGCGCCGACACGGGGGTGTTGCGGGAGCTGAGCGGACATTCCAAAATGGAACTCGTCCACCTGGAATCGACCGGCGCTCCCTTGCGCTACACGCAGGCGTCCCCTCCAAGGTGGAACCCGGCTCCGATGGCATCCCGACGTGCAACCGCTGCGCAGCCCGCCGACGACGATCTCGTCGCGAAGAGCCCGGGAATGCGGCGCGTGATCGAGCTCGCCGATCGCATCGCGCGTTCGGAGGCGACGGTGCTGATCACCGGTGAGAGCGGCACCGGCAAGGAGCGGCTCGCGCGCCGGATTCATGAGAGCTCGAAGCGGCGGAGCGGGCCGTTTCTCGCACTGAACTGCGGTGCGCTCCCCGAGAACCTGCTCGAGAGCGAGCTGTTCGGACACAAACGCGGCGCGTTCACCGGCGCGGCCTCCGATCATCGCGGCCTGTTCGAGGCAGCGAGCGGCGGCACCCTGTTCCTCGACGAAATCGGAGAGACGGCGCCCGCGATGCAGGTCAAGCTCCTGCGTGCGCTGCAAGAGCAAACGGTGCGTCCGGTCGGCGCGACGAGGGACGTCGCCGTCGACGCGCGCATCGTCGCCGCTACCCATCGCGACCTCTCCGCGATGGTCGAGGCCGGCACGTTCCGCGCGGATCTCTTCTACCGCCTCCGCGTCGTCCCGCTCGAGATCCCGCCGCTCCGCGACCGCCCCGAGGACGTCCTCCCCCTCGCGCGGCAGTTCATCGCGCGGGTGTGCGCGCAGAATCAGTGCGGACCGTGCTCGCTCCGACCGAGGACGCTCGACCTCCTCGTCGCGTATCAATGGCCGGGCAACGTGCGCGAGCTCGAGAATGCGATCGAGCGCGCGGTGCTCCTCGCCGAGGGACAGCCGGCGATCGAGCCCGCGGATCTGCCCCCCGAGGTGCGCGCCGAGAGGCCGAAGCGTTCGACGAAGCACGGCGCGGCGCTCGAGATCGCGACACTCGAGGACCTCGAGCGGCGACACATCCTCGCGACGCTGGAGCACTTCCGAGGGAGCCGAAAAGAGACCGCGGAAGCGCTGGGGATCGGCGAGAACACGCTATGGCGAAGGCTGACGCGTTACGGAGTGATCAAGAGGCGGGAGGGCCCATGACGACGCCGACTTCGCGATGATCGTGGTTGCTGACCGGTTGTCGCATCCACTTGAAACGCCGCTTCGCGCCATCGCTCAGATTCACGCCGTGCGAGGTGAGAACGGATTCAGGGCTGACGCGGCAACGCGTACAGATCCCACAGCGCTCGCACGTGGGTCGCCGTCTGCAGGATCAACCCCTCGACGAGCGTCCGATCGTTCGCGGGCACGTTGGGATGGGCGGCGTTGTTGCGCTCGGTGCGGACGACCTCGGCGGCGGTCAACGCGGTTCGCGCGCGGTGCCGCTCGTCGATCTTCGCGAAGCGCTGGTCGACGCTGCCGAGCATCGCTGCGAGTCTGTCGCGAGCGTTGGCAGGCCGCGCTGGCGGAGCGATGCGGGACGCGCTGATCTCGAGCCCGTACGCGACCTCCACCGTCTCCTCGAACGCAACACCCGCCATCGCAATTGCCGGTCGCAGGATCCCGTGCTGCAGACACGCAATCGCATCCTCGATGGCGGCGACGACCGAGTCGGCGATGCGCGCGACGCGAAGCGCCTGAACGAACTGCGGGTGCAGCGGGTGCTCGAAATGTTGCTCGAGGACGCGCTCGCCCGCGGCCGTGACGCCGATCGAGAGGATCTCGACCGCAGACGCATCGTTCTTCTGGAAGAGTCTCGGGTAGATCAAGCCCTGGCCGACGAGGGTCCAGAGGACCGTGAGGATGCGGCGGTTGTCCGCGAGCTCCTCTGCATCGCTGTTGAACCGGAAGATGCCCTGATTGAACGAGAGCGCCTGGCTCGCCCGCGACAGCTCCGGCCCACCCTCATTCGGACGCGCGACACGCACGAGTGCGTACGCGAACCGGTGATAGTCGATGAGCTTCGGCGGCGGCGAGAGGCGCCGTGCATCGCGTAGCGCCTCGATGACGAGCCCGTGCAGCGCGCGATCGTCGATGTGTGAGAGGAAGTCCAACGCCATGTCGCCACCCAGGTGAAACGCCGCGTCGCATCCTCGACTTCATGTCGTACGGTTCGTACGGCAAACCCGCCGCAGCGTCAGCAGGCAAGGCGGCGGGGTCAAGGACGCGGCTCGGCTGCCCGCGTCGGTCATCGGCGCTCTGGTCCGCAAATCACGCAACAACGGGCAGATCGTGCAGGCTGGCAGCGATTTTTTTGGCGCGGTCGAATCGCCGATCGTAGCGCGATGTCGTGACCGGCGAGGCATGCCCGGCGGTCGCCTGCACGGTCGCGAGGTCGATCCCGTTCTCCAGACAGTTGCTCACGAACGACCGCCGACAGTCGTGAGCGGTGAAGTGGGCAACACCAGCGCGCCGCTGCAACACGCGGAGTCGCTCGGCCACGGCCTGATCGGTCATGCGCCGACAGACGGTCCGGTCGGCACGGTTGACCGGCAGCAGAAGCGGACCGGCGGCACCACCTCGACGCGCAACCCAGGCTGCAACGACGGCGGTGGCCACGGTCCCGAGATAGAGCGTGCGTTCCTTCGCACCCTTGCCGTGCACGAGGAGCCGGCCGGTCGAGACATCGAAGTCATCGACGTCCACCGAGACCACCTCCGAGCGCCGGAGACCGCCGGCGTAGAGCAGCGCGAGGAGCGCCGCGTCGCGGGCGCCGGAAGCAGTGTCGGGATCACACGCCGTGAAGAGCGCGCGGAGCTCTGCAGCGGAGAGAGCGCGTCCGCGCACGACGCGGGATCCGCGGACCGCTTTCACGAGGTTCACGCGCGCGAGCTCGTCGGAATTGATGAGCCCGAGCTGGAACGCCGCGCGCATCACGCCTCGAAGCGCAGCGAGGATCCGGTTGCCGGTCGCGGGTGCATACCGGTTGGCGAGCGCGCTCCGCACGGCCGTCGCGTGCGCGAACGTGACTGCGTGCCAGGGCACCGCACCGATGTCGTCGCCACCGGTCAGGAGCGTCGCGACGGTCCGCAACGCGGCCTGCATCGCGCGATGCGATCCGGGTGCGAGCGACGAGAGGTAGAGCGCCGCCGGGTCCGTTTCCGACGCGATCAGCGTCGGGTGGGAGACGGTCGTGACCGGCACCGCCGCCGACGACGTGGCGGGTAGGTCGGTTGTGAGAACCGCACTTCTCGTAAGTAACATGCTGCCCCTACGCGTCTCGCGGCCCGCTATCAACCGTCGGTACGTCCGCACTGTGAGGCGCTGAGGCAGGCGCGGGTCGCGGATCGTCCGCGCCTGCCGAACCGTTACCAATCGACGACCGCCGCGCGTGCGCTGCCGGCGAGAAACGCTGCCGTGTCGTGCACCTCGAACGTGTGCCGCGCGGTCTCGACAACCCGACCGAGCGGCGGCACGCGCACGGGCGCGATGACATCGACACGCACGACCGAGCACCGCGACTCCCCAGTGGGGAACTCGATCTCCGCGCCGGACGCATATTCGTCGGCCCAATCCGCGAAACGCACGTGCGCCTCCAGTGCCGTCGCTGCTTCCGCGAGGACCGTGACCTCGAGCAGCATCCCCTTGGTGTCGGTGGCCTCGAAGGTGACGCGCCCACTCCAGAGGCGACCACGTTCGGCGTCACCGATCTCCGTGGACATCAAGCCATCGGTGATGTCTGCCGAGGCCCCCGTCGCGTCGGGGTGCGCGCTCGGATCGTTCGGACGCGAGCGCTCGACCTCGATGGGCTCTTGAGTGGCGGCGCTACTGGTCGGAATCCCGACGCTGCCCCCATCGCCGTCGAACTTCGCGAGATATGCGTCGAGCGTTGCGACGACGATGAGCGCGCGTGCCGCTGCATCACCATGCGAACTCGCGTCGCGGGCAGCGACGAGGGCCGCTACACGACTTGCCCGTTGCGCCGGTCCTCTCCCCTCCGTGAGGTAGGTCACTTGTGCGTGCATGATCGCATCGACGCCGTCGGCCTCAAGCGAGGTGGCGGCGAGCGCCTCGCGGACGATCGCGCCGACAGCACCCCGCGCTTCCTGGAACGAGAGCCCATCGAAGTAGTCGATGAGTGCTCCAAGAGGATCCTGCAAGACCATCTCGACGATGTCCTTGATCGCGGCAAAGAACGGCCTCTGCCGCAGGCTGGCGCCAGCGAGGAGGATCGCGAGCTCCTGGACCTCTCTCGGCGAAGCGTGAAGCGACATCCGGTCGAGCGCCTCATACGCCGCCCAGAGCACGCCTTCCTCCGTGTCCGCGCGCGTCCGGGAAAGCTCGTCGAGTACCCCCTGCAGCCCTTCGTTTGCGCGAGGCACGGCAAGGTACCACTGGAGGACGCGCCCTTGGTCGAACGCGCGTCGATGGGTTGTTGGTTCCGACGCGTGGGCCCGTGCTTGGTGACGCATGGAGGGTCACTACACCGCCGGAACCCCACACGATGCGGTTCGCGCGGGCGGCGGGCACGACTCGACTCGGCCATGGTTGCTCTGCGACGCTCTACGCCATGCCCAAGAGCCACAGCAACGTCGACTTCGACCAGCTTCGTCAAAAGCTCCACGGGGGACACCCGCCCCAGGACAAGGACCTGTGGAAGGCGATCCGATCGTTGGTCGACGAGATCGACCGGCTCAACGAGGAAGTCGAGGGGCTACGCACTGCGAACAAGCAGCTCGCGGACCAGTACGCGAAGGCGTTGAAACCGTAGGCCACCGCCAACAGCTGCAGCGGTCGCGGCAGCGCCACGTTCCCGTTCCCGATTCCCTTCGCGCCTCACGAACGCGGGAACGGGAACGGGAACCGGTTTCCCGAGCTCGATCAGTCGGATGCGCGCTTGGCGTCGCGAAGATCGGCGACGAATCCGAACGGCCCCATCAGAACGGGATCGACCTGCGCGAGGCCGAGCAAGGTGAGCGCCATGCAGCTCCGGATGCGCGATGTCCTGATCGTCCATGCCTCCCAGTCGGCGATGCGGCCCGTTGCGTCGACCGCGAGGGCCACGATCCCCCAACGCGAGGGGCGCGAGGGGGGGCGTTCGCTATCGATGAGGAGGTACGTCTCTCGCGCACGCTCCATCGCGCGCAGCTCGAAGGCACGGAGCTCCCCACCTACCTCGGAATCGATCGATGCGTAGACCCACGCGGGGACGTTGTTCGTGTTCATCGCGACCCCTACAGATGGGCCGCCGAATCATCAACCAACTTTCGACGACAAAAGCGGTGGCGGCGCGGTGTAACGAGGAACATGTCCAACGTGCGCCGCCCACCTTCCCCCCGCAGCGACAGCGCCGATCGCCGAACGCGTGAGTTCCTCGTACGAGTCCTCATCGAGCAGCTCACTAAGCGCTACGAAGAAGCCTTTGGCCCGACGCTCGAGCGGCCGGATCTCCGCACCGAGGCACAGATCCGGAGTCTTGCGGCTCGGCTCGCAACGGACGCGAACGCGACCCCGTGCGAGGGTATCCTTCGTGAGTCGATCTCGATGGCTCTACTCGAGGCCAGGCGCTGGTCGTACGACCCGTACCACGCAGCGCTGTCAACCATCGATTACTTCGCAACTGCGCTCTCGGTCGCGCTCCGGCGCTCGCCCAGCGAGTCAGAGATGTGGTGGGTTGTGGCGATTGCGTATCGAGAGCTGAGCGAGTGGGACATGCCCGCGGCGGATGTCACGTTCTTCGTCGACAAGACAGGCTTGGACATCGTCGATGTGTCCATCGCCCTCGCCGCGGCGGTGTCGATCGGCGTGCTGCGGAGGAACACTTGCGACCCGAAGGGACCCGGCTTCTACTCTCCGGCGATCTGCGATCCGATCGCGACCTGACACGGGGGCGGCTGCCGGACCGATGCCGCGACCAATCGCTCGATCGCGTCCCAGCATCGAGGATCGCGTCTCAACACGCGCCATCGTCCGCGACGGGCGGTAAGGACGAGCTTCGCGTGAGCGAGGATGCAGACGTGTCGGTGCGCCGTGGCGCATGAGATGCCGAAGGCTCGGGCGACGTCCGAGAGAGTGACCTCCCGGTCGCCGAGCGCTTCGAGGAGCGCGACGCGCAGGGGATTCCCGAGGGCGTATCCGATCAGGGTGATGTCCACGCTTGCAGGAGAAACAAAAGGACAATCGATTTTCGACGCCGCCACACCGTACGCGCACGTGACGTCGATATCCTGGCGCTCGACGGCGCCACGGAGACTCGAGAAGCGGCCAATTCTCGAGCCCGCGGCCTGCGTGCGGGGCCCGCAGAGGCGCTCGCTTTCGGTTTGCTCGAAGTCTCGGTCCAGGAGTTCGTGGCCGGTCGGACGTTCCGGTCGGACGATGCACTCTCGTGCGCGGCACGCGAAGACACCGAGCCGGCCGGCGGAGCCCGACTGCGCGCCGCGGTGTACAGGTCGTGGTGAAAGACACACCGCCCAACCCCACTCCCTCCGCGTACGACGACACAGTCTCCGACGACCTCGTGATCGAGCTCTTGAATGACCTGCATGTCCACCAGATTCGTCGACAGGCCGAAGAGGACATCGCGCCATTCTGGGAGGCCGCGCGCGTGCAGATCGGGGCATGCACCGGAGACGTCGGCTCCCGCGGTGTGAGCAAGGTCGTGTACGCGCGTGCTCGGGAAGCACTTGAGTCGGTTCTCGTGCGTCGCCGCAAAGGCGAGCTCGCCGGTTTGCCCCCGAAGACGAGGCTGTCGAGAGACCGATGGCTCGCCGCGTTCGGCGTGCGCGCCGAAACGCCGCCGGCGATCGCCCCCACGGCGGCATCACCCGCGGCGATTGCATCGAATCCGTCACTCTCTCTGATCGGACCGGCCGAGCTGCTGAAGCTTCCCGCGTCGCCGCCGTGGCTCATCGAAGATCTCTGGGTCGGCGAGGGCGTGGGGATCATCGGCGCGGCGCCCAAGTCCTACAAGACGTGGATCGCCATCGAGATGGCGATCGCGGTCTCGTCCGGGACCCCGTGTTTCGGTCGGTTCGAGGTACCGACCCCCGGTCCTGTGATCGCGTACTTCGCGGAGGACTCCCTTCCCGCCATTCGCGAGCGAATTCTGGCCGTCTGCAGCGCGCGGGGACTCGAGCTCGAGCGCCTGCCGCTTCAACTCGTGGCGGCCAGCGTGCTTCGTCTGGACTCGCTCGCGGACCAGGATCGCCTTCGCGAGGTCGTCGAGCAGACGCGCCCCCGATTGCTCGTCCTCGATCCACTTGTTCGGCTTCATGGCGGCGACGAAAACGACTCCGGCCACATCGGTCGGCTGCTCGGTTTCCTCCGGACCCTGCAGCGTGATTACGGCACATCGATCGTGCTCACGCATCACAACCGCAAGACGCATTCGAGCCGTGCGCCCGAGGGCCAGGGGTTGCGCGGGTCCGGGGACCTGCACGCGTGGACGGATACCGGGCTCTTCCTCCGGCGACGAAGCGGTGTCGTTACCCTGCGGGTCGAGCACCGTTCCGCCGCGTCGCCGGAGCCGATGCGAGTCGCGCTCTCGCGTGATCCCGCGCCTCACCTCCAGGTGTCCGATCTCGTGGCGGAGGACGAGGACGACGGTCCGATGCAGAGCACGGAGTCGCTCGAGGTGCGAGCGCACCGGGCGATCGCAGAATCCGAGGCACCGCTCAGCCGAGGCGCATTGCGTGCCGTCCTCCGGTGCCGCAACGAGTCGCTCACGACAGTGCTCCGGGCTCTCGTCGCGCAAGGGAGGGTGCGCCACGTCGACGGCCGGTGGGCGGCCCGCGAGACATCGTCCGCGCCATCACGCCCGTGCGATCCCTGACAAGCGTCGCGGGTCTCAACAGACCACACTACGCCGGATGACCGCTGAAGCCAGGCCCCGCATCGTGTACGCCGACGAGAGCGGCAACACGGGCGACGCAACGAGACCGGTGAACGCCGATCAGCCGAGCTTTTGCCTTGCCGCGATCATGGAAGGCGAGGAGGGCGAGTTCGACGAGCTCGGAAGGGAGATCCTCCGCACGTATCAGCGGCAGCGCAGCGAGTTGAAAGCGAAGACTGCGCCTCCGGCCGCGTACACCAAGCTCTTCGACGTCCTACTCGAGCGGCGGCGACCGATCGTCGTCGAGGCCGTGGACATGGAGCTGTACGCGATCGACCACGTGGTCTCGTTCGTCCTTCACGCCGTTCCGCTCGCCTCGGGACGGGACATCGATGCCAGCGAGCGAGCGAACACCTTCGCGGACACGCTCATCGAGGCAGGCGTCAACGACATCGTGCTGCCGCCGTACCGCGCGTTCGCGAAGGATCCGCGAGAGGAAACCGGACGGGCGTTCGTCGATGCGATGACGACTGCGCTTGCCGGAGCGATCGAACGACACCCCGACCGCCGCGAGGTGCTGACCGTGATGGAGCGAGCCTTGCGGGAGACGTTGGAGGCGCGGCGGTCGGAGCATGCGGAAGTGGAGGCGTACTGGCGCTCGTTCCTGCCGCCCCCCGACGAGACCGAGGCGGCGAACCCGCAGACGATGCTCCCCCATACGAGTTCGTTCTCGGGCCTGTGCTGGCGTCTCAACAAGCTCGCGGGGGGCACCCCCTTCGTCGTGCGGCATGATGAACAGAACGAGTTCGGCCCGATCCTGCGTGCCACGCTACAGCAGCTCGCGGCGTTCCCTCGCGGTCTGGCCATGCAGCTCAACCGTTCGGCGCACGGGCGCTTCCAAGACTTCGTCTTTCCGCCCGGACGTGCCGCGCTGGAGTTTGTTCGGTCCGAAGACACGCCCGGCGTGCAGCTCGCCGACTTGATCGCCGGATTCGTCACCCGTCGTCTGAACACGATCATCAGGCGGCAGGAGTTACCCGAATGGTCGAACGAGATCGCCAGGAGCGTCCACGAGCAGCAGCCCGTCGCCATCAGAGTGATGAGTTCTACGACGCGCGCCCAGCGATTCCACATGACGGAGAACGTCTGGGTCGCGGGCGCGACGATGGCGTGACTCCACCCGCCGCGCTCGTCCCGGCCGTCGACTGCCCTCATGCGGTTCTGTCGTCGGCTGCTGGGTGTTCGTTTTGGTGACGTCCACGCGATCATCTCTCGTCAGCAAAAGGTCCACATGGGGTACGCTGCGTGACGAATGCTGGATCGCGCGACCGTGGCTCGCATCCGGCGCCTTGCAGCGAAGGGTCACGGCACGGTCGTCATCGCGCGCGAGATCGGTGCCGCCCCGAAGACGGTCCGTCGCTACCTGACGTCAGCCGAAGCCGACGTGCAGATTCGCCCGCGGGCGCGTCGGCTGACGCCGGATCAGGTCGCGATCGTGATGGAGGTGTTTCGCGAGCAGGCCGGCTTCAACGCTTCGCTCACCGCGAAGGTCGTCTCGGCGAGGGGCATCGTAGCGAGTGCTCGGACCATCCATCGGGTGATCGCGTCGAACTGGAAGGGGCGGCGGCCGCGGCGCCGGCCAGTGCGCGTCGCGACGACGGCCTGCGACTCGTTTGCGTTTACGTGGGCGGGAAAGGCGGCAGCACTCGAAGCAGCGCAGCGACCGACTGAAGGCCGACTCGTCAGGCGGGGCACTGCGGCGCAGAAGGTGCGCCGCGGTCACGAGCTGATTGTGGCCGACAATCTGGACTCCCTGAAGCTCCTCCGTCAGACCCGGGGCGCGTTCGTGAAAGCGGCGTACCTCGATCCACCCTACGGGACCGGCACGAAGTTCACGTACGACGACCGATTCGGACCGGCTGGTGGCGGGGACCGGCGGGACGCCAGAAATGCGGCGTGGCTCTCGATGTTGTTCCCGCGGCTGGTGGTCCTTCGGGACCTGTTGCTCGCCAACGGAGTCGCGGTGATCTCTATCGACGATCGGCACCTGCACCACGTCCGCATGCTCATGGATGAGGTCTTCGGCGAGGAGCAGTTCGTTGCGTGCATCACGGTGCGCTCGAACCCTCGGGGCAAGAGTCTGCGGCGCCACGTCGCCACGAACCACGAGTTCCTCGTTGTGTACGCAAAGGACCGGCGCGGGTCGGGCGTGATGGGCGGGGTGCGGCTTCACGCCGAAGACGTCGCACGTCACTACCGCCACGCCGACAAGCGGGGCCGCTACGCCCTCTACCCACTGCGAGGTACCGATCACCGTCGGCGCCGCCAGGACCAGGAATCGATGTTCTACGCCCTGTTCGTCGACCCGAGGACGGGCGAGGTCTCGACGCGTAGAGCGGGGCGCTACACGGTGACGGTCTACCCCGAGGCCACCGGCGGTGAGGGTGACGGCGTGTGGACGTGGGGGCGCGCGCGGGCGGCGAGCGAGACGAACCACCTGATCGCGAAGCGGTCCTCGCGGGGAATCTGGCGCATTTTCCGGAAGGTCTACGCCGAGTCCGATGCCGCTTACTCGCGGGCGACCAGCATCTGGAGCGAGAGGACCTTCTCGTACGCGGCCGGCAAAAGGGCCGTCGACGCCGCGGTCGGCGAGGGCGTGTTCCAATTCGCAAAACCGGTCGACCTGCTGAGCCGCATCGTCGAGGTCACCACCCGCCGGACGCATCGCGACGTCGTGCTGGACGTGTTCGCCGGGTCGGGGACGCTCGCCGAGGCGCTGATCGCGCTCAACCGCGACGACGGTGGGGACCGCCGTGTGATCTCGCTGCAACAGGCGGAACCGACACCGGAGGGTTCGGCCGCCCGCGAGGGCGGCTACCGAACCGTCGCAGACATCTGCCGGGCGCGGATCCGACGCGCATGCGCGTTGTCGACGCCGAAGACGTCGTTCGAGACCCACGTCGTTGTGAAACCGATGCCGCGCCGAGCGACCTAGAAAACCGCCGCGGCTAGAGCGTGTTTGACCGAGGGCCCATGTCTCGAGCGCCGATCAAATTCACATGAGCACCATCCCCGCGCACTCGTACACGTACCAGCTCGAGTCGCTCGCCTCGTTCTGTAGCCATTGCGGGCCGTCCCGCAGACGTTCGACCTCCGCCGCGACCGCGCACTCGTCGGCGGAATTAAGTGAGGGCGGCAGCGCGTACACGTAGGCGTTGAGCTCGCCGCCTCTGCTCGGCGCCTGGGTCACGAAGTAGCGCCGTCCGGACGGGCGTCGCTGGCCCGCCGCGAACTGCTCGATCGCCTCTTCGAGCGATTCGTTCTTCGTTGGAGTCACGCAGCCCGCCATGCACCAGCAGGGCCACATGAGCGTGCGATAGCCGCGGTCGGCCATCCATCGCAGGGCGTCGAGGAACGTCATCACGGAAGTTGTCGTCATCCCGTTCCGTACAGCGTCCTGGCGTGAACGACGGCGCCTCGAAGCCGCGTCGGTGCTCAGGGCCGCCGCTGGTGAACACCGACCGTTCGGGGAGGGCGCGCGGTGTAAGGGAGCTTACCGGCGCGGTCCCCGAGATCCTTCGGCCGATCGACGCTCCTGGAGATCATCATGGACGACTTCATCATCGAATTCGAAGAGGCGCTGCACTGCGGCATTCCCGGCTTCGCGCTCAGGCTTGAGTGGACGACGAAGAACGAGCTCGCCACCGGCAATATCGACCGCTGCCCGGTGACGCCCGCGGTGTCCGGTGGTTTCGAGTCGAACGACTTGTCGATCGCGAAGGAGGGCGCCCGATGAACATCCTCGAGATCGCGGCCAGGGTCCTCGACGCGTTGCCGCAGGAGCTCCCGCAGGACATCGACACGGTCCTCGCGAAGTTTCCGGAGCGCGAGCAACACATCGTGCGGAAGTCGGTGCAAATGCCCCCCGAACTCTACTGGCCGACGGCGATCGCGGCGAGCGTCGTCGCAAGCTCGCTTCGGGAGCACGTGACTGGCGAGCTGGCGGCTGCCTATCGCGCAGCCGCACTCGTCTACGAGGAGCTCGCATGGCTCAGCCGCTTCTTCGCCGACGACGTCGCAGTCAGCGCCGCGAGCGCGGCCGAGACGCTCGACGTCACCCGGCAGTCGGCACAGAAGGCGCTGGACGCAGCGGTCAAGATGGGGCTGTTGACCAGGCGGCGCTACAAGAACAAGGAAACGTACCATCCGCTCGTGTTGGAGCGCCCGCCGATCGACAAGACGACTGACAGCGAGGGCAGTGCGAACGTCGTCGCGGGCGCCAGCCCGAGCGACGCATGCGACGGACCGGACTGGCTGTTCTAGCGTCGAGCGACGTTCGCTCCCGGCCGGTGACGCGCGCCCTGGTTAGCGTCTACACGATCGGGGACGAGGCGGCCCCCCAACCACCGCGACGGTCGTGGTCAGCGCTGACCGTCGCGGTGGTCCTCCTGGCATAGGTCTAATGCGACGGCCTGAGATCATCCCGCGGCTTCGCAGAACCTCGACGAGGTGCTCACGCCGAGACGTGTCGGCGCAGTCATTCCGCTTCGTCAGTGCGGCACGATGGCTGTTTTGGAGGCACGCCACGGGTCGTGACGTGGAGCTCGATCAGATCGACGTGCAACCGTTCGCGCGTGCCGCCGACGCAGCGCTGAGGAGCATAGCTCGCCGCCAGGGCGTCGGCCTGAAGTGCGCGTCCGAGCAGGACGTCGATGCGCTTCTCGGACGCGTGCTGCGCGGCGAGCTGGAGCCGCATCCTACGGAACCTTATCCGTGGGAAATCGACGACGCGGACTTGGCAGCCGTCGAGACTCCAGCGGTGAGCGCAGACGGAGTCGCGCCCGTGCTGGAGATCGTCGACGGCGCCCCTGGTGGTGTGCGCCGTCACTGACGCGTCCGATGGCGACGGGGTTGCCCTGTCGAAGCTCCGAGCAGTGCTTCCGGTGTAGAGGGGACAAGAGCCCTACAACGACGTACCGCTGGCGATGAAGAAGACCGAGAGAACGACGATGTCCACACCGACGGAGCTGACGAAAGACTGGCGAATCGAGCGACGCGATCGTCGACTCGAACAGGCCGTGCTGCCGTCGCCGCTTCGTCGGATCGTGCGCAGCGTGCGCCGCGATGATCTCGCGAGGGCGCTGCTCAGTGCGATCGACGACCGCGTGTTCACCATCGCGAGGGAACGCGGCCTCGTGCAAGTCGAGCGTCGGGTCGGAGATCCCGACCGCACATACGTGCGGCGGTGCGACGAGCACGCGATCCTCATCGAGCTCGCGGCGCGCCCGGACATCGTCGGCTGGCTCCGGCGCGACGCTCAGACGATGCTCCGCGCAGAGCATACGGCGCGGTTGGAGCCATCCATCACGCCGACCGTCGCGGAACGCACGCGATTTCACTGGAGCGTCGAAGGTGATGTCCTCGTCGTCGCTAGCGACGCCGGTCTCGGTTCTGCGCGCTACCTCGAAGGAGAACCCGACGGGTGGGCGCTCTGGGTCGCCGACCAACTCACGGGCAGTCTTGTTGACCCTCGCCCGCGGGTTTCGGTCGTCGGTGCCGGGGTGGGCGGCATCGTGCGTGCGCTCACGGTCACAGGGCTCAGGAAGTTCCGAGTCGAGGAGTGCGACTGGATCCGCAGTGAGCCGACGGCCCTCAACGCACGATTTGCCGTTCGTCGAGGCCAGGACGCACTCGAGCCCGGGCACGACGCCGTCGTCTTGGTGTTCCCCTCCTGCGCGACGCCCGCAGCCTCGCAACACCGGCGAATCTACGTGCCCGACGGGGTCGCGAGCGCCGTCGAGGATCCTTCGCGGCTCGGTCGGAAAAAGTGGCTCCGCTCGCTCTCGGGGTACCTCGCGCTCGCGATGCAGGCAGTCCGCCCCGACCGTCGCGGCTACTTCCTGATCCCGACCAGCGTGCGCGATGCGCAGGGATACCTGTCGGACCCGCAGCTCGCCGCCGACGTCGAGGACATCGTCGTCGCGACGACCGGGCTGCGCGTCGTCGAGAAGAAGTGCGTCGAGGAGGTGTCGCCCGTCCGGTGGCCGTTCGTCGGTACCGCGAGATCGAACCGATTCAGCTTCATCATCGAGCGGGAGCCCTTCTGATGCCGCGCCACCCCTTCGAGCCGAGGGACGCGATGCGGCTCCTCCGCGATCCGCACCGCATCACGTTCGCTTGCGACGTCGCTATCAACGCGGCGTTCGCGCGGGCCGACGCACGCACCCGTGACGCCCACGGACGGCGCCTCTGCGATGTCGTACGAGGCGCCGCCGACGTTGCCGACATGGCAAAGGACATCGCCGGTCTCGTGGACCTCGGCTCCAGGGATCTGGAAGCACGACTCCGCGACGAACCAGTGCGCCTCGGAGTCGTCCCAGCGAGTGGTCGAAGGGCCAGAGAGGTCGGGGTCGCGACGTACCGGCGGCGCTGTTTCTCGAACCTCGTGACTGATGTCCTTTCGACGACCAGCGACCGTCTGCTCAGCCCCATCGCGCGGGCGTACCGCGCCGGCAACGAGCGCGCGGTGCAGAACACGGTGCTCGAGGTGGCGGGCGCTGTCTCGAAGGGCAACATCGTCTTCTGTGCGAAGCTGGACTTCGTTCGATACTTCGAGGTGATCCAGTGGAGGGCCATCGAAATGGCACTCCTGCACTACGGGTACGAGCCGCGGTTCATCGAGCTCGTCCTTGCCCTCGTGCGGTGCCGTGTCGTTCGCATCTCCCGCGGCCGCCGCGACGACCACCACACGTGGCGAGGTCTCCAGCAAGGGCTGCCGGAGTCCCCGGTGATCGCCAACATGGTGCCCTTCGCGCTGGACGAGGCGCTGGAGGACGTGGTCGCGAAGGGCGCGCACATCGTGCGGTACTGCGACGACATCTTCATCGGCGGGCCGACGAAGTGTTCGGTGAGGGACGCGGTCCGGCGGGTGCTGGAGTGGGCTCGGCGCCAAGGGATTCCGGTCAAGGATGATCGCCCGAGTCGCTCACGCGAACCGAAGAGGGCGGCACAGGCCATCGGGCATCACCCGCATCGGCGGACCCTCTCGTGGAACATCGCGCTCGACAAGTTGGTGTACAGGGTCCAGCAGCGTCGGATCTCGCTGCTCGGCGCCGAGATCGATCAAAACGCGGGGATCCATATTCCGAAGGAGGTGCTGACCCGGAAGATCGACGAGATCGCAGAGGTCGTGGGCAAACTCGCGAGCCGTCCCGTCGTCGAGGGAACGTCACGCTACGGCGGTGGGGCGGGCTGTGACGCCTACGACGACGCCGACCTCGAAGCGAAGATCGACGGTCTCATCAACTACTGGCACTACCTCGATCCCGACGAAGCGGAGTTCGTTCGACGTACCGTCGAGAAGGCGATCGAGAAGAGATTTCCCGTCACCCGTGCACCTCGTCGTCCCGGGTCTGGGATTGTTTGGCGCGCCCGGCTCTGGGGCGACCAGACGAGCACCACGTCGGAGGCCATGATCCCGCAAGGGGCCATGGGCGTGACTGCTCATTGTGACCTGAGCCCCGACCTGGGGATCCATCAAGGGACATCGACGACCCCTTCGGGGCAATCGACCTCCCATGGGGGAGACTCTCTGAATCCCGTCGGAACACGGGATCAGGAAGAGAACACCCAGGACGAGAGCAAAGGACTGGAGCCCACTCGATGGGGGGAGAGATCCTCCCATCGGATGGCGGACGATCTCCATGAGGAGAGCGTCAGCGACCTGGAGCCATGCCCCGAAGGGGGTGATGGCGAAGGGGAGCTGTCGGTTCACGGGTACTCGCACCCGCGTGAATCGTCTGAGGGATGCAGAGCCAACGTTCCTGCGCGGAGCAGTGGCTACACGTCATCCAGGTTCCTCGTGTCGTCCCTCGAGAGAGTCCTCGGGCATCTCGATGGATCAGATTACGAGTCCGATCGGGGGGAGCCTCCCCTCCCGCCGGACCTCGCGGACGCCCCCATGGTCCACGTCGCTGTTGCCCGAGCCGAGAGCGGCGGATGCATCGTCTCGCAGGCGACCGTCTTCCGCGGCGAGGTCATCGGCCACCCAACCTTGAGAGACGTGAGCAGCCGGCCGGAGGTAGCGGAGCTTGCCGCGATCCTGCAGGTCGTCGAGCAGCTTCGCGCCACGCGCGTGGTCGTGGCCCTGCCGACAACGCGACTTGCAAAACACCTCCTGCAACCCGGCAAGGCGTTTCGAGCGCCCATCCGTTTCGGACTTGTCGAGCGGCTCCACGAGGTCGCACGCGAGCGCGCCGTCGATCTCCACATCCTCGGCGGCGTTCCGGTGCCCGATGTGATCCGTGTGCTCGTCGAGGCTCGACCGTAGAAATCGACGGGCTGCCCCCGTCGCCTTTCGAAGCGGCGGTGTATTGGGGGCATGAGCACGAAAACGAATCAGGCAGAACGGTCCCTCCACATCGGCGCCGGGGTGCCCGCTGCGCCGCACGCCACCATCGAGTGGCCAACGGACTGGAACCCGGATGAAGGGTGGCCGGACACCGGCTCGGCAAGGTCGCCCGACGGCCGCACGTGGGGAGAACTCGACGCCGCGCTGAACGCGCACGGGCCGTCACTCGCCGAGCGCGTCGCGCGCATGAAGGGAGGCGAGTGATGCTCCGTCGTCCGATCGACACGCTCGGTGACGACCAACTGATCGCGCGCGCGATCGCCGCCTACTGCCGGTGGACGGATCGCGTCGGCCTCATCCCGACGCAGCCATCGCGGTCCAGCTCGGAGGTGATGAGGGACGGCACGATCATCCTGCGGAACGTGCGCGGCGAGCTCGCGCGCTATCGCGTCGGCAAGCGCGGCCTGGTCCAGGTTGCGTCGGAATGAACGTCTTCGTCAAGCCACGGTGCAACTCGATTCGAAACCGCGCTCTCGAGACATGCCGTCGCGAGAGCAACAAGCCCTCGGTGTAAGGAGCCCGTTCAATGACCCACGAATCAGATCCACTCAGTCCAGCAGAAAGCGCAGACGTGACCTCGGGAGGGTCGCGGTCGGAGCCCAGCCTGTCCGTTGCACGCGCCACGAGGCCCGAATCGGACGCAGTACCGCTCGTGCAAGCAGCAAGCGAACTCGATGCAGCGCGCGAAGTCGTTCGACAGAGACGCCTCGCACGCGCGGCGCAGGAACTCCGCGAGCCGCAAGAGCAGTTCACTACGACCGAGACCATCACTCCCGAGCTCGCGTCGATTTTCCTCCAGACCATGCGTTCGAACCGGCCTCTGTCGAGTGCGACAGTGGCAGCGTTCGCGCGCGACATCACGGCAGGCGCCTGGAAGATTACCCACCAGAGCATCGCGCTCGATACGTCGGACCGTCTCATGGACGGCCAGCATCGTCTCGAGGGGATCGTCAAGGCGGGTGTGGCGGCCAAGCTGAGGGTGACGTGGAGCGTGCCGGAGGATGCATTCGAGGCGATCGACACGGGACGGGCACGCAGCACGACCGACGTCTTCGCCATGAAGCATGGCCGCAGCAATTCGACGCTCGTGGTCGCCTCGCTCAAGCTGATCGACACGCTCAGTCGCGGCTTCTACGCCCGCGGACGCAACTCGTTCGCCGAGGTCGAGCTCCTGTACGAGACCTTTGGTCGTGAAGTGTCATGGGCCGCCTCGGTCCTCAGTGCCGCCACGCACACGGTCCGTACGGCGCCCGTCGTTGGCGCCGTCGCGTACGCGTACCCGTGCGATCCCGAAGCGGTGGAGCGCTTTGCCACGACGCTCGCCTCACGTGAGGGGATGTCCCCGCCGATGGCCGCGCTTTGGAACGCGGCCGAGCGGCTCGGGAAAGCAGGTGGCTACGCGCGGCGTCTCGACACCGCCAACATCACGCTGCGGTGCCTGATGGCGCACGTGCAGGACGAGCACCTTGCGAAGACCTTCATGCGGGGTAGCACCGCCACGGACCAAGCAAAGGGTTTCGTATTCTGGCGCCGCCGTCGCGAGAAGTGCGGGCTTCCTACGCAGGTCCCGGGCGTCGACGTAAACCGCAAGTGAAGCAGCCGACTGCTCCGTGACGGATTCAACGACGGCCTCCGCGTCACTTCCTCCGGGATGGGCGCTTGCCCGACCGGCCGCCGGGCGGCACCTTCCCCTTGCCAGCGGAGGTGCCGCCGACGAGCACCGCGGGCTCGGTGTCGAGCGCGTCGGCGATCCGAGCGATTGTCCGAAGAGTCAGGTTCATCCCGCCGGACTCGATCTTCTGGACGACGCGCGGGATCACGCCGAGCCGTTCCGCGAACTCCTCCTGCGTGAAATCGGCACCGCGCCGTGCCGCCGCGATGGCTCGGCCGACCCGTTTCAGCAGCGGGTCGTACTTCGCGTCGTCGGGACGTTTCACCCCGAGAACGCTGCCGGGGTGGCGCGGCGCCTACCACGCCACTAAAATGGCGACGCCAATATAATGGCGCATCGGCCAGCAGGCCGAGGAGGCTTGCCCATGCAATCTCGACGGATCGTGGCGTTGGCCACCTTGACGCTCACCGCGTGTCTCCCCTCGCAGCGCGGCGCTCACCACCCTGGCGGAGGCTCCGATGGACGGTGCGAGAACCCCAACGATCCGACGACCACCATCCCTTGTGAGGGGGCATGGACCCCGGTCCCGGGCGACCACCTGACACCGGCCGAGAAGGAAGCGAAAGCCGCGAAGGAGGCGAGCATCGCGGCCGAGGAGAAGGCCGCCGCGGACGCGAAAGCCGAGGCGGCGGCCGAAGAGGCCGAAGCGCAGAAGAAGGTAGACGCCGCCAAGAAGAAGGAACTCGCCGCGAAGGAGAAGGAGAAGGCGATGCACGACAACGCCATCGAGGCCGAGCTCCCCGACATCACCGCCGCGCGGCAGGTGTGCAAGCAAGCCCCGAACTCGTGCAAGGCTCCCTGCGACAAGGGCGACGGCTACTACTGCTGGGGGTTCGGCTGGGCGCTCATCTCTGTCATGGGATCGCCCCCGAGGTTCGCCGATGCACGCAATGCCTTCGCGAAGGGTTGCAAGCTCGGGGTGGTCACCTCGTGTGACTGGACCGAGCAGGTCGATCGCGAGGAGAAAGCGTACCGCGACGAGGTGGAGTCACTATGGTTCGACGTTCGCAACGCTGCCAACGAAGTCGCCCACAAGCGCTACTTGTACACCTTCGCGACGACGAAGCTGTCGCAGACGCCGCAGAACGTGAAGGGCGCAGCAAACCTCCAGGCCCACCTCAAGATCATTATCGCGGAGCAGTTCTGCCCAGCGAAGAAGAGCTTCCTCTTGAAGAGCACAGAGGGCGACTATTCCGCCCGCGTGAAGCAGCACTGCAAAGACAACCCTCCGGTCGGCGCAGGGCTGGGCGGGACGCAGGTGACGTTGACCACCGAGTGCAACGGCGCGTTCGCGACGACGTGCCCGTAGCGCGATCGGGTGACCAGGGCGGCGGGAAACGGTGACCACCTCGGATCGAAGAAGGCGCGCACTCATACGCAGACGCGGCCGACGCCGGCAGCTACATACGCATAGTAGTAGCTGTCGGTCTCGCGATCTTGGCTGTGCTGCGGGCCATCGCGAAGCATCTCGATTTCCCGCCGCTCGCCAAGCACATCCGCCGGGTCAAGATCGGCCGGTAGCACGTAGACCCACGCGCAGATGTCTCCGCTCTTGCTCGGGGCCTCGTCGATGAAGTAGCGCCGACGGCGCCTCGATCGGTCGTCGCCGCGCCGCAGCGCGTCCGCGAGGGGCTCGGTCTGAGTCGGGTCGATGGTCCCTTCGATCTGCATGCACGGCCAGATGAGCTCGCGGTAGCCGCGAGCGATCATCCACTCGAGACACGCGAGCCAGGTCATCGGCGAAGTCGTCATGTCCTCCCTACACCGGCGATCACCAAGCACAGCGCACCCGAGGTGCGAATTATCGTGATCGGTGGGATTTTTTTGCCGGGCAAGAATTTTTGAACCGCGGGGCCTCGGGTTTCCCCATTTGGCCATCCTGCCGATCCATTTCCACGCGCATCACGGATCCGCCGCGGACCGATGCCCGCGGAGTGTCGAAGAAATAACCGATCGGTTTCGCGGAGAGGGTCCGCAGTCTTCGACCGAAGGACATCAAAGTTTGATGTATCGTTCCGCAATGGCTACGGCGCCGGTCACGGCTCGGGCGGCCTTGCTGCAGGTTCTCGCGATCGATCGCGAGGGCCACGGCTACGGCCTCAAGCTCCGGGTCCTGGGCCTCACCCGAGGCGAGCTCGAATTGGGTGACGGCAGCATCTACCGAGCGCTCGACGGTCTCGTGGAGGAAGGCCTCGCGAGATCCCTCGATCCAACCGGGGGCGGGACCCCGTCGCGCCGGCGCTACCGGATCACGAAGCAGGGACGCGGGGCGGCCGCTCGGCACCGTACGGCTGTGCTCGGGCTATTCGGCGGGACATCGGGGCGGACCTCGAACTCGCCGGTGTACAGAGAGCGTGCCCCTCGTCGAGTTCGTGAGCGCTCGTGACGTCATGCAGGCGATGCGCTGGTCCAAATCGAAGGCCTACCGTGAGCTTCGGGCCGCCGGAGCGGTGATCGTACTCGGCACGCTCCGCATCGAGCGGGAACGGTGGGAGCAGTACCTGAAGGAAGGGACGCAGAAGTCATGTCCGAGCACCTCCGAAAACGCGGCGATGTCTGGTACGGCACGGTCAACGTCCACAACCCCGATGGCAGCGTCACGCGCATCGAACGGTCGACGGGCTGTAGCGACAAGGCGGCAGCTCGGACCGTTCGCGCCGGCTGGGAGCGCGAAGCCGCCGATCCCCATCACGCAGCCGCGCGCACGACGATCAACGACGCGCTGACGCTGCTGCTCGAGGAACGCGCCTCGCGCGTGCCCGAGAACGATGGCGCAGCCGAGACCGTCGAGTACTACCGCTACAAGGTCGGACACCTCGTTCGCGTCTTCGGCCACGACACGCCGGTCAGTACGTTCCGGACTTCCGCACCATCGTGGCGGTACATCGACCAGCGCCGCCACGAGGGCGCGCACACTCGAACCATCGCCAAGGAACTGAAGGTCCTCCGTACCGCCCTGCACCTCGCAAGAAGCCGTGGTGCGTTCTCCGGCGATCCCGATGTCGTCTACCCCGCCGATTTCGTACCCGCCGAGGACGACGAGCCGGGACGTTCACTGACTCGGCAGGAAGCTTTGAAACTCTGGCCGCTTCTCGCCCCGGATGCCGCAGCGGCCATGGCATTCGCCCTCGCGACCGGAGCCGAGATGTCGGCGTTGAAGCATGCGCGTCGCGAGGACCTCCCGAACGACATCGACGCGGCGATGAGCATCCTGGTCCGCGGGACCAAGAACGAGCACCGCGCCGCGCACGTGCCGATCGTCACCGACGAGCAGAAGACACTTCTCCGCTACGTCGCCCTCCACGCCGGGGGAAATGACGGCGCGCTGTTCGGTCCGTCGCTGTCGAACCTCCATCGTGCGGTGTCGGCGGCGTGCGACGAGGCGGGCATCGAGCACGCGAGCCCTCACGATTGGCGCAGAACGGCCGGACAATGGTTGATCGATCTCGGCGCGGCACTCGAGCTCGTCTCGCGATTCATGCGTCACGCCGACACCCGCATCACGGAGACGGTCTACGCGCGCATTCGCGACGAGGACGTGGCCGATCGGATCCTCGACTCGATCGATCCGCGCTACGCGCGCGTCGCTCACAAGTCGCGTCCAAAGAAGCCCGTCGTCGAGACCATCACGTCCGTGCCGTCGCCGAAGAAGGCCCGCGAGACGCTGTACCGCGTCGGCGATGTCGAGCGATCGCTCTCGGGTTGGGCGCAAGCGTCCGGCGTCTCGAAGGCGACGCTCCATTACCGACTCAACAACGGCCTCACGATGGCAGAGGCGATCGGGCGTGGCCGTCGTGAGCTCCGGGCGACTTCCGCTGTCAGTCGTTCAAAGACTGCCGCACCGGTGCCGCAGACAGGAAGGACTCCAGGGCACTCAGAGGACACAAACGACGAAGGGTCGCTCTCGCGACCCCTAGAAAACCTGTCGATCTTAGCGCGCCCAGGACGATTCGAACGTCCGACAACTGGTTCCGTAGACCAGTGCTCTATCCAGCTGAGCTATGGGCGCAACCCCCCGAAAGGGGACGCGCAAGTTACCGCGACGGCTCCGTATGTCAAGCCAACTGCGCGAGCGTGTCGGCGGCCATCTCGCCGACCATCGGATCGTCGCGGAGCGCCTCGAGCTTTGGCCGGGCCTCGGAGAGGGCGGTGCGGTTGACGATGCCGATCGCGGCGACCTTGCGCTCCCAGCCGCGGGCCTCGAGCTCGGAGAGCACGTGATCGACCGCGCGGCGCTCTCCGAGGCGGATGAGCGTGACGAGCGCGGCGGCGCGGCGGGACGGGTCGCCGAAGCGGCTGCGAAACGAGAACGCCGCGTCGGTCGCGATGGCGCGGGCCTCTTCGACGCCGAGCTCGCCGAGGAGCTCGAACACGGCCTGCACGCGGCGCGGGTCTTTCTCCTTGAGCTCGCCGCGCGCGACCGCGAGGAGCGTTTCGGCCGCGCGCTCGTCGCGCGACTCGCCGAGGGCGATGGCCGACGCCACGCGCACGTCGAGCGTCTCCTCCGCATCCCGCGCGCGGCGCGCCAGGCGGTCGGCCACGTGGGCCGGGAGCTTTTCGCCGTCGGCCAGCTCGGCGCACGCCTCGGCCGCGTGGCTGCGCACGAACGCGTCGTCGTCCTCGATGCCGAGGCCGAGCGCCGTCCAGATCTCGTCGTCCTCGCCGGCGCCCCGCGCGATGCGCGGGAAGGCGACCATGGCCTGGAAGCGGACCTCGGGGCGCGGATCGCGGAGGGCGCGCGAGACGCGCTCGCGGGCGCGCGGATCGCCGAGCTCGCCGAGCGCGGTGATCGCCATCTGCCGCACCATCGCCGATTCGTCGTCGGCCGCGAGGAGGAGCCCCGGCAGCGCCTCGATGGCCTGCATGTCGGCGAGCGCGATGGCGACGGCGGAGCGGACCGCGTCGTGGTCGTCGGCGAGCGCCGCGATCAGCCCCGCCACCACCTTCGCGCGCACGTCGCCCTCGTCGTCGCCGACGACGGTGGTCGCGTACTGCGCCGCCTCGACGCGCACGCGGTGGTCGCGCGAGGCGAGGTCGCGAAGGATGGCTTCGAGGGTGGCCGGGCGAGCGCGGGTGAGCATCAGCGGGGGACCGTCACGGTAGCGGGCTCGGCGGTGCCGAGGACGCCGAAGAAGTGGTAGTGAGCGGCATCGTCCACCTGGCGCAGGTCGTAGCGACCCGCAAGGCTGCGGGCGAACGACTCGTAGCCGTCGACCGAGAGCGTGACGCCCTCGGCGGTGACGCGCGAGAGGAGCCAGTCCCCCGGGCGGCTCGCGTAGCGGTCGGGCGCGGGGATGATCTCGTGGCGGGTGACGCGGCCGGTGCCGGTCTCGATGTAGACGCGCTCGAGGAAGTCGCGGTAGCGGCTCATGCGCTCGATGGCGAAGATCGAGGGGAACGCGCCCGCGGCCGAGAGCACCATCGGCGGACCGGAGGGGCCGACGCCGAGGCGGTCGAGCGCGGCCGACACCCGCTGGGCGAGCGTGGCGAGCGCGTCGGCGGTGGCGAGCTGCACGGCGTACTGCACCTCGCGCACGCGCTCCTTCTCGGCCGGGCGCTGCGCGTAGCCGGTGACGTGCTCGGTCCACACCGTGCGCGGCGCGCCGGAGCGCTTGTCGATGAGCTCCGCCTTGAGCGTGACGTTGCCGTAGGCGGCGTAGTTGTGGGAGTGCACGTCGACGACCGCGTCGGTGGACTGATTGGAGCTGACGACGACGATCGTCTGCTTGTTGGCCGCGAAGTGGGTGCCGTAGAGGTGCTCGATCGTGAGCACGAGATCGAAGTCTCCCGCGCTCGTGGCGGTGACCTTCTTGGCGACGCCGCGCGACGCGAGGCTCTCGACCGCGAGCGTGTGCAGCTCGGCCGCCGCGTCGGGCGAGGCGGCGAAGTCGTTGGTGATGTAGTTGCCCTCGCGCTTGATGTGCACGCCGAAGAGGAAGAAGACGAACAGCTTGGTGCGCACCGAGGAGCCCTCGTGCTCCTCGGCCGGGCGCGCATCCTTCACGGTGGGGATGTGCAGCGTGATCTGCGGGCGCGCGTTGACCGCCTGCGCCATGGCCGGCCCCTTGAGGGTGCCCTGCTGCACCTTGCCGCCGCAGCCGGCGAGCAACGCCGCGAGTGCGAGCCACTTCTTCATTGGGCCTCGATCGCGCGGAGGAACTCCGCGTCTTGCGCGAGCCGCTCGGCGGCCGTCCACCCGAGGACCTTGAGGAGGTCGAACTCGGGGTTCCAGGGGACGCGCCCCTCGATGAGGTAGGTCTTGTTGAGGCGCGGCGCGCCCGTCTCGCTCGTGACCTTCACCGCGAGCTCGAGGCGCGCGGCCTCCCACTCGACCGACTCCTTCTTGTCCTCCCCCTTCTCGCGGATCTGGTCGTGCTGCAGCGCGAGCACCGTGGCGGTGACGAGGATCGGCTGCTTCTTGCGGAGCGGCTCGTCGAGGAGCGCGGGCTCGGCGTGACCGACGTAGTCCTTGAGCACGGCGAGGCCGGCCGAGCGCAGGCCGTCGGACACGTGCTCGAACACCTCGACCGCGCCGTCCTTGTAGAAGTAGGTGCGGATCAGCGGCGAGACCTTGTAGTCCTTGCGGTCGTAGAGGCCGCCGATCGGGTTGGGCGCCACGGTGTCGAAGCGGCCGAGCACGATGGTGCGCTTGCTCGACACCTTGCGCGGCGAGGGGTTGCCGAACGCCGGGATCGCCGCGAGGTCGACCTGCACGCTCCGGTGCGGCGTCGACGGGGGCGACGACCAGTAGCAGCCCATGCCGAACGCGAGGACCGCGAGGACCGCGAGGCGCTTCACGGCTTCACCCGCGCGCCCTGGTTCTGCAGGTGGGCGTTGAAGCGGATGCCGTCGATCGGCGCGGACTGAACGAACGGGTCCTTGCCGGCGGACTCGTCGTGCACGCCCTTCTCGTCACGGAACGAGAACGCCATGCCGTACGCGGGGAAGCCGTAGCGACTGCCGCCGACGACCGTGGTGTCCGCCGATTGGTACCCCTGGTAGTCGTACGCGTAGGTCATGCCGCGCGGGGGCATGGGTTGCCACGGCTGTCCGCCGCAGCCGACCACGAACGCGATCGGAACGAGGATGCGCTTCGACATGGGGCAGCAATTAGCACGGCCTCGACGATGGCGCCGCACACGCCTAGGGTCTTCCGCGTGAAGTGGGCGATCGCACTCATGTCGCTGCTCGCGCTCGCGGGCTGCCGCAAAAAGCGCGATATCCCGGCCGGCACAGACGCGGCGGCGGCGCCCACGGCCATCCTTCCGGACCAGCCGATCGAGAAGTTCCTCGCGGCGCGCGCGCGCGGCGACAACCTGGAGGTCGCCGCGGTCGCGCGCGATCGGAGCGTCATCCTCACCACGCTCAACAAGGACCTGAAGCCGATCGCGCGCGACGTGCTCGCGCGCGAGGTCGAGGCCACCGAGGGCACCGAGATCGCGCTCGTCGGCGACGGCCTGGTCGTCGTCGTGGCCAAGGTCAGCGGCACGCCGGGCGCCTTCCTCCTCCGTCGCAACGCGGCGCCGTTGGCGATGACCCGCGACCGCTGCACCACCCGCGACGGCGTCGCGTGGGTGCTGCGCGAGCCGGGCTCCGCGCGCGTAAGGCTCGTGCGCGCGAGCGGCGAGGCGAGCACGCCGCCGATCCCGATCGCCGCCGAGGGCGAGCTGCACGTGACGTGCGGGCCCGACGCGGTGGTGCTCTCGGTGCGCGACGGCGAGCACCTCCTCGTGTCCTCGATCGGCGTCGACCAGCTCGGAGCCCCGCCCGCGCTGGTCGAGGTCGAGAAGGAGCACGAGCTCGACGACGAGCTGCGCGACCGGGTGATCCTCCCGCGCAAGGGAAACGGCGTCGTCATCCTCCGCCTCGGCGAGGCGAGCGTCTCGGTGCGCGAGCTCGACGGCGGCGGCCCCGGCGCGTGGCGCAAGGTGCTCCGCGGCACGTCGCCGCTCGCGCTCCGCGAGGACGCCGATCTGGTCGAGGCGGCGGCGGCTCCGGAGCCCGGCGGGCGCATCTACTTCTTGATCAGTGAGCCCACGAGCGGCGGGTGCGCCGAGGATCCCCCCCGGCGGATCGTGCTCCACGACCTCGAGCCCAAGGGCGACGCCGTGCTCTCCACGTCGCGCCCGGTGATCGAGCTCCCGTGCGGCATCGAGGCGATCGCCGCGCACCTCCAGGCCGACGCCACGCACGCGACCATGTGGTGGACCGAGCCGGTCGACACCAAGACCTGCGCGCAGCCCGGCATGTCCGCGTCGGCGATCGTCACCGCGTCGAGCGACAAGCCGGGCGCCAAGCGCGCGGCGATCCTCGCCGAGGGCGTCGCGCGCGCTGACGAGACGCGCTTCGTCGCGGTCGTGCGCGCGGGCGGGTGCGCGCCGTACAACGCTCCCGGCAACGGCGCGCTCGTGCTGGCGCCGCAGCCGAAGTGAGCCGTTAGAACTGGCCGACGAGCGAGAACGTGGCGCCGCCGAACGTGGGGGCGCCGACGATCGCCACCGTGGGCTCGTTCTTCTTGCGCAGCAGCACGTAGGTGGCGACGGTGGCGCCGGCGCCGACGAAGGTGACGACCGCGGACACCAGCGCGAGCGACTTGGCCGAGTCGCCGGAGTCGAGCTCGGCGAGCCCCTGGTCCTTGTAGAGCGCCTTGTTGGCGGCGGAGGTGCACGAGCGCCCCGCCGACTCCGGCGTGCCGCACGTGGGCCGCTGGTAGGCCTCGGCGAAGCGGTCGGCGTTGGCGAAGTGGGTCTGCGACTTGGCGTAGAAGGCGATCCATCCGACGGCGCCGAGCACGGTGACACCGGCCGCGACGTAGGTGACGGGATGGACGCCGGAGAAGAAGCCGCGACTCGGCGTGTCGCTGGGCGGCGCGCCGGTGGGCGCGGGCGCGGCGGTGACCGTGGGCGCGGCGGTGGCCGTGGGCTCGGCGGTCGGCAGCGGGGGC
>JALHOE010000085.1 GCA_022843175.1 Deltaproteobacteria bacterium
CGCCGCCGGGCCTGCCGCTCGCGACCGCGGGGCAGGGCGGCTTCACGCCGCCGCCGAGCGCGCCGCTCGTCGCCGCGCCGCTCCCCGTCCTCGATCCCAACGCGCGCTATGCGACCACCTATCGCCCGGGCGGCGCCGCGCTCGCCGCGTTCGACGCGGCGCTGTCGCGCGGAGCGTTGCCCGCGACGACGAAGGACCTCGTCGGCGACTTCGCCGCGCGCTACGCGCCCACGCTCGATCCGCCCGCCACCGGCGCGATGGCCTTCGCGGTCGATCTCGAGCGTTCGGCGGTCGGCCCCAACGGCGGCCCGGTCCACCTGCGCATCGCGATGAAGGGCAGCGAGATCGCGCCGCTCCGCGCGCCGCTGTCGGTGCACGTCGTGCTCGACGTGAGCGGCTCGATGGCCGGAGCGTCGATCGAGCACGCGCGCAAGGCGGCCGAGGCGCTGGTCATGAAGCTCGACCCCGGCGATCACTTCTCGCTCGTCACGTTCTCCGGCGACGCGAAGGTGCTCATCGCGTCCGGCGCGATCGGACCGCGCCGCGCCAAGGTGGTCGACGCGATCCGCGCGATCGTGACCGAGGGCGGCACCAACATCTCGGCCGGCCTCGACCTCGGCTACGCGCAGGCGCAGAGCGTCGGGCCGGAGGGCGCCGTGAAGATCGTGATGCTCCTCTCCGATGGTCACGCCAACGGCGGCGACACCGACCCCAAGTCGCTCGCGCGGCGGAGCAGCAAGGCGTTCCAGGAGAGCGTGCAGACGAGCACCTTCGGCATCGGCACCGACTTCGACGGCGCGCTGCTCTCGTCCATCGCCGATCAGGGGGCCGGCGCGTACTACTACCTCGCGGAGCCGACGCAGATCGCACCCGCGCTCGCCAAGGAGCTCGACGCGCGGCTCGTCCCGGTCGCCCAGGCGCTCGAGGTGCGGGTGCGCCTCCGCCCCGGCATCAACGCGACCAAGGTCTACGGCTCGCACGCCCTCGATGGCGAGGCCGCCGCGCTGATCCGCGATCAGGAGGTCGCCGTCGACAACCAGGTCAAGAAGAAGGACGGCATCGCCGCCGATCGCAAGGACGACGCCGTGGGCGGGATGCGCTTCTTCATCCCCGCGTTCGCCCGCGGCGATCGGCACGCGATGCTCCTCACCCTCGAGCTGCCCAAGGGCACCACCGAGAAGTCGATCGCGAGCGTCGAGATCAAGTTCAAGGACCGCCTGCTCAAGAAGAACGTGACGCAGGAGCTCCCGGTCAAGATGACCTGGTCGCTCACCGACGCGGACAGCGCCAAGACCATCAACCCGAGCGTGCAGACGACGGTGCAGGCGTTCGCCGCCGGCGACGCGATCTGGCGCGCGGCCGAGCTGATCGAGCGCGGCGATCGCGTGGGCGCCCGCACCATGCTGGTCGAGCGCGCGACGCTGCTGCGCAAGGCGAAGGACGCGCTCGGCGATCCGAAGCTCGGCGAGGACGCGGCGCGCCTCGACAAGCTCGCGGACGCGGTGTTCGGCCCCTCGCAGGTCTCCGACAACCTCGTGCTCGCGGTGCTCCTCCGCGGCTCGGGCTCGGGGTACCTCCGATGAGCGCGCTCCTTCCGCAGCTCCTCGTCGCGACCGCGCTGGCGATCGAGCCGGGAGGGAGCGTGACGGTCGCCGGCGCCGTCGAGTCGACGTACGACGGCGCGCGGATCGACGCCGCTCAGATGTTCGATCCCGCGGCCGGTGGCCTGCGCGTCGTCGAGCGCAACGACGGGCGGGTGACGATGGTCCCCGCCGGCGTCGGTCCGATGTGTGCGGCGCTCGGCCTCTCGTCGCCGTGCCTCGTTCCGCGGCTCACCGAGCAAGCGCACGCGCGGCTCCTCTCGGTCGACGCGTTCCGCGCGACGCTGCGCGGCGGCTACGACGTCTCGATCGCGGCGCCGCCCGCGCCTCCGTCGAGCGCGCCGGTGGTGTTTCGCGTGCTCTCGCTGCTCGCGATCACCGGGGCGCTCGCCGCGCTCATGTTCGCGCTCCTGTCGCGTCGCGCGGCGACCCCCCTCGGGAAGGTCCAGGCTGCGGCGCGGAGCGCGCGTCGCTCGGTCTCCGGCGATCCGACGCTGGCGACCGTGCGCGAGGAGATCGACCGCCTCGTCGAGCACGCGGTCGAGGTCGATCGCATCCGCAAGGGGTGTGAGACCGCGCTCGCCCGGGTGCGTTCGGTGAGCGATCGCTTGGCCGTCGAGCGCGACGAGGAGGCGCGCCTCGCGCTCGATCTCTCCCGGGCCCGCGCGCGTCTCACCGAGATCGCGGCCGCCCTGCGCCTCGTCCCGCTCCGCGTGCGCGAGGCAGTCCGCTTCGGGCGGAGCCCGATCGACGCCATCGTCTCCGAGCTCACCCTCCGCGACCGCGCCCTCTCCGAGCTCGAGTCGACGGGGCCGAGCGCGTAGGCGCGGCGATCTACAGAGCCCCGCGGATCAGCGCGGCGATCTGCGCGCGCGCCTCGTCGCTCTCGTAGGCGTGCCGCGGCCAGAAGAACCCCTTCAGCCCGTCGCCCTTCGTGCGCGGCACCACGTGCACGTGCAGGTGGGGCACGCTCTGGCTGACGCGGTTGTTCATCGCGACGAAGCTGCCCTGCGCGCCGAGCCCCTTCTCGACCGCGAGCGCGATCCGCCGCGCGAGACCGAACAGCGACGGGATGAGCTCCACCGGCAGCTCGCCGAGCGTGACGTGGTGCGCGCGCGGGACGACGAGCACGTGCCCCGGGAACAGCGGGCGGACGTCGAGGAAGGCGATGGCCTCGGGGATCTCGGCGATCACTTCGGCGGGCGACTCGCCGCGGGCGATGGAGCAGAAAACACACGCCATTCGGCCATCCTATTGCGCCCGGAGGGAGCGGAGCTATACATCTGTTCAGTGAAGTCGCTGCCGATCGCCAACCCGGTCAACCGCTTCGAGTCGACGACGATCGACTGGGAGGGCGCGGCGCCCCCGGCCCACCTCGAAATCTTCGAGGAGCACAGCCGCTCGATCCTCAGCGAGGTCACCTCGCCGGACGTCCCCATGAAGTGGTCGCTCAATCCCTACCGCGGCTGCGTGCACGCCTGCGCGTATTGCTACGCGCGCCCGTCGCATCAGTACCTGGGCTTCGGAGCGGGCACCGACTTCGATCGCAAGATCGTCGTCAAGGTCGACGCGCCCGAGCTGCTCGCCGAGGTGTTCGCCAAGCGCTCGTGGCGCGGCGAGTCGATCACGTTCTCCGGCAACACCGACTGCTATCAGCCGCTCGAGGGCCAATACCGCCTCACGCGCCGCTGCCTCGAGGTGTGCCTCGAGCACCGCAATCCGGTGCACGTCATCACCAAGGCAGCCCTCGTCCGGCGCGACGTCGAGCTGCTCGCGGCCCTCGCCCGCGAGGCCCGCTGCGGCGTCACCCTCAGCATCCCCTACGCCGACGACGAGACGGGCCGCGCCGTCGAGCCCTATGCGAGCAGCGTGAGCGCGCGCTTCGAGACGATTCGCGTGCTCTCGAGCGCCGGCATCCCCACGAGCGTCAACATCGCGCCGCTCATCCCCGGCCTCACCGACGCGCACGTCCCGGCGATCCTCGAGCGCGCGCGCGAGGCGGGGGCGCGCGGCGCCGCGATCATGCCGGTTCGCCTCGCGGCCGAGGTCCTGCCGGTGTTCCTCGAGCGCATGGCCAAAGCGTTCCCCACCCGCTTCGAGAAGATCAAGAGCGCGATCGGGCAGATCCGCAACGGCGGGCTCAACGAGTCGGCGTTCGGCAAGCGCATGGTCGGCGAGGGCCCGCGCTGGCTCGCCGTCCAGGCGCTGTTCGACGCGCATTGCCGGCGTCTCGGGCTCAACATCCACGACGCCGAGGGCGATTCCTCCGAGGGCGAGCCCGGGACCTTCCGCAGACCCTCCGCACAACGGGATCTCTTCCAGTAACCTGCTCGGCCATGCCGCTCCCCCTCAGCGAAGGCCCGCGCGCGATCGTCGCGCGGGCGGCGCCGATCGACGGCACCGACCCCACGCTGCGCCGCGCAGCAGAGCTGATGGCCGCGGTCGCTCGCGAGGGCGATTTGCGGCGCGCGTGCCGGCGCATTCGGCTGTCGATGCACGTCGCGCGCGACGCCTCGACGATCGCCACCGTCGCCGCCGTCGCCGCCGCCCTCGACGCCGAGTGCGACGACCGCGCGCGCACGGCCATGACCGACGCGGCCATCCGCTCCGTCGTCGAGGCCCTCCTCGACAAGAGCGGCGTCCCCGGGTTCCTCGCGCGCGTCGCGGAGCGGTCCATCCTCCAGGAGCTCGGGCACGCGCCGCTCGAGCTGTTCGGCTCCGTCGCGGCCCACGCCGAGTTCCGCGCCGAGCTCGCGGCGCAGATTCGCGCGTGCTGCACGTCGATCGGCGCGGGTACGCCCGACGAGATGTTCGGAGCCCTCAACGAGGCGCTGCGGAGGTCCGCGTGAGCGAGGAGCATCTGGTGCTGTGTGGAGGCGCGCGCGGCGCCTCGCGTGCGGCCACCGTCCTGCGCCTCGCGCCCCCGCGCAAGAACGTCGGGCTCCACCTCGCCGGCCTCGATCCGCGCGCGCCGATCCCGCCCGCCTTCCTCGACCTCATCGAGCTCGCCGCCTACGTCGAGGCCGCCGACGTGACCGTCCGCGGGGAGCGGCGCCGGTTCCGCGTGGTGATGCCGTTCCGCGAGCCCGAGCTGTTCAGCGATCCGGCGGTGTTCGTTCCGCTCCAGCGCACGTTGGCCGCGCTCTCCGGCGACGAATACCGGTTCGAGGCCCGGCCGCGCACCACCCGCGACCGCGCGCCGTTCGCGGCGGAGGACGTGCGGCCGCTCCCCGACGGCAAGCTCGACGTCGTGCCCTTCTCGGGCGGGCTCGACTCCTTCGCCGGTGCGCTCCGTCTCGTGCGCGACAAGCGCAACGTCGTCCTCGTCGCCCACCGCACCACGCCGCGGATCGAGCCCTTCGTGCGCAAGCTCGTCGAGCACCTCGGGTCCCTCGGCGGGGAGCGGGTCTCGTTCGTTCCCCTGTGGCACGAGCGCGAGGGCCGCGGCGCGCCGCGCGCGCGTGGGTTCCTGTGGACGGCGGTCGCCGGCGCGATCGCCGCCACCGCGCCGCGCTCGGCGGTGCGCTTCTTCGAGAACGGCGTGGTGAGCATCGGCCTCCCGCTCTCTGCGGCGGGGCACTCGCTGCCCGTCGCGCGCTCCGCGCACCCGCGGGTGCTCGCTGGCTACCAGCGGCTGTTCGGCGCGCTCGCCGCCCGCGCCATTCCCGTCGACAACGGGTTCCTCTTCACCACCAAGGCCGAGGTCGTGCGCAGCGCCGATGGCCCGATGCTCGCCGCCACCGTCAGCTGCACCAAGCGCCCGGCGCGTCCCTTCACCCACTGCGGCATCTGCGCGCAGTGCATCGACCGCCGTTTCGCGACCCTCGCCGCGGGCACCGTCCACGACCCGGCGAGCCTCTACGCCGTCGATCTCTTCACGGGCGACCGTCCGCCCGGCGAGCCGCGCGCGATCGTCGAGGCCTACCTCCGCGCCGCGGGAGAGATCTCCCGCGCCAGCGATCACGAGCTCTTCGCCCAGTATGGCGAGCTTGCCCGCGTGCTCGGCCACGTGCCCGGCGGCGTCGACGAAGCCGCCACCAAGCTCGTCGATCTACACCGCCGCCACGCCGCCGAGGTCGAGGCCGTGGTCGACGCGGGCATCCGCGAGCACGCCACCGCGCTGCGCCGCGGGTCGTTGCCGGGAGGCTCGTTGCTCGTGCTCGCGCTGCCGCCGCCGCCGCCGGGCAGCGAGCGAGAGTCGAGCCCGGCATCGGTCCGCGCACGACCGGCACCTCCGGGGCTCGTGCGTGTCCTTCACCTCTCCGATCTGCACTTCTCCAAGCGGCGCGCGTGGGACCAGGACCCGGTGCTCGCGGCGCTCGCGCGGGACGTGGCGGCGCTCGCGAGCGAGGGACACAAGCCGGATCTGGTGGCGATCACCGGCGACGTCGCCGACCGCGGCACGCCCGACGAATATGCGCTCGCCACCCGCTTCCTCCGCGAGCACCTCCTGCCGGCGAGCGGCGTGGGCGTCGACCGGCTGCTCCTGGTGCCCGGAAACCACGACGTCGACCGCAGCGTGGTCAAGCGCGTGGCGCAGGCCGCGCAGACCGATCTCCTGCGCTCCGAGAGCCAGGACGCGATCGCGGCGATCCTGTCCGACCCGTCCGAGCGCGCGCCGCTCCTTCGCCGTCACGATGCCTGGCTCGCGTTCGTCGCGTCGCTCGGTGCCCCGCACGACGAGCTGCCCTGGTGGTCGCGCACGCTCCACGTCGGCGCCATGGACGTGCACGTCGCCGGGCTGTGCTCGTCGTGGGCCGCGTGGTGCGACGAGGACAAGGGGCGGCTGCTCCTCGGCCGCGCACAGCTGCACCAGGTGCTGTCCGGCGCCGAGCGCGCGCATCTCAGCATCGCGCTCGTCCACCACCCGTGGGACTACCTCGCGGACTTCGACGCCGCCGAGGCGCGCGAGGCGATCCATCGCCGCTGCGACTTGCTCCTCCGAGGCCACCTGCACAAGGGCGAGGGCGCCGCGCGCATTCGCCCCGACGGCGGTTCGCTCGAGCTCGCTGCGGGCGCGTCGTGGGGCGGCAGCCAACACCTCCACGGCTATCACCTCATCGAGCTCGACCCTTCCGCGGGCACCGCGCGGGTCTTCCTTCGCACGTGGGACGGTCACGACTGGATCGCCGACCGCAACGCGTACCGCGGCGCCGCGCCGGAGGGCGTCGCGACGTTCCCGTTGCGCGCGCGGCGCGCGTAAGGGCTGCTGCTCGAAGCACTCACCGCGGGCGCTTGATTTGGCCCGCCACGTAGACCCGTCGCAACGTTGCGCGATGTCTCCGCGTGTTACCCTTGCGACCATGCTTGTACGCTCCTTGCTGCTCTCCGCGCTCGCGGCCCTCGGTTGCTCGTCGAGCGAGTTCAAGGTCAGCGTCAACGAGGATTCGGCCACCGACCCGGACACCGGCACCACCACGGCCGACAGCGACGTCGACAGCGGCAGCGTCGTCGAGGACGCGCCCGTCGAGGCCCCGCCGCCCGGCCCGTGCGAGGCCGAGGACGGCAAGACCAAGTACTGCCTCACCGTGAACGCGCTCGGCACCCACCCCGCCTACGGCACGGGCGACGCGACCGAGCTGGGGATCGACGGCAAGGGCAAGCTCTACGTACTCCTCTACGACAAGAGCCCGGGCGTCGGCGTCCTTCCGGTCAAGACGATCGTCTACCCCACGGGCGACACGCCGCTCGCGGTCGACGAGGGCTTCCCGGCGAAGATCGTCGGCCAGCTCGACACGCCGGGGAGCTACTACGCGGTCGCCTTCTTCGCCGACAGCGACAAGATGCGCGGGACGGGCAGCGACGGTGTGCTCCCCGGCGACTTCGTCACCATGCCGAAGCTGTCCGGCATGGAGTACGTGTACCCGAAGCTCAGCTTCGTTCAGGGCAAGGTGCTCACCTCGGTGCTCGAGGTCCGCCCGCTCCGGCGCCTGACGGTCACGTTCACCGCGAAGACCACCCTCAAGTCGTACGGCCCCTCGGTGCACGGCGACGGCCCGGTCATGTTCGGCCTCACCGACGCCTCGGAGATCAACTCCTCGACCGGCTGGCTGCACCTCGAGACGCGGGGCTGCGTCGACCTCGCGATCGACAGCACCACCTCGGTGCCCGGGCAGGTGAGCTTCCCGGTGGCCGTCGAGGGCAAGCACAACGCGTTCGCCGTGGTGTTCGACTACAGCACCAACAAGCCGGAGTTTCCCGGCCAGGGCAGCCTGATCAGCCCGCAGAGCGGCACGCTGCCCTCCGTGACGATCGACCCCGCCAAGTGGACCTCGTTCGGATCGGTGGAGATGACGAGCCTCGCGATCGGCCCGGTAACCGGCGGCACCCCCGACCCTCTCACGTGTCCGTGAGCTTCGCGGAGCACGTCAGCGCACGCTCGAGCCGATCGAGATAGGCGCCGCGCCGAATCTCGGTGCACCCGAGCGACAGCAGGTGATCGTTCATCACCTGCACGTCGAACAGGACGAAGCCGCCGGCCCGCAGCTGCTCGACGAGGGAGGCGAACGCGATCTTCGACGCGTCGGTCCGGCGATGAAACATGGACTCGCCGGCGAAGAGCCCGCCGATCGCGACCCCGTAGATCCCCCCGACCAGCGCGTCGCTCTCCCAGACCTCGACGCTGTGGGCCCAGCCCAGGCGATGGAGCGCCGCGTACCCCTCGACCATCTCCGGGGTGATCCACGTGCCGTCGGGGCGGGTCTCGCCACACGCGCGCATCGTCTCCTCGAACGCGGTGTCGAGGGTGACGCGGTAGGGGTGTCGCCGCAGCGTCCGGCGCAGGCTCCGCGACCAGTGGGGCTCTTCCTCCAGCGGGAAGATCGCGCGCGGATCGGGGCTGCACCACGGTACGAGCGATCGCGACTGCGGCCACGGGAAGATCCCCTTGCGATACGCCGCGAGCAGAGTGCCCGGCGAGAAATCCACGCCCACCGCGAGGATCTCACGGCGGCCCGCGCGTCGCGGCTCGGGAAAGGTCACCCGGGTCGGCGGCGGCTCGATTGGAGGATAGGGAGGCACTTCCACCATTTACGGTACACTCTTCTCCAATGGTTCGACGTTGGGTTGCCGCGGCTGCTCTTATTCTTGTGTCGTTCGGCGCCGTGCATATGGCGTGTCTCGACAGCGCCGGCTTGGCGGTCGACGTCGACGCAGCGGTCGACGCGGTGACCGACGTCTCCGGCGAGAGCGGCGCTGGTTGCGCCGGCGGCGGCACCAAGTGCGGCGACATCTGCGTCGACACCTCGCGCAACCCGGGCCACTGCGGCACCTGCGGCAACAAGTGCGCCGATGGTGAGCTGTGCTCGTTCGGCGAGTGCAACGGCTTCTGCAAGGGCGGCACGATCGAGTGCAACAAACTCTGCGTCGACACCGCGGTCGATCCCCTCAACTGCGGCTCGTGCGGCAACAAGTGTCCGGACGGCGAGTTCTGCTCGGCGGGCAAGTGCGGCGTGTCGTGCGGCGGCGGCACCAAGCTGTGCGGCACCAGCTGCGTCGACACCACGAAGGACTCGGGCCACTGCGGCGTCTGCGGAAACGCCTGCTCCGGCGGTCAGGTCTGCGTCAGCGGCACGTGTCAGGTCTCGTGCGGCCCCGGCACCGTCAAGTGCGGCACCACCTGCGTCGATACCAGCAGCAACCCGATCCACTGCGGCGGGTGTAGCAAGCCATGCCCGACGGGGCAGGTCTGCAGCGCCGGCCTCTGCCAGCTCAGCTGTTCGGGCGGCACCACCAAGTGCGGCTCCACCTGCGTCGACATCGCGACCAACCCGGCGCACTGCGGCGGCTGCGCCAAGCCTTGCGCCGCGGGCCTCGTGTGCTCGGGCGGCTTCTGCAACCTGTCGTGCTCGGGTGGCACCACGCGCTGCGGCTCGCTGTGCGTGAACCTCGCCAAGGATCCGACGAACTGCGGCGGCTGCGGCATCACGTGTACGGCCGGCCAGGTGTGCACGGCCACCGGTTGCCAGCTCACCTGCGCGGGCGGCACCACCAAGTGCGGCGCGGCGTGCGTCGACACCACGCGCGATCCGGCCAACTGCGGCGGCTGCGGGGTCGCCTGTCCGAGCGGCCAGGTCTGCAGCGGCAGCACGTGCTCGCTCGTGTGCAGCGGCGGCGCCACCAAATGCGGCACGCTCTGCGTCGACACCAAGACCGACCCGGCCAACTGCGGCATGTGCGCCAAGGCCTGCGCCGCGGGCGAGACCTGCGCGGCGAGCGCGTGCTCGCTGATGTGCAGCGGCGGCGCCACCAAGTGCGGCTCCGCATGCGTCGACACCAAGACCGACCCGGCCAACTGCGGCATGTGCGGCAAGGTCTGCGCCGCGGGCGAGACCTGCAGCGCCGGCGCGTGCGCGCTCGTCTGCCCCCCGGGCACGACCAAGTGCGGCACCTCGTGCGTCGACACGACCAGCAACCCCGCCGCCTGCGGCGCGACCTGCACGCCGTGCGCACCCGGTCAGAGCTGCGTTGGGGGCGTGTGCTCGCTGGTCTGCGCCGGCGGCACCACCCCGTGCGGCTCTGCGTGCGTCGACATCAACAACGACCCGAACAACTGCAACGGCTGCACGCTCAAGTGCACGGCGCCCACCAACGCGCTCCCGGTGTGCAGCGCCAAGGCCTGCACCTTCGCGTGCATCGCGGGCTACGCGGACTGCAACGCCAGCGCGACCGACGGCTGCGAGGTCAACCTCCGCAACGACGCCAACCACTGCGGCGTCTGCGGCAACAAGTGCACCGGCATGGACGTGTGCAACGCGGGCGTCTGCGGCCCGGCCCCGGTCGTCGACGCCGGCAGCGACGCCGACGGCGGCTGACCTACTGCGCGGCGGGCTTGGGCGGCGTGGACCTCGCGCGGGGCGGGGGCGGCGTGTCCTTCCCCGGCTCCTTCTGCTGCTCGTCGATCTCGAGGTCGGACTTGCCGCGCTTCTTGGCGCGCGCGAGCGCCGCAGCGGCCCGCTCCATCACGTCGCCGCCGCTCTCGCCGGACGGTGGGATCCACACCGCGGCGCCGATCGTCACCGACACGTCGCGCTTCTCGCCGACCTCGATGGGCTTGCTCGACACCGCCTCGGCCATGCGTTGCGCGACGACCCGCGCGCCGTGCGCATCGGCGCCGGGGATGAGCAGGGCGAACTCATCGCTCTGAAAACGCGCCAGCAGATCGTACTCGCGTCGGCCCTCGCGGAGCCGGTCGGCGATCTGCTCGAGCACCTCGTCGCCGCGGGGATCCCGAACTCGGTGTTGATCGCCGAGAAGTCGTCGACGTCGATGCGCAGCACCGCGTAGCTGTCCCAGGCGCGCGCGGCGCGTCCGTGCTCGCGATCGAGCTCCTCGCCGAAGCGGCGGCGGTTGGGCAGCTGGGTGAGCGCGTCGATCGCGGTGATCTGCTCGAGGCGCTGGAGGAGCTGCGACGAGCGGCGTTCGGCCGAGCGCTCGCGGGTGATGTCGCGGGCGATCCCGATGAAGCCGCCGGCGACGGGGATGACGCGGAAGCGCACCACTCGGAACATCGGGCGCTTGAGCTCGAGCTCGGCGATCTCGCCCTCGTGCTCGTGCGCCTGCTTGACGAGCGCGACGAACGCCTCCGGCTCCTCGCACGCCGACGCGAGGAGCTCGAGCACGTCGGCCTCGGGGCCGTCGTGCAACGCCGCGCGCTCGACGCCGAAGATCTCGCCGATGCGGCGGCCAACCAGCGCGCACTTGCGGTCTTTGTTGAAGAGGATGAAGCCCTCGTCCGCACCCTCGAACACTGCGCTCAGGGTCTCCTCGTGCATGAGGAGAAAGTATCAGACTCGCGCGTCGAGGTGACGGCGCACCACGTCGAGGAACCCGTCGCCGTAGGTTTCCACACGATATGGGCCCATGCCGGGCACCGCGAGCAGGGCGTCCTCGGAGCGGGGCTTTTGCTCGGCGATCGCGAGGAGCGTGGCGTCGGGGGCGATGACGTAGGCCGGGACGCGCCGGTCGCGGGCGACCTCGCCGCGATGGAGGCGGAGCGCCTCGTACAACCCGGGGTCGGAGCTCGTCCGGGGGGTGGCCTTCGACTTGCGCTCCCGACGCTCGCGCTTCGGCGTGGGCTCGCTCGGGAGGCGCAGGCGGACCGCGCCGTCGCCCTTCATGATCTTCCATCCGGGCTCGGTGACGAAGGGCACCGGATGCTCGGTGGGTGTCAGATCGACCCACCCGGCGGCGAGCAACGCGCGGAGCAACGCGACGATCCATGCCTGCGAGCGGTGGGAGAGGAGCCCGAACGTGGACAGCTGATCGAAGCCGAACTTCTCGGTGCGCGCGGTGCGGTCGCCCCGCAGCATGTCGGCGACGGCGACCATGCCCGCCCGCTGCTTCGCGCGCGCGACGCCGGCGAGCGCCTTGCGCACCTCGATCGCGACGTCCTCGGAGGCTTCCTCGAGGTCTCCCTCGTCGTCGAGCGCTTCGCACACGTCGCAGTGGCCGCAGCCGCCGAGGATCTCGCGCTCGTCGCCGAAGTAACGAAGGATGAAGTCGTGGCGGCACGTCCGCGCGTCGAGATAGCGGAGCAGCTCGCGAAACAAGCCCCACGCGCGCGCCGCGGCCTCGGGCGGCGCCGGGCCGTCGATGCTCGACTCGCACAGGCGCCGGCGGAGCTGCACGTCGCTCGAGCTGCACAAGAGGACGCCGTGCGCGTCGTTGCCGTCGCGGCCGGCGCGCCCGACCTCCTGGTAGTAGGCCTCGAGCGACGCCGGGGGCTGGGCGTGCACGACCACGCGCACGTCCGCGCGATCGATGCCCATGCCGAAGGCGTTGGTGGCCGCGACGACCGCGAGCTCCCCGTCTGCGAAGCGCGCGTTGACCCGGGCGCGAACCGACGAGTCGAGCCCCGCGTGGTAGGCCGCGGCGTTGAAGCCTGCTTTGATCAGATCGGCCGCCATCTGCTCGGTGCCGCGGCGGGTCGCGCAGTAGACGATCGCGGTCCCGGTCGGCGCGCGCGCCGAGCCGAGCGCCTGCTCGAGCGCCTTCATCACCTTGGTGCGCGCCTCCTTCGGTCCGTCGACCGAGAAGGCCTCGAGGTGCAGGTTCGGGCGCGCGAACCCGCGGAGCACCTCGTGCGCGCCGTCGAGGTTGAGCCGCTTGCGGATCTCCTCGCGCACGCGCGGCGTGGCCGTGGCGGTGCAGGCGAGGACCCGCTCCGGCTTCAGGCGCGCGAGCACCTCGCCGATGCGCAGGTAGTCCGGCCGGAAGTCGTGGCCCCAGTGCGAGATGCAGTGCGCCTCGTCGATGGCGACCATGCTCACCTCGCAGCTGGCGAGGAACTCGAGGAACCACTCCGAGGCGAGCCGCTCCGGCGCGCAGTACAGGAGCTTGAGTCGGCCCTCGTGGGCGTCGCGGATGCGCGCGCGTCGCTCGTCCGGGCCGAGGGTCGACGCGAGGAACGCCGCGGGGATGCCCCGCGCGTTGAGCGCTCGGACCTGGTCCTCCATGAGCGCGATCAGCGGCGAGATCACCAGGGTGACCCCGGGCAGAACCGCGGCCGGGAGCTGATACGTGAGCGACTTACCGCCGCCGGTCGGGGCGACGACCAGGACGCGACGAGGCCCCTCGAGCAGCGCGTCGATCGCTTCGCGCTGCCAGGGGCGGAAGGCGGGGAGCTGAAAGCGCGTCCGGAGGACTTCGTCGAGGTCGGTCGTCACGAGCGGGAGAATTGGCTGTAGCACGAGCATGCCGGGGCTCGATCCGGCGCGCGCTCCGGTTGCGTACGCCGCCCAATCCGCCCGTCGCGCGAGCGAACTCCCCGAAGCGTGCACCGAGCGCGCGTTGCCCATGCCGCCGCCGCGTGCTTCCTTCGATCGCGTGAGGCGCCTGCTGATCTTCGCGCTCTTGTTCTCGTGCTTGCGGGTCGCGTCTCCTCGCGTCGAGCGCGACCGCGCGGTCGGGCTCGCGGCGGAGCGGGGGGTGTCGGTCGAGGTGCGGGGGGGCCTCGGCGCCGTGCGCGCGCTCGACGCAGACACGCTGCGCATCTGGGCCAACGCGCCGGCGCTTCACCTCACCGTCTCGGCGAGCCCGCGTCCGTTCACGATCCGGGTCGACAACGTCCTCCCCACAACCCGCTCCGCGCCGGTCGCCGGGCGGCCGCTCGCGCGCCCGACCTCGTTCGAGATCCGCGTCCGCCCCGAGGACTTTACCGGGGGCCGCCTCGAGCTCGACGTGGGCGACCTCGAGCCCGAGAGCACGCCGTTCCGGTTCCTCATGTATGCCGACGTCCAAGAGGCGATCGATCGCGTGCAGGACGTGTATCGACGCATGCGCGAGGCCGGCGGCCGCTTCGCGATCTGCGCGGGCGACCAGACCACGCATGGCGGTCGCGACGAGCTGGAGCGCTTCGAGCTCGAGCTGCAGACGCTGGACATGCCGGTCTACATGACGCTCGGCAACCACGAGCTCGGTCGACCGGAGGTCCCCTACCACGACTACTTCGGTCGCGGCTCCTCGTCGTTCTTGTTCCATGGGGCGCGCTTCACGCTGCTCGACTCCGCGAGCGCGACGCTCGACCCCGAGGTGTACGACTGGCTCGACGAGTGGCTGCTCGCGGGACGCGAGGGCCTGCACATCGTGTCGATGCACATCCCGCCGCTCGATCCGGTCGGCGTGCGCAGCGGCTCGTTCGCGAGCCGCAACGAGGCCAACAAGCTCCTCGCGAAGCTCGCCGCCGGGCGCGTCGACCTCACGCTCTACGGTCACGTCCACTCGTACTACGCGTTCAGCAACGCGGAGATCCCCGCGTTCATCGCGGGCGGCGGTGGCGCGATCCCCGAGCGGATGGACGGCGTGGGCCGGCACTTCCTCGCCGTCGACGTCGACCCGCGCGCTCAGTCGCACGTCACGACGCTCGTCCGCGTCGACGGCGAATAAAACGCCCGGCGTTCGCCTGCTCGCGCGGCCTTTCGCCGCGTCGACCCGAGCGCCCCGGACGGCGCGCAATTTCCCGCTGTAGACGGCCAGTTGTCGCCGGCGTTTCATACGACGAATGGAGGGGGCGGGGGCTTCTACATTGCGTTGGAGCGATCGCTCGGCGTTGGTCCTCGTCCGTGACGACGACCTGCGCGAGACGATCGCGACCCTGGTCGGCGAGCTGAGCTGCTTCGTCGTCGCGACCGCGGCCGATCTGGCCGAAGCGCGGCGCATTATCGCGAGCACGCCCCCGTCCGTGATCATCGTCGCGCCGAGGTGGCTCGACGCCGACGTCGCCGCGCTCCTTCGCGAGCTGCCGGGCGACGATCCGGCGATCGTCGTGATCGCCGCGAGCGACCGCGCGCCGCTGCACGAGAACGCGATCGTCGTCACGGCGCCGTTCGACGTCGAGGCCCTGCTCGCCGCGATCGAGGACGCCCTCTCCAGCGCCCGCACCTCGCGGACGCGGATCGCCGTGGCCCAGCCGCCCGGGGGCTGACCTCTACCCCCCCGCGAGCGGGCTTGATACGACCGGCGCCATGAGCGCACCCGAAGCAGCGCACGCGCCCCGCGCGAGCTGGGACGAATACTTCATGAACATCGCGCGCGAGGTCGCCACCCGCGCGACGTGCAATCGCAAGCACGTGGGCGCGGTGATCGTGCGCGAACGAAGCATCCTCGCGACCGGCTACAACGGCTCGATCGCCGGGCTGCCCCACTGTGACGAGGAGGGGCACTTGATGGAAGACGGCCACTGCGTCCGCACCATCCACGCCGAGGCCAACGCAGTGATTCAGGCCGCGCGCAACGGCGTGCGCATCGACGGCGCGATGATCTACGTAACCGCGTCGCCCTGTTTCGGTTGCTTCAAGCTTCTCGCCAACGCCGGCATCAAGCGGATCGTGTACGGCGAGTTCTACCGCGACCAACGCAGCATCGAGTTCGCACAGCGCCTCGGGATCGAGCTGATCGAGGGCCGCGCGCAGTAGGGCTCCCGTGAGATGAAGCTCCTCAGTTCGCTGCGATCACCTTGACCGGCGCAGCCGCGTCGTCGGGCACCCGTGCTTCGGCGATGGCGGCGCGCAGCAGCGGCGCGGCCTCGGCGCCGGTCACTCGACTCGCGCGGAACAAGCCGCGGCACTGGGGCGTGGTCGCCGGGATCGGGAGCTTCATGCGGAGGAAGGCCTCGGCGCGAAACATGATGGTCACCTCGCCGCAGCGTGATTTGGAGCCGGGGCCGATCGAGGCGTCGAGCGAGACGAGCGACGCGCGAGCCAGATCGAGGCGGCCGTCGATGCGCGGCCAGCGTGCGAGGAGCTGCTCGCCGCCGCGGACCTCGTGCAGCCATCGCTCGAGAACGACGGGGGCCTCGCGCGCAGGGGCTCCCGCGACGGCGCCGATGACCTCGGCGAGCGAACCGGTGGGGAGCGCCGCGAGCTGCACCTTCGTCTCGTGATCGTGGCCGTCGGGATCGGTGGCCCCGTCTGCCTCGCCACAACCGGTGGCGAGACAACAAAGGACTACCCCGAGCACGGACCTGCGCATTGCGAGGCCCAGGGGGGCGAGAAACATACCGCGCGGGACGAGCACAAAAGACTCGTCGCGACCACGCTACCGCAGAGCCGCGACGAGCTCGTCCACCAGGCGGGGCACGTCGCGCTCGGCGACCGAGCAGAGCGCGACGCGGAGACCGTCGCCCTGCGGGACGACGAAGACGCCTCGCTCTCGCAGCGCCGCCGCCGCGCGCGCGACGTCGCGGCCGGGCGGCACGACGACCGTGGTGAAGAAGCCGCCGTCGTAGCGCGGGTAGCGGAGGCCCTTTCCCTTGGCTGCGGCGTTGAACGCGCGCACGCGGCCGTCGAGGAGCGCCTTGAGCCCGTCGCGCTCCTGGTCGACGCGCGCGCGGAGCGGCGCGTCCGCCAACAGGCGGGTGACGGCGAGCATGCCGAGGTGGTTGCAGTTGGACCACGTGCCGCGACAGGAGAACGTGAGCGCGTCGAACGTGCGTTTGCGACGGGCGGCGTCTGGATCCACGAACACCAGCGCGCCGACCCGCGCCCCGTACTCGGTGAACGACTTGGACGCCGACCACGCGAACGCGAGCCCGGCCCTGCCCGCGAGCGGCTCGAGGTGAGCGAGGAAGGCGCGCGGATCGCCCTGTCCATAAAGCCAATATGCAACGTCGACGAGGAGGGTGGTGGGCACCCGCGCCGCGACCGCGGCCACGCTCTCGCGCACGGCCTGCCACTCGGCGGGGCGCATCGAGTAGCCGGTCGGGTTCTGGCAGGGGTCGTTGAGGAAGACGAGGACGCGGCCCTGCTGCTCCGCCTGCTTGCGGATCGCGGCGTCGAAGGCGGCGACGTCGAGCTGCCCCTCGTCTCCGTTCCACTGGAACATCGAGAAGGTGTCGACCTTGCGGTCGTTCTCGTCGGCGATCGTCTTGTAGGGACCCCAGTAGAACGACGACGTGAGCAGCGCCTGGCCCGGCTCGAGGTAGTTGGTGACCGCGTGGCGTAGCGCGCCGGTGCCGCCGGGGGTGGCGACCGCGACCGCGTGCTCGGCGAGCGCGCTGCCCCCGAGGAGATCGGCGATGACCGCCTGCAGAAAGTCCTTGGAGCCCGCGAGCGGCGCGTAGCCGGCCGCGCGCGCGGGCGAGACCTCGCGCACCGCTTCGATGACCGCGGGGAGCACCGCGAGCTTGCCGTCGTCGTCGAGCAGCGCGCCGACGGTCGCGTTGATGACCGCCTCACCCTTGTCGCGTCTCGCCGTCGCTTCGGCGTTGAGCGCAAAGATCGGGTCGTCGGCCGGCCGGGCGGTGCGGGTCGGGATGAGGAACTCCATCGCCGTCGTGATGGCGCGTCCCGGGCCGGGCGGGAAGAGACACGCTATGCTGCGCCCCACCGTGCCGACCCGCCGTGAGCTCCTCGACCGCGCCGAAGCGCGCCTGCGCGCGCGGGGAGGCGAAGAGGGCGCGGTCGAGGCCTCGCGGTGCTTCCTCCGCGCGATGATGGTCGGCATCGAGGACACCTCCGTCGTCCCCGACGAGCTCGTCGCGCGGGTCAGTGAGTTCCTCAAGATCGAGGTCTCCGAGCTGGTGTCCAACCCCGCGCTCCGGCGCGCCACCACGCGCCCGCCGGCGAGTGATTTCCCGCTCCAGAGTCCGCCCGGCGAGCGCCGACGTCGGGTGCTGTTCCTCGGCCGGAGCGACGCCGCCCGGCTCCCGATGATCGACGCGGTCGCGCGCACCACGCTCGCCGACGACGCCGACGTACGCGCCGCCTCGCTCACGCCCGCGCCGCACGACCCGCGCACGCTCCGCGTGCTGCGCCACGCGGGCTACCCGACCGAGACGCTCGTCCCGCGAACGGTGACCGTCGACGACCTGTCGTGGGCCGATCTCGTCGTCACCGTCGGGGGCGAGCGGACCGACTGGGAGAAGCTCATCCCCCGCACCACACCGCACCAGCACGAGCTGGTCGACGATCCGGTCGCCCTCGCGCGCGCCGTGGCCGAGGGCGACGAGCACGAGCCCTTCCGCGCCGTCCTCCGCGCGATCGAGCGCACGGTCGCGGCGCTGCGCCCGCCCCGCTCCTCGCGGATTCCCGCGGCGCCGGCGGCACCCGCGCTGCGCCCGAGCTGGTCTCGCCTCCCCGCGGTCGAAGAAGCGCCACCGAGCCCCAAGGGAAAGGCGCGCGCCTAGCGCCGCCCAACGGGTCCGAGCGCCTACTTCTTCGACTCGAGCTCTTCCCAGCGGGTCATCAGCTTCGACGCGGCGGCGCGTGCCTGCTCGAGCGCGCGGGTGAGCTCGGGGACCTCGGCGGCGCGCGCTGCGTAGAGCGACGGATCGGCGAGCGCGGCCTCGAGGCGCTTCACCTCGGTCTCGGCGGCGTCGATCTTCTCGAGCATGCCCTCGAGCTCGCGCTCCTCGGCCCAGCTGAGCGCCTTCTTCTTGGTGGCCGCGGGCTTGGGCGGCGCGGGGACCGACGCGCGCTCGACGGGCGCTGGCTCGCTCACGCGCAGCTCCGCTTTGTGCGCGACGTAGTCCGACCAACCGCCCCCGTGCTTCTCGACGTGCGCCGGCATGCCGCGCTCGAACGCGAGCACGCTCGTGGCGACGCGGTCGAGGAACGCGCGGTCGTGGGTGACCACGATCGCGCAGCCCGGCCACTCGAGCAGCATCTCCTCGAGCGCGGAGAGCGTGGGGAGATCGAGGTCGTTGGTCGGCTCGTCGAACAGGAGCAGGTTGGCGCCGCTCTTGAGCATCTTCGCGAGGGCGACCCGGGCGCGCTCCCCACCGGAGAGCGAGCCGACCTTCTGCCGTTGCTTGCCGGCGTCGAAGAGGAACCGCTCGAGGTAGGTGCGGAGATCCATCGTCTCCTTGCCGATCGTCACCGACGGAGCGCCGCCCTCTCCGCGCACGTCGTCGAAGATCGACTTGTCGTCGTCGAGCCCGGCGCGCGCTTGGTCGAGGTAGGCGACCTTGGTGTTCTTGCCGATGATCACCTCGCCCGCGAGCGGCTTCTCCGTGCCGAGGAGCACCCGGAGCATCGTGGTCTTGCCGATGCCGTTGGGGCCGACCACGCCGATTCGCTCGCCGGCGAGCACGAAGAGATCGAACGCCTCGGTGAGCGCACGCCCGTTGATACCGACGACCAGCGAGCGTAGCTCGACGATCGTCTTGCCGAGCGCCGTGGCCGACGCCGCCAGCTCCACCCGGCCGCCGCGCCCGACGTTGGCCGGCGTCTCGGCCTCGAGCGCCTCGGCGCGCTGGATGCGAGCCTTCTGCTTGGTGGTGCGCGCCTTCGGCCCCCGCGACAGCCACTCGCGCTCGCGGCGCAGGATATTCTGGCGATTGCGCTCGGAGCGCTCCTCGTGGGCGAGCTGCTCGTCCTTCTTCTCGAGGTAGGCGCTGTAGCTGCCGTCGTAGGACTGGAGCCGTCCGCGATCGAGCTCGACGATCCGCGTGACCACGGCCTCGAGGAAGTAGCGGTCGTGGGTGACGAGGATGACCGCGCCGGGCAGCGAGCGGAGGTGGTCCTCGAGCCACATCGCGGTCTCGGCGTCCAAGTGGTTGGTGGGCTCGTCGAGGATCGCAACGTCGGGTCGTTGCACGAGCAGCCGGGCGAGCGCGATCCGCCGGCGCTCTCCGCCGCTGCGCGGGCCGACGGCGCGATCGAGGTCCTCGACGCCGAGCCGCTGCAGCATGTCCTCGACGACGTGCCCGCGCTCCCAGCCGCCGAGGTGCTCGACCGCCTCGTCGAGCTCGGCCTGCTCGGCGAGGAGCGCGTCGGAGGGGTGCTCGGCGATCGCGACGCTGACCTCGTGATGGCGCGCGACCGCGCGACGCCAGGCAGTGAGGCCCTCTTCGACCACTGCGCGCGCGGTGGCCGCCGGATCGAGCTCGGGCTCCTGCGCGAGGTAGGCGATCGACAGCCCGCGACGGAGCGCGATGGTGCCCTCGTCGGCGTGCTCGGCGCCGGCGAGGATCTTCGCCAGCGTGGACTTGCCCGTGCCGTTGGCGCCGATCAGCCCGACCTTCTCGCCGCGGGCGAGCGAGAACGACGCGTCGTCGAGGACGACCTGGGGACCGAACGACTTCTTGAGGTGGAGCGCGCTGAGGGCGGGCACGGGGGCACCCCCTTTAGCATGCACCGGTCAATCGAGCAGTGCCGCCATGAACCGCACGAGACGAATCTCGTCGAGCTTGCTCTCCTCCTTGCCCATCTCGGCGTGGCCGATCTTGCTCGAGACGAGCAGGTGGACCTGGCCGCGGGCTTCGCGCGCCGAGAAGCGCGACTCCGACGGTGGGACCACGTCGTCGTGCGCGCCGTGGAGGAGGAACACCGGCACCTTGATGTCACCCATCCGTCCGGCGGGGGACGCGGCGTTCATGGTGGGCGCCATCGACGGCAGCTCGCGGAGGACGATCGCCGCGAGCGCGAACCGATCGCGGTGCGCGATGCGATGGAAGACCGCGCGGCCCTCGGGGGACATCGAGAGCGCTGCGCTCTCGGCGGCCGCATAGGTCTCGCGGAGGAACGCGCGCACCGCCGCGCGCAGGTGCGGCACGTCGGCCGCGGACACGAACCGCTCGGGCGTGTTGTACACGAGCACCGCGAGGCCGTAGTCGTGCGCCTTCCAATCGATCTCGCCGTCGGGCGTGTCGATCCGGTCGGTGACGAAGTACTTGGCGACGCGCGCCATGTCGTGATGGCCGCCGATCGACGCGACGTACGCGAGGTCCTCGGCGAGCGCGGCCTCGGACGCCACGCGGAGCGCGAGGCCGCCGGCGAAGCTGACGCCGAGGAGACCGACGCCGCCCCCACGAACGTGGGGATCGCGCGCGAGCCAACGTACCGAGACGCGCAGCGCGTCGAGGTTCCCCTCGTCGTCGACGCGGTAGTCCGCGAGCGGACCGAGCTCGGGGGTGAGCACCGTGATGCCTGCGCGCGCGAACCCGCGTGCCAGCGCGACGAGCCGCGGCTCGTCGATCCCGAGCCAGTGCACGCCGTGCGCGAGCACGAGGCCGCGCGGCGGAGCGAAGCTCGACACCGGTCGGTAGATGCGTGCGCGGATCGACGGCGCCTTGTTGGAGGTGACCTCCGCGGGCAGCTCGAGGGTCTCGATCGCGACCTCGGACGTGACGAGCCGGGCCCACGAGGGCTCGGCGCCCGAGAGCCCGAGCAGCAGCGAGACCGCCCGTGCGTGCCGCTCGACCGGCGCCGCGATCGCCGTCAGGAGCGCGAACAACACCGCGAGGACCGCGAGCCGCGCGCGCCCCGGCGGGGCCATGAACGACGGCCGCGATGAGCGAAGAATCGCCCAACCGAGGCTCGAACGGCGCGGGATGGGGGTCACGGAAGAGGCCACGACGGGAACGCCGAATTTGGCGCTGGTGTTCCCGACCGCAAGGCCTACATGGGCTGCTAAGCTCCCGGCCCATGGAATCGCGCGATTCGATGACCTCGCGGGGCCGCACCTCTCGCATTTCGATCGAGCCCTATTCGTACGAAGAGGGCTCGATCAGCGAGCGCGCGGGCGGCGGGCCAACGTTGTCCTACCAGCTCTCGATGCCGCCGCAGCCGAAGGCGGCCGTGCTGCTCTGCCATGGCTACGGCGAGCACGGCGGTCGCTATCGCCGCGTCGTCCAGCGCTGGGCGGGCAAGGGCCTCGCGTGCGGCGTCCTCGACCTGCGCGGGCACGGCTGGTCGGCGGGTAGGCGTGGCCACTGCGAGCGCTTCACCGACTACCACGACGACCTCGACGACCTGCTCGCCGTCCTTCGCGACCACGTGCACGACGTCCCCCTGTTCGGGTTCGGCCACAGCTTCGGCGGGCTGGTCCTCACCACCCACGCGCTCTCGCGGCCGAGCACCTATCGCGGGCTCGTGCTGTCGTCGCCGTTCTTCGGCCTCTCCGGCCACGTGCCCGCCGCCAAGAAGGCGCTCGGCGAGGTGGCGTCACGCATCTATCCGACGCTCGCGGTCCCGACCGGCCTCACTGGGGCCGACGTCACCCACGACGAGACCATCGCTCGCCTCTACGACCACGATCCGCTCGTGAACAAAGACGCGACGGCGCGGTGGTACACCGAGACCACCGCCGCTCAGAAGGACCTCCTCGCGCGCGCCGCGCAGTTGAAGCTGCCGGTCCTGCTCGTCGCCGCGGGCGCCGACCGCGTGGTGTCCACCCCCGCGGCCCGCGCTGTGTTCGATCGATTCTCGTCCGCCGACAAGACCTTCGACGAGCGCGTCGGCCTCTATCACGAGATCCTCAACGAGCCGGATGTGTGGACCGAGATCGCCGATCAAATGGCCGATTGGGTGCTCGCTCATCTCTGAGCGCTCATGTGGCAACATGCCTCATTGGCAGGGTGTCGCGCGCTGCGAAACTGAGCGTGCGGTCTCCGACGGCGGCGTTCCTCCCCTGGGTGTCGCCGTCGTGAGCCCGCAATCTCGCTGCGGCGCGATGCGCGTGCCCTAGCCCCAGCCGGCCGCGCGGAGGAACCGCTCGACGCGCTCGTGGGTCTGCTCGGGGCGCTCGATCTGCGGGGCGTGGCCGATGCCCTCGAACACCTCGAGCTCGCCGCGTGGGAGCAGCGGCGCGGCGGCGCGCGCGAAGCGGACCGGCACGATTTGATCGTTCTCGCCGTAGACCAGCAGGGTGGGCGACACGATCTTCGGCAGCAGCGGCAGGATCGTCGCGTCGCGCACGCGGCGCGCGGTGCCGAGGAGGCCGAGCTTCCACTTGCGGTCGGAGAGTCGTGCCTGGATCTGCGGGAGCTCGTCCTCGAAGTACGAGTCCTCGGCGAACACCGTGCGGAGGATCATCCGAACGACGTCCTCCTCGAGCTTCTTGACGAGCCTACGCACGGCGGAGCCCTGAAACAGGCTGTAGCCCTCGCGCTGTTCACCGAGCCCGGACGAACCGAGGAGGACGAGCGCGGGCACGCGTGAGGGCTGGGCGTGCGCGAACGTGGTCGCGACCTGACCGCCGAGCGAGTTGCCGATCACCGCTGCGCGGTCGAGGCGCGCATGATCGAAGAAGCGTGCGAGGTCATCGGCCCAGTCCTGCACCGAGTTGCCGCCGCGCGCGTGGGTGGTGGGGGAGTCGAACTCGGGGAAGCCCACCTCCCACACTCGATGCGTGCGCGTGAGCAGTGGCATGAAGCGCGACCACGAATGGAAGAGCCCGCCGAGTCCGTGCGCGAGGACGAGGTCCGGGCCCTCGCCCTCGACCTTGTAGGTCACGTCCGTCCCGGTGATCGCCTCACGCATCGTTCACCGAAAGCATGCAGCCCGCGCGCTCACTTGGCTATCGGTACCTCGAGCGAGGCGCTCGGATCGGCAGTGAGCGTCTCGACGGTCGCGAAGCCCTTTTCGGGATCGACCACCCGAACCTTGCCAAAACGGCGCAGCGGCTGGGCGAGCGACGGGTCTCCGGCGACGGCGATGACGATGTTGTCGAGGCTCAGCGTCTGGGTCGCGATCGCACGGACGCGGTCGAGCGACGCGTCGCGCAGCGCGGCGCGGTAGGTCGAGACGTACTCGTAGACGTCCTTGCCCGGCAGCCCGAACGTGATCTGGTCGGCCGCGAGTCCACCGACGGCGCCGATCGTCTCGAGGCGGAACAGGAACCCGGTCTCGATGCTCGTCTTGGCGATCGCGAGCTCGCCCGCGTCGATCGGCTTGGACTTGGAGATCCACTCCAGGTGCTCGAGGAGCGCAGTGACCGACTTGGGGGCGAGCGCGGTCTGCGTGCCTGCGTACAGCGCGACGACCGAGCTCCCCGACGAAAGCTCCCGCATCGAGGCGCTGGTCGAGTAGGCGAGCGAGCGCTTCTCGCGGACGTCGACGAAGAGCCGCGAGGCCATGCCGCCGCCGAGCGCGTGCACCGCGAGGGCCAGCTCGGGCCACCGCGCGTCGGTGCGAGGGATCGAGCGTGCGCCGACGAGGATGTCGGCCTGCTTCGAGCCAGGGCGCTTGGCGAAGACCACGCGCGGCGGCTCGGTGCCCTTCGGGTCCTCCACCGCCGCCGCGTCGGCCTTGGTGTTGGGCACCGAGACGTGCTTGGTCACCGCGGCGCGGAGCGCGCTCTCGTCGATGTCGCCGGCGACGATGACGGTGGTGCGGGGCGCGACGTACGTCTTCTGGTAGAACGCGCGCGCGTCGGCGAGCGTGATCGCCTCGAGCGACTCGACCGTCGCGTCCACGAGGCCGTAGGGGTGGCTCGGTCCGAACAGCTCGTTGTAGAGCGCGCCGCGCGCGACCCACGAGCCGCTGCCCTTCTGCGACTGCTTCACGCGATCGAGCTCGCGGGCCTTGAGCTTCTTGAACTCGCCGGCGTCGAAGCGCGGCTTGCTCACGACGGCGCCGAGGACCTCCAGCGCGGCGTCGAGCTTGTCCTTGGTGACCGCGAGGCCGAACACGACGCGGTCGGGGCCGACCTCGACGCTGAGGTCGCTGCCGAGCGCGTCGACCCGGTCGGCGAGCTCGCGCGGCGCGAACCGGCCGGCGCCGCCCTCTTTGAGCAGCTCGGCCACGAGGTTGGCGAGGCCGGCGCGCTTCTCGAGGGGCGTGGTGGCCGCGGCCGCCGCGTTGCCGGCGCGGACGACGATTCGGCAGTGCACGACCGGGATCGCCGGCGAGGCGATCGCGATGACGCGCACGTCCTTCACCTTGCTCTCGGTGACCGTGGCCGGCTTGAGCGGCTTCGGCTCGCCGGGCGGCGGCACGTCGGCCATCGACGGCGCGGCAGCCGTCTTCGGTGCGGGCGTGGGCACCGGCGCGACGGGGATCGGGGTCGCCGGGATGGTCGCCGTGCTGCCGCCGCACCCGAGAACCAGAGCCGCGAGCGTGAGCGAACGGTGGTTCATCACTTCCCCTCCTTCTTCGCCGCCGGCATCACCCGCACGTGCGCGAGCTTCTCGCGCACGAGGTACTTCGCCACGGCTGCTTTCACGTCGGCGGCGGTGATCTCGAGGTATCGATCGGGCTCGGTCTTCAGCGCGCCGGCGTCGCCGTGGTGGCCCTCGAACTTGGCGAGCGCCATCGCGCGCGACAGGTTGGCCTGGAGCCCGAAGAGAAACGCGTGCTCGACCTTGGCGCGGGCCTTCTTGAGCTCGGCGTCGGTGGGACCCTTCTTCGCGAGGTCGTCGAGCTCGAGCCACACCGCCTTCTCGGCGTCCTCGAACTTCGCCTTGTCGGCGAGCTGCACGTTGATCACGAACGCGTCCGGGCCGCGGTGGTCCTCGGTGCTCGCCTCGGCGTCCTGCGCGAGCGCGAGGTCTTTCACGAGCTTCTGCTTGAAGCGCGCGCTGTCGCCGCCGCTCAGCACCGCGGCCGCGATCTCGAGCGCGTAGTGCTCCTTGGTGTGGTCGGGCGGGATCGACCACGCGAGCATGGTGGCGCCGGTGCGCGCGTTGGGGTCCATCACCGGCTCGGGGCCCGTGGGCGTCGCGCGGCCCGCGAACGGCGGCAGCTCCTTGATCGGCGCGGGGATCTTCGCGACGCCGTCGAAGTACTTGTGAATGAGCGCCTTCGCCTGCGCGGTGTCGATGTCGCCGGCGACGACGAGGACCGCGTTGTTCGGGCCGTACCACCGCTTGTGGAACGACTGCACCCACTCGATCTTCGCGGCGTCGAGCTCCTGCATCGACCCGATCGCCGGGTGCGAATAGGGGTGATAGCCCTCGTAGACGAGCTCCATCAGGCGGAAGTAGCCCTTGATGTACGGCGCGTTGTCGACGCGCATCCGGTACTCCTCCTGCACGACCTTGCGCTGGTTCTCGAACGCCTCCTGGTCGATGTGCAGCGACTTCATGCGGTCGGCCTCGAGGTAGAGCGTCACCGCGAGCTCGCTCGACGGCATCAGCTCGAAGTACCGGGTCCAGTCCTCGCTGGTCGACGCGTTCAACTTGCCGCCGCGGCCCTCGACGATCTTGTCGTGCATGCCGCGCGGAACCCCGGCGCTCCCCTCGAACATCATGTGCTCGAACAGGTGCGCGAAGCCGCCCTCGCCGGGTTTCTCGTTGCGCGAGCCGACGTCGTACCAGACGACGACCGCGAGCGTCGGCGAGGTGGGCTCCGGGTTGAGGACGACGCGGAGGCCGTTGTCGAGCGTGAACCGCTCGATAGCGAGCTTTGGCCGAAGTGGTTGAACCTGCGCGGCGGCCCTGTCCACGGCCGCGGTCTTGGCGGGCGCCGGCGCCGGTTTCTGAGCGCTGGAGACGGAAGACAAAACCAACCCGGCAACAGCTAGCGATGAGCCGACGCGCAGACGCATGGGGCTCCTCGGTACTCCGCGCGCGACGCGGCGAAAAGCGTCTCGGCGCAGACGAGTACGGTTGAATACACTCCGCTACCGCCCCGTCTGAAGGCGTTTTCCCAATCTTCCCGTAGAGCTCGGTCCGTAACGGCCTGCCGACGGAATGGACGCAGGTCTCGCTGGCGCGTGAGCCCAGTTGGTGGTTTTCTTCCGCGCGCTCCGCATGGGGTGCGGCGCAGTTTCAAACGCGAACCGAGAGCGGTTCGTTCTGTTCGGAGGCGGTGATGCAGTATCTCGGTTTTTTCCTGCTGGCCCTCGCAATCGGCGGCCTCATTTTTGGTCTGCTGCAGCGTTCGAAGATGAAGAAGATCCTCGCGGCTCCGTTCAGGAAGACGGGCGAGATCGCGTCGAACCCGCAGGCCGGCGACGCCAAGGGAACCGTTAGCACCGAGGGCGCCATCCAGGTTCAGCAGCCCCTCATCGCTCCCTGCTCCGGCAAGCCCTGTCTCTATTACGAGATCAAGGTCGAGCGTATGTGGGAGAAGACGGTCGCGACCGAGAACGGCACCAAGACCGAGAAGGGCACCAGCACCGTCGCCACGTCGGAGCAGGGCTCGCAGTTCCAGGTCAACGACGGCTCGGGCCCGGTGGCCGTGGACGCGCGCGAGAAGGTCGACACCGACCTCACCAAGTCGTTCGAGCAGGCGCAGAACGTCAGCTACGGCGACCTCGTGTTCGGCCAGTACTCCGTCCACGTCCCGTACTCGGGCGGCGAGGAGCACACGACCGGCGTCCGCGCCATCGAGAAGATCCTCCCCGCCGAGGGCAACGTCTTCGTGATGGGCAAGCTCGCGGGCGGCGCGATCACCAAGCAGGACGGCATGCTCGGCAAGCTGCTCATCTCGACCAAGGGTCGTGACAAGCTGGTCGGCTCCACCAAGCGCAACTCGATCCTCGGCTTCGTCGCCGGCGGCGTCCTGTTCGCGGGCGGCATTCCGATGTCGATCTTCGGCGAGGCGCCCAAGAGCGCCTGCGACAACATGGAGAACGCCCTCAAGGAGGGTGTCTGCAGCGGTCGCGTCAACGACAACGCCGGCTCCACCCACGAGTGGAAGGTCACCAAAGAGGGCGCCTACAAGCTGACCGTCACCGCGACGGGCACCAACGCCAACATGAAGCTCTGGCCGAAGGTGCTCATCACCAAGGACGGCAAGGAAGTCGCCGACGACGGCTCCGAGGGCGGCGAGGGCGCGAAGGTCATCGCGCACTTCGAGAAGGGCACCTACAAGATCAAGATCGCGGACGTCTCCGCGTCGCACGTCGGCAAGCTCAAGGGCGGCGCCGGCTACACCCTCGACATCAAGCAGGCCTCGGACTCCGAGGCGAAGGCCGTCTCGCCCAAGAAGGACGAGGAAGAGACGAAGAAGGACGAGGAGAAGAAGGACGAGGAGAAGCCCGCCGAGGAGCCCAAGCCCGCCGCCAAGGCGCCGGCGAAGGCCCCCGCGAAGAAGAAGTAAGCGCTTCTTCGTTTCTCTCGACGTAGCCGCGGGCTCACCCCCGCGGCTATGTTGTTTTTGTCATGCGTTCGGTCCTGCTCTGGCTGGTGCTCGCCGCCTGCCACAACCCGCGGCCGCTCGAGTGCCAGCGGCTCAAGCAGTGCTGTTCGGCGGCGCAGGGCAGCAGCGCGGACTCCGAGGCCGTTCGCGCGGCGTGCATGCGCAAGGACGACAGCGACGCGACGCAGTGCAAGCAATACCTCGAGCAGGTTCGCGCCGAGGTGCCGGGAATGTCCGACCGCGACGAGTGCAAGCTCCCGTGAGCGCTACTTGCACTGGGTGGGCAGGTTCTTTGCCGGCGTGAACTTGGCGATGTCGGCGATCGTCTCGACGCAGCCCTCGTCGAGCTCTGGGTTGTGGTGGCAGAGGATCTCGTGCTCCTTCGGCAGCCCGTTCTCCACAACCTTGAGCGCCGTGCAGCAGGCGCGCATCTTCTCGCAGTTCGGCTTGGCGTTGGCCCGGGCACACCCGGCGTGAGGGACGAGTGAGAGACCGAACAGGAGCGTCAGCAAAGCGAACCGCATGCATAGTCGATGACGCGGAGCCGCTGTGCATCGCGCGACTCGAGCACGCGGCTAGCGTCCGGAGCCGCTCGGCGCGGGCGCGATGGACGTGGTCGCGCCCATCTGCGAGAGGGCGACGTAGCCGAACGCGAGCGCGACCAGGAGCGCGACCGAGGTGACGAGCAGCGGCCAGGGGGAGGGGCCCTTGGGGTCCTTGCTGGAGTAGAAGCGGCCGCGGGAGCGCAGGTGGAGCCGCCGCTGGACGCCGGGGAGCAGGTCGGGCTCGTCCGAGGCGACGCCCGCCTGCACGGCCTTCTTGAGCCCACCGCCGAGCGCAGCCTCGACCACTCGACAGCGTTCGCAGCTCTCGACGTGCGCCTCGACGCGCGCGGCCTCGTCACCCGACAGCTCGCCGTCGCGCAGAGCGTCGAGCAAGCCGATCGCCTCCTCGTGGGGAAGCGGCGCTTCTCCGTTCATCCGCCGTCTCCTTCGTCGCGAACGCGACGTCCATCCTTGCCGACCGCCACCTTGCCGCCGACCCGCTCGCCGAGCTTCTCCTCGACGTAGAGGCGAACCTGCGCGCGCGCGCGGTGGATCCGCGACTTGACGGTGCCGGGCGGAAGCGCGGTGATCTCGGCGATCTGGTCGTAGCTCATGTCCTCGACCTCGCGGAGCAGGAGGCACTCGCGGAACGAGTCCTCGAGCTCGGCGATGGCGGCTTGCACGATCCGCTCGACCTGCATGCCCTCGACGAGCTGGTCGGGCCGAGCCACGTCTCCCGCGGTGCCCTTGGTGGCCTGCCCGAGCGGCACCCGCTCGCCGAGCTCGTGGGCGTCCTCGTTGGCCGAGCCCTGGCCCGCGTGCCGGCGCGAGAGGTAGAGCGCGCGGTTCTTCGAGAGGTTGACCGCGATCCGAAAGATCCAGGTCGAGAGGCGCGAGTCGCCGCGGAACTGATCGATCGCGCGAAAGACCTGCACGAAGACCTCCTGCGAGACGTCCTGGGCCTCGGCGGGGGTGCCGAGCATGCGCACGACGAGCGCATACACGCGCCGCTCGTAGGCGCGCACGAGCGAATCGAACGCGCGCTCGTCCCGCGCCCGCAGACGCGCGAGGAACGCTGGCTCCTCGAAAGGTGAAGCGCTGTCCGCGTCCGACATTCCGGCGCCCCGAGCGTACGCGAGGGACAGCCGGTACCGACACGTTTCCTTCGCCCGAGTTCCCCGAAAGAACGCAGGTTCCAGCCGAATTGCGATGCTGTTCGGAGACCGGGCGGCGGCAGTACTGCCGCCGCCGGGGCGCCCAACCGCGCCGAGCCCGCCACTCAACCGGCTGCCCTGTGCAGGCCGAACGGCTCTACATGGCCGTGGCGATGGGGCCGCCAGCGATGACGCGATCGCCGTCGTAGAGGACGCAGATCTGGCCGGGGGTGACGGCGCGCGCGGGCGTATCGAACCAGATCTCGGCGCCGCGCTCGCGCGGGGTGACCGTGGCCGCGGAGCCCTCGTGGCGGTAGCGGATGCGCGCGGTGACGCGGCGTTCGCTCGGCGCCTCGAGCCACGCGACGGAGGAGAGCCGCGCGCCGCGCGCTTCGACGTCGGCCACTCGCCCGAGCTGCACCCGCGCCTCGGCCGGATCGATCGAAGCGACGAACGCCGGATGCCCCATCGCGACGCCGAGGCCGCGGCGCTGGCCGATGGTGAAGCGGTGGATGCCGTCGTGCTGGCCGACCACGCGGCCGTCGGCGTCGACGATCGGTCCCGGCCGGATGCGCTCGCGCGCGCGCCGCTCGACGAAGCCTGCGTGGTCCCCGGCGGTGAAGCAGAGGTCCTCGCTGTCGGGCTTGTCGGCCACGGGCAGCCCGCGTTCGCGCGCGATGGCGCGCACGGCGGGTTTGGTCAGCGGGCCGAGCGGGGTCACGAGCATCGAGAGGGCGTGGGCACCGATGCCGTGGAGGAAGTAGCTCTGATCCTTCTTGCGATCGACGCCGCGAAGCAGCGCCGGCGCGCCGTCGATCGCCCCCGCGCGCGCGTAGTGACCGGTCGCGAAGCCCACTGCGCCGAGCTTGCGCGCGAGGCCGACGAACGCGCCGATCTTGACCTCGCGGTTGCACGCCACGCACGGCGAGGGCGTCTCGCCCTCGAGGTACGACTCGACGAACGGCGAGACCACCTCCGCTTCGAAGGCTTCGCGACGGTCGAACGTGAAGAACGGGATCCCGATCGCTGCGGCCGTGCGGCGCGCGTCGGCGATGTCCTCGGGCGCGCAACAGCGCGAGGGCGAGGGATCGCCGTCGCCGTATTCCCACAGGTGAAGGGTGACGCCGACGACGTCGAACCCGCGGTCGCGGAGGAGCAGCGCAGCGACGGCGGAGTCCACCCCTCCGCTCAGGCCGACGAGGACCCGAGCGCCGGCAGGGAAGAGCTCCTCGCGCGCGATCAGCTGCACGCGCTGTCTTTGCTCGCTGCCGCGGTCGGAAGCAAGCGCGGCGCTCGAATCAGTCGTCCGTCGCGGGCTTCTTCTTCTTCGGCTTGGGCGATTCGTCGTCCTCGGCCGCCTTCTTCTTCTTGGGCGCGGCCTCTTCGTCGTCCTTCTTCTTGGGCGGCGCGGCCTCTTCGTCGTCCTTGGCGGTCGTGGTGGTGACCTTCTTGACCGGCTTGGTGCCCGGCGCCTCCTCCATGGGAAGCACGTCGCCGGACCAGACCACCTGGTTGAGCTCGCCGAGCTTGTCGTCGACGAGGCTCTTCTCGTTCGCAGCGAGCGCGCCCGGGTGCTCGCGCTCGATCTGCGCGGCGACCGCGAGCCAGTGGCGCGCGTCGGCCTTGAAGCCGATGCGGTAGTCGGTCATGCCGCGAAGGTAGGCGTAGCGCGCGCGGTCCTTCACGCCGAACGACGTCCAGTCGCCCTCGAGCGCCCGGAGCGTGGCGAGCGACTTCTCGTGCTCGTCGCGCGTGAAGTGGTCTTCGGCGCGCCCGAGCTCCTGCTCGTAGGTGGCGCAGCCCGCGCCGAGGAGGGCGAGGCAGGGGAGCAACAGCGCAAGGGAGGAGCGGATGCCCGGCATCGCGTCCGAGACTATCTCACGGCGTGCTTCGGTGTCACGGCTCCGAGGGCACGAGCTCAATCGGATCGCTCGGCGCAGTCGACAGCTGGCCGTCGCTCACGAAGAACATCAGGCGAGGGAAGGGCTGCCCGTCCATGCGCATGGCGACGGCGATCGCCCCGCCCGGCTCGGTTTTGAAGGTGGCCGTGTCGAGCGTGGTTGTGGTGACTGTATTGATCCGCAGGCTCTGCGCGTCTTGCTGCACGACCGCGGAGGCCGGCGTGGACGCGATCTCGCTGACGCCGTGGGTGCCCACGGCGATCTCGAAGCGACAGGCGTGGGAGCGCGACACGTTGGTGTCGCACGTCCACTCGAGCTTCCACTTGCCGCCAGCCGAATACGTGATGAACAGGCCCACGCCCTGACCCGGCGACGCGTGCAGCGTGCGGTTGGTGTCGATCGACACGCGCGGGGGCGGCGACGACGGCGTGGGCGTGGCGGGAGTGTTGTTGTTGGTGCGAGTGCTGGTCGTCGAGTCGTACCAGCAGCCGGCGATCGACAACGCGAACGCCGCCACGAGCGAAGCCTGGAACCAACGCATGTTGTGCCTCACTTGCCGATCGGGGCCATCTTGATGCCGCCGCCACCACCACCGGGCTTCGGTCCGCTGAAGCCGCCGCCGCCGCCGCCGAACGACGGACCGCCGCCGCCGAACGAGGGGCCGGGCGAGTAGGGCTTGGGCGCCGGCGAGAACCCGCCGCCACCGTAGCCGCCGCCACCGCCACCGCCGAACCCGCCGCCGCCGAACGACGGGGGAGGCGAGTAGGGCTTGGGTGCGGGCGAGAAGCCGCCGCCACCGAAGCCACCGCCGTAGTTGGAGGGCGGGGGCGAGTAGGGCTTGGGCGCGGGCGAGAAGCCCCCACCGCCGTAGCCGCCGCCATAGGAGGGCGGGGGCGAGTAGGAGGGGGGCGGCTTGTACGCGGGCGGCGGGTTGAAGGGCTTGGGCCCGCCGTTGGGCGCCGGCGAGTACGCCGACGGCGGCGCGTAGGCCGTGGGCGGGCCGTACGGCTTGGGCGAGTAGGGGTTCACGCCGTTCCACTTCGGAGCGGTGACGGCCGGCGCGTTGGGGCCGTAGCCGCCGCCGGGGAGCGTGACCGTTTTCCCGCCGGCGGTGGGCGCGGGGACATAGCCGGGCTTTCCGGCGTAGCTGGGCGGCGGGAGGTTGCTGCCCTTGGCCCCCGGCGCCGCGCCGCCGAACTTGGCGTTGGGCGAGGGCATCGTGCCGTCGCTCGGGTGGGGCGCGAGCTTGGACTGCGGCGCGGGCGTCCACGCGATGTTCTCGGGCTTGCCCTTGGCCGGCTCGGGGATCGTGGCCTTGGCGATGTCGCTCGGCGGAATGGCCGCGACCTTCGGATCGGGACCGACGAACGGGGTGGCGCCGACCACGGGCGTGGCCGGCGGCGTGTAGGGCTGCGTGCCGGCGACGAGGCCCGGCGCCGCCGACGGCCCGACGATGACGGCCGAGGGATTGGGATGGAAGAACGAGCCCGACGGCGCGAAGACGTAGGGGACCGGGCGCAGATCGATCCACACGGCCGAGCCGCCCCGCCAGCAGTAGCGCGGATACGCCGGGCCCCAGCCCATGTAGCCGCTGCCGTACCGCCAATCGACCCAGGCCGGCGAGTACCGCGCGCCGGGGATCCAGACCCATCCGCGGTTGTCGATCCAGACCCAGCGACCGTAGTGGAACGTGGCCCAGCCCCAGGCGTAGTCGCTGTTCCAGTAGTAGCCCTGGGAGGTGTAGCTCCAGTGGCCGTTGGTGAGGTACGGCGAGAAGCCGGTGCCGACCACCGCCGGATCGGGGTACCAGACGGTGCCGTAGTACGGGTCCTCGTACCAGGTGCCGTAGGGCGCGAGGGCCGGCCGGAAGGTGACGAGCGCCGACGGGTCGTTGTCGTCTGCCGCGTAGTAGTCGACGGCGGGCGCGGGCGTGGCCGTGGCGGTGCTCACGCCGGGGGCCGGGTATTCCTCCCAGGCGTGGCGTGGCATCTCGGGCTCGCGGTCCCAATCGCTCGTGCAGGCAACGAGCGACGGCGCGGTGAGCGACAGTAGCGCGAGCAGGCGGGCGGTTGAGAGGGCGGCCACGGTACCCTTCAGCGTAGCAAGCGCCGCACCTACGGTCCCGCCCCGGAAACTCTGGGGATTTCCGGCTTCCGGCCCGCTCCGGTCACGGTAGGGTGCGACAAAACGCGCGAACCGGTTGCGTGTGCCGCACCGCCGGATGTTTCGGGTCCTCGGCGCGCCCATGGTAGGGACGAGCCGTGGCGCGGAGTCGTTCCGAACGCGATGGCCTCACGGTGCTGCGACCCGATCCGGCGCGCGACCAGCCGCGCTGGCCGGTGCTCGGTGGCATCGCCGTCGTCGCGCTCTCGGTCGGCATTCTCTGGCCGCGCGCGTGCGGCCTGAAGTTCGGCGTCGACGCCGCCGAGGAGCCGGCGCCGAGCGTCGCGGCCACCAGCGAGCCGCCGCCGAACGAGCCGCCGG
>JALHOE010000086.1 GCA_022843175.1 Deltaproteobacteria bacterium
CGCGGCCGCGGCCTCCGCGAGATCCTCGGGGCGCGCGACGATCGTCGAGTCCGCGGCCGCCACCGGCGACGGCACCAGCCGGTCGACGAAGCGGTTGAGCCCGTGGCGCGCGAGCACCTCGCGGGCGTCGGCGAGATCGTCCGGCGCGCGCGACGCGGGGCCGCTGCCGACGTCGCTCGCGCGTCCGCCGATCACGTCGCTGACGATCAGCGCGCGCGTGCGCCGCGCCACTGCCGCGAGACCGCCCCCCTTGATTCGCGAGAGGTGGCGTCGCACCAGGTTCACGGCGGTGATCGGCGCGCCGCTCTCGAGCAGGCTTCGCACCACGTGCTGCTTGTCCGCGAGCGAGAGCCCCGGCACGGGCGCGCACGCGAGCGCCGAGGCGCCGCCCGAGATCAACGCGAGGAGCAGCGGTGCGTCGCGCGCGGTGTCGAGGAGCGCCTCGGCCGCGGCGACGCTCCGTTCGTCGGGGATCGGGTGCGCCGCACGGAGCACCGAGAGGCCCAGCGCGTCGGTCCCGTCGGTGGTGACGACGCAGCTTCGCGTCACCGGGCGATCGACGGCGCGGGCCATCGCGGGCGCAGCCTTGCCGACCGCGCACACCACCACGGGCTCGGTGATCGACGCGATCGCCTCGCGCACGCGCGCGCCGAGGTCGATCGACGCGATCGCCTCGCGCGCGATCGCCTCGGCCTCGGTCACTGGAGTGACTCGTCGCCCTTCTGGACGAGCCCCGCGCCGAACACCTGGTGCCACGCGAGCCCGGCGCCGAACATCACGGCACGCCCTTGCGGATCGTCGCTGCCCTCGAGCCGCTCGGGCGCCCAGCGCACCTGGCTCGAGAGCCGCAGAAAGAGCCCGGACGCCCGGGCGAAGAGCGGCAGCTCCACGGCCACGCCCGCGTACATGCCGAAGCGCCGCGACGCGCTGCCCACGCGCTGCGGGAGCCACGCGCCCATGTCGAGCGAGAGGGAGTCGAGCGTCAGATCGAAGAAGCCGTGCCCCGTCTGCTTGGCCTTGAGGAAGCGAATCGGGAACAGCGGACGGAGCTCGACGCCGGCGAGGAAGGCGCGGCGCACCGAGCCGATGCCCCCGGTGCCCGACAGGCCCTCTTCGTAGGACACCGCGGCGCCCGCGGCGTCGAGGTACCGCAGACGCAGATCGCCCGAGGCGAGCGCCGAGTCGCGAACCACGCTGGCCCCGGCACCCACCACCGCCGTGAGGTCGCCGTCCAACCGCCCATACGCGCCGTCAGCCGACGCCGCGCCGCTGACCAGGAGCGCGGAGACGGCGAGCAGCGGGCTGAAGGCGGAGGGCGCGTGTCTCAATCGTAGTACTCGTTGCCGAGGTGCGTGATGAGCTCCTCGCCCATCATCCAGCGCATCGTGTTCTTCAGCTTCATCGACTGAATGAACAGGTCGTGCTCGGGGTAGAGACCGGGCGCGTGCATCGGGCTCTTGAAGTAGAACGAGAGCCACTCCTGGATCCCGTGGAAGCCCGCGCGATGCGCGAGGTCCATGAGGATGGCGAGATCGAGGACGATCGGCGCCGCGAGGATCGAGTCGCGACAGAGGAAGTCGATCTTGATCTGCATCGGATAGCCGAGCCAACCGAAGATATCGAGGTTGTCCCAGCCCTCCTTCTGGTCGCCGCGGGGCGGGTAATACTCGATGCGAACCTTGTGATAGATGTCGCCGTAGAGCTTGGGGTAGAGCTTCGGCTGGAGGATCTCCTCGAGCACGCCGAGCTTGCTCACCTCCTTGCTCTTGAAGCTCTCGGGATCGTCGAGCACCTCGCCGTCGCGGTTGCCGAGGATGTTGGTGGAGAACCAGCCGCGCAGACCGAGCATGCGCGCCTTGAGGCCGGGCGCGAGGATCGTCTTCATGAGCGTTTGGCCGGTCTTGAAGTCCTTGCCGCTGATCGGCACCTGGCGCTCACGCGCGAGCTCGAACATCGCCGGCATGTCGCAGGTGAGGTTCGGCGCGCCGTTGGCGTAGGGGACGCCCTGGCGGAGGCAGGCGTAGGCGTAGATCTGCGAGCTCGAGATGCCGGGATCGTTGTTCTCGAGGCCCTTCTCGAACGACTTGAGCGTCTGGTGAACCTCGCTCGGCTCGATGTAGACCTCGGTCGAGCCGCACCACACCGCGACGGCGCGCGAGAGGCCGTTGGTCTTGATGAAGGACTTGATGTCCTCCTCGACCTGATCGGCGATGTCCTTCTTGGTCGGCCCCTTTTTGACGTGCGTGCCGTTGAGGCGCTTGACGTACTCCGGGTAGAACGCGGCGCTCATCGGCTTCACCTGCGACAGCTCGTCCTTGACGAGGTCGAGGTGCTCCTTCGAGAGGACCTCGGCGTGCCTACCGGTCTCGTAGGCGTTCTCGGGGAAGATGTCCCAGCCGCCGAACACGAGGTCGTTGAGCCCCGGGAGCTTGATGAAGTCCTTGATCAGCGGCGAGCGACCGTCGGTCCGCTTACCGAGCCGGATGGTGCCCATCTGGGTGAGCGAGCCGATCGGCTCGCCGAGGCCCTTGCGCGCGAGGAAGCACCCCGCAACGAACGTAGTCGCGACCGCGCCCATACCGGGCAGCAGGACGCCGAGCTTTCCCTCGGGCTTCTTGATCGAAACGGGCTGCTTCATGGCGCCTCCGAACTAGTGCATTTCCGGTGCCGGGTCGAATGACTTCCGACGAACGGGGATCTGCGGCCCACGACCTGTGCCGCCACGGCACGATGTGAACCCCCGGCGGGCGGGTGCTCACGGCGGCGGCAGCGGCAGCTTGCGGGGCAGCGTCGGCGTCGGGGCGCCGGCGATCACCGAGTAGCGGACGAGGTTGCCGAGCACACGCGCCACGTAACCGCGCGTCTCGAGATACGGCGTGCGCTCGATGAAGACGTCGGCGTCCATGTCGGGGGACTCCTTGAGCCAGCGCTTCACCGAGCCTGCGCCGGCGTTGTACGCCGCGATCACGAGCGGGATGGCGTCGCGCTTGCGCTCCTCGGGCGCGCCGTCGCCGGCGAGCTCGACGAACAGCGCATGCAGGTGTCGCGCGGAGAGATCGAGCTGGAGGAAGGGGGCCTGGAGCGCCGCGATGTCGGTCGGATCGAGCGGCTGTCCGATCGCGGACGCCGTCTGCAGCGCGGTCGCCGGCATGAGCTGAGCGATGCCCACCGCGCCGGCCGGCGACACGACCTCGACGCGGAACGCGCTCTCCTGACGGAGGATCGAGAGCAGCAGCCCGCGCGGGAGCCCCTCGCGCGCCTCGAGCGCGCTCACGACCGCGCCGTAGGGAGAGGGAAAGCTGCAGCGCCACTTCCACGCGTTGGCGGCGTCGGGGGCGACGTCCGTGGCCACATGGAGGCCGAGCTTGTAGGCCTCGAAGCCCTCGTCGAACGTCTCGTAGAACGCGCAGCGCGCCGGCTCGTCCTTGGGCAGCGTGATGCTCGGCAGCGCCTCGCGCGCGAGGCCGGCGGAGGCGAGGAGCTGCGCGTTCGGCAGCAGCGCGGGCAACGACGGCAGCGGGATCGGCCCGACCGGCCAGGCCCCGACGCTCTCGCCCGCTCGGGTGAGCCGACCGCGCGCGGCGAGGTCGAGGTAGCCGTAGGGATGCGCGCTCGCGAGCTTCTGGTGGAGCGCGATCGCCGCTGCGCGATCGCCGCTGCGCTCGATGGCGATGGCCTCGAGGAGCTCGAGCCGCGCGCGTGCGTACGGATCGGTCGCGTAGGTGTCGCTGGCCGCGAGCATCTTGAAGAGCCGCCGCGCCTCTGCGTGCTTGCCCCACTCGAGATAGGCGAGCGCGCGGGCGCGCTTGGCCTCGCGGGCGTTGCCCTCCTGGTGCGGGGCCTTGACCCACGGTCCCTGCAGGTAGCGATCGAACGCGAGGATCGAGTCCTGCCACTTGCCCTTGAGCCAGCGGAGGTGCGCCGCGAGGTAGCTCGCCTCGCCGCCCCACTTCGACGCCGGGTGCTTCTTGGCGATCGCCTCGTATTGCAGGATCGCGGCGTCGTCGTCGCCCGCGCGGCTCGTGGCGCGCGCGGCGAGGAACGCGTCCTCGATCGCGTCGTCGCCCTGCGCGTGCAGCGCCGATTCCTTGAGGGCAACCGCCGCCCGGGGATAGGCGCGCGCCTTGTACAGCGCGTGCGCGCGCGCCCGGGCGAGCTTCTTGGCCGAGACCCCGGGGACGGCGGCGTCGAGCGCCTGCATCGCACTCTCGGCGCGGCCGAGTCCGGCCAGCGTGTCGGCGCGCTTCATCCACCCCGCGGCGTCGAGCTCCGGCGCGCTCGCGGTCTCGTTGAACGAGAGCGGGAACTCGATGAACACGCGCTTGCGGTCGCTCTCGATCGCCTTCTTCGTCTCCGGGCTCGCCGGCAGCTTGCGGAGCACGCGGAGGCGCGTGTTCAGCAGCGTACCGACCGGCAAGCCGGCCGCGGCGCCGCCCTCGATCGCCTCGGTGATCGCCGCGCGCGCGCCCGTGAGATCGCCCGCCTCTTCCATGGCCCGCGCCCGAAACACCGCCGCGCGCGCGCCCTTGCGCGCAGCGAGCGCGCCCGGGCCGGTGACCGCGAGCGCTTCGCCGGCGCGTCCCGCGCAGATCAGCGCGTCGACGCGGAGCGAGGCGACCAGGTCTGCGGGCTCGGTCACTGTCTTCGCGAGCTCGAGCGCGCGCTCGCCCTCGGGCTTGGTGCAGCGCCCGACGGCGACGCGCAGCCGCGCGAGCTTCATCGCGGGCGTGGCCGGCTCGGGGAGCGCGTCGAGCGTCGACGCAGCGAGCTCCCACGCCTCGGCGGCGACGAGCGAGGTCCACGGCACCGACCGCAGCGGATCCGCGGCCACCGCGACCGACGTCGACGCCGAGGCCGACGTCGACGCCGAGGCCGACGTCGAGACCGCGGCGAGGGCCGAGGCCGAGGTAGACGTCGAAGCCGAGGGCGCGGGGGCGCCGCCGGGGGCGCCGCGGCACGCGAACGGCGCGACCGCGATCAGGGCGACCACCCAACCCCCCCGCACGGCCGTCAGGTCTCCTCTTCGCCCTTCTTGCGCTTGCTCTTGTAGCGAATGCGGATCGGCGTGCCCTCGAACCCGAAGCGCTTGCGGATCTGGTTCTGGATGTAGCGCTGGTAGCTGAAGTGCACGCGCTCGGGCTCGTTGGTCACGACCACGAACGTGGGCGGGCGCGACTCGGCCTGGGTGACGTAATAGAGGCGGACGGCGCGTCCACCCATGGTGGGCGGGGGATGGGTCGCGAGCACTTCCTCGAAGAAACGATTGAGCTCCGAGGTTCCAATCCGCTTGACCCACTCCTTGCGGACCTCGGCGATCGTGTCGATGAGCGCGCCGACGCCGCGGCCGGTCTTGACGCTGCAGCGAACGACCGGCGCCCACGGCGTGAACGAGAGCTTGTCGCGCGCGTCGTCCTCGGCGCGCTTGAGCTGCTGGGCGTCCATCAGATCGGTCTTGTTGAGGGCGATGACGACGCCGCGCCCGCGATCGGTGGCGAGACCGAGGATCTTCGCGTCCTGCTCGGCGACGCCCTCGGCCGCGTCGCACATGAGCACGACGACCTCGGCGCGCTCGATCGCGCGCACGGCGCGCAGCACGCTCACGGCCTCGACCGTCTCGCTCACCTTGGATTTGCGGCGGATCCCGGCGGTATCGAGCACGACCAGCGCCTGCTCGTGCTCCTTGCCGTCCTTGCCCTTGCGCTTGAGCTTCACGAGCGCGTCGACGGTGTCGCGCGTGGTGCCGGGGCGGTCGTCGACGAGCGAGCGCTCCTCGGACGCGAGCCGATTGAGCAGCGACGACTTGCCGGCGTTGGGGCGGCCGATGAGCGCGATGCGCGGGACGTCGTCGCCGACGTCGAGCTCGTTGAGCTCGGGCTGGTCGGGCAGCGCGTTGACGATGGCCTCTTCGAGGTCGGCGAAGCCGCGGCCGTGGAGCGCCGACACCGGGAAGACCTTGTCGACGCCGAGGCGATAGAGCTCGGCGGCGTCCGCGTCGACGGCCTGCGAGTCGGCCTTGTTGGCGGCGTAGAGCACCGGCTTCTTGCTCCGGCGGAGCAGCTTGATCGCGTCGCGGTCGGCGCCGGTGGGGTCCATCGTCGCGTCGAGGACGCACACGATGACGTCGGCCTCGTCGATCGCGACCTGCACCTGGCGACCAATGCCCTTCTGCATCGGGTCGTCGCTCTCGGGGTCGAAGCCGCCGGTGTCGACGAGCGTGTACTCGACGCCGCGGGCGAACGCGTCGGCGTAGTTGCGGTCGCGGGTGACGCCGGGCTCGTCGTGGACGATGGCGATCTTGGCGCCGGCGAGGCGGTTGAACAGCGTCGACTTGCCGACGTTGGGGCGGCCGACGATCGCGACGATGCCGCGCGCCCGCGCAACTGCCGGGATGGGATCGTCGTGGTGGATGCGCTGGGGACGGTGGCGAGTCATAGGGATCGAGGGGGCGAGGGGTCGAACGGTTTGGGGGCGGACGTCACGGTCTCGTTCGACCTCTCGACCCTCGACCTCTGACTCGGCCGAGGAGCGAGCGCGCTCAGACGTACGTGAGCCACTCCGGGTGCGAGTTGTCGTTGCCCTTGACGACGTCGAAGTAGCGGGCCTGGAGACGTTTGGTGACGGGGCCCATCTTGCCCTCGCCGAGGGTGCGGTTGTCGACCTCGCGGACGGGCGTGACCTCTGCGGCGGTGCCGGTGAAGAAGCACTCGTCGGCGAGGTAGAGCTCGTCCCTCGTGATGCGGTCCTCTTTGACCGTGATGCCCTCTTCGCGGGCGAGCGTGATGATGGTGTCGCGGGTGATGCCCGCGAGGATCGACGACGAGAGCGGCGGGGTGACGAGCTCGCCGTGGCGCACGATGAAGAGGTTCTCGCCCGAGCCCTCGCTGACGTAGCCCTGCGCGTCGAGCAGGATGGCCTCGTCGTAGCCGCCGAGCTTGGCCTCGCGCTTGGCGAGGATGGAGTTGGTGTACTGGCCCATCATCTTGGCCTTGTTGAGGCCAATGTTGATGTGGTGGCGCGCGAAGCTCGAGATCTTGGTGCGGATGCCCTGAACGAGCGCCTCTTGCCCGAGGTACGCGCCCCACTTCCACGCGACGACCGCGACCTTGGTCGGGTTGTTCACGTAGATGCCCATGGCTCCCTCGCCGACGTAGGCGATGGGGCGGAGGTAGCCCTCGGGGAGCTTGTTGGCGCGAAGCACGTCGGAGCAGGCCTGCATCACCTGCTCGCGGGTGAACGGCATCGGCATGAGACAGAGCTTGGTCGTGTCGAACAAGCGGTCGATGTGCTCACGCAGCCGGAAAATAGCTGAGCGGCCGTCGCCCCTTTGGTAGGCGCGGATGCCCTCGAAGCCGCCGAGGCCGTAGTGCAGGGTGTGGGTCAGGATGTGAACCGTCGCCGCGTCCCAGTCGACGAGCTGTCCATCCATCCAGATCTTGTCGAGGCGATCGACCATGCCGGGTAACTAGCCCCTTGGTGAACGCCTGTCACGCGTCGCCGATCGGAGACCCCTTCGGATCGGGCCAAGTCCGCTATGCTCGACGCCCGAACCCACCTCGGGTTCAACACGTGAGGGGCATGTCCGCACCGACCAACCAGGGCGCGCCGCGCATTCGACTCGGAGAGCTGCTCGTGCAGGCAGGCGTGCTCAGCGCCGAGCGGCTGGAGGAGGCCCTCACGCTCCAGAGGGAAGAGGGCAGCAAACGCCGTCTCGGTCGCCTGCTGGTCGACTCGGGCTTCGTCGACGAGACGCAGCTCACGCAGGTCCTCGGCCGCCAGCTGTCGGTGCCGTGGGTGTCGCTCTATCACGTCGACTTCTCGCGTCAGCTCCTCAACCTCGTCCCGCGCGAGGTCGCCGAGGGCTACGGCGTCATCCCAGTCTACGTGCGCCACGTGCGCGGCCAGGGCGAGACGCTCTACGTCGCGACCGACGACCCCACCAACGACGAGGGCCTGCGCAGGGCCGCGGCGTACGCGGGGCTCCCGGTGCGCCCGATGATCGCGTCGGCCAGCGACATCCGCTCCGCGATTCGCGCCTACTACGGCGGAGCTCCGGCCCCCGGCCCCGCCGTCAAGGTCGAGCACGTCGAGGTCGCTGCAGTGGAAGCACCCGTGCCCGCGCCCGCGCCCGCGCCCGAGCCCGCCCCCGCTCCCGAGCCCGCCCCCGCCCCCGAGCCCTACGACGACACGCCCGAGCTCGAGGCGAAGCCAATCCCCCCGCCCGCGCGCAAGAAGGGCCGCGCCATCGCCCTCACCTTCCTCGACGGCACCCAGATCCGCCTCCCGGCGCCCCGCATCGGCAAAGTCAAGCCGAAGGAGGCTCCCGCCGAGGACGAGCTCACCGCCCACGACCTCGTCGCGGCGCTCCGGGCCGTGTCCAACGGCGCCAAGCCGCAGGAGATCCTCGGCGACAACCCGCGCTGGGAGGCGATGTTCGCGGCGCTCCTCTCGCTGCTTCTGAAGAAGCACCTGATCGCGGACTGGGAGTTCGTCGAGGAGTTCCGGAAGATTTAGCGGCGTCAGGCGCTCGCTGACGCGCGCGCCTATTGGGGCGCGCGCCTATCTGAGCTTCATCTTCACGGTGTCCGGCGGCTCGTCGCGCGTCAGCTGCTCGACGACCGAGCGGATGAGCGGGAACTCCTTGAGCAGCACGCGGCGCGACGGCATCTCGAAATCGAGGAAATCGAAGCCGGGCGCCACGGTGCAGCCGCAGAGCGCGTAGCGCTCGCCGACCGGGACGGCGGCCTGCCATACGCCCGCCGGCACGACCTGCTGGGGACGCTGGCCGGCGAGCAGGTTGCTTCCGAGGCGGACGACGGCGTGCAGGCCCGTGCGGTCGATGGTGTGCAGGTCGAGCGGATCGCCGTCGTAGTGGTGCCACACCTCGTCGCTCGAGACCCGGTGGAGCGCGCTGAACGCGCCCGACGGGAGCAAGTAGTAGATCGCGGTGCTCGCCGCGCGTGTCCCACCGGGGACCGCGAGGTTGTCGAGCTTCAACATGCTGCGGAAGGTCTCGCGGTAAAACCCGCCCTCCGGGTGGGGAGTCAGACCGAGCGCACGAACCACGGCCTCCGCGTCGGGGTGCATGACGCTCATGAGACCACGTGCGTGTCGCGTTGCGTAATGAAGCTTCTGCTACCTAAGCGCGGGACTCCTTCCTAAACTTTGCGCCCCCATGCGCCGTCGTCTCCTCTTGCTCCCCTCGCTCGTTGGTCTGCTGGTGCTCGCCGCGTCTACGCAGGACGCGAGGGCCGGTTGGCCGCCCCCGTCGGGCGCCACGCCGGAGCAGCTGAAGGATCCGGCCAACTGGCCGAACGATCCCGACTACGGACCGCACAAGGCCGGCAAACCGGACGTCAACGGAACCGGCGGTTCGTGGCAGCAGTGGTCGTGGGTGCCCAACCGCCCCGAGAGCAACAAGAGCTTTCGCAAGGCGGAGACGGCGGCGGGCATGAGCGCCGACGTCGCGTGGACGTACACCATCGGCGATCCGCGCGTGAAGATCGCGGTGCTCGATAGCGGCATCAAGTGGGACGAGCGGGACATCGCGCACACCGCGGCGATCAACCAGAAGGAGCTCGTCAACGCCAAGCCGCTCGACAAGGACGGGAAGCCCTGCGGCGGCATGGCCGATCTGGCCGGGTTCGACTGCAACGCCGACGGCACGTTCGATCTCTACGACTACGAGGTCAGCAAGAAGGTGCAGACGCCCACCGGCGTCGTCGACTTCAAGGACGCCAACGCCAACGGCATCCTCGACCCGGGCGATCTCATCACCCTGTTCTCCGACGGCAAGGACGACGACGGCAACGGCTTCACCGACGACATCTGCGGCTGGGACTTCCTCAAGGACGACAACGATCCCTACGACGACACCCGCTACGGCCACGGCACGGGCGAGGCGCGCGACTCCACCGCCGAGGCGAACAACGGCATGGGCACCGCCGGCTTCTGCCCGAGCTGCAGGCACATCCCGCTCCGTGTCGGCGACAGCTTCATCGTCGACGTGCAGGACTACGCGCAGGCGGTCACCTACGCGACCGACAACGGCGCGAAGGTCATCCAGGAGGCGCTCGGCTCGGTCAACCAGACCAACCTCTCACGCGCCGCGATGGACAACGCCTACAAGAAGGGCACCGTCATCATCGCGTCTGCGGCCGACGAGAACAGCCGGCACCACAACATGCCGGCGGCGGCCAACCACACGCTCATCGTCCACGCGATCCAGAAGGACCGCGAGGAGCCCTCGCAGGCCACCACGTTCCTCTCGTTCCACCCGTGCTCGAACTTCGGCGGGCAGATCCCGCTCTCGGCGTCCGGCACCGGCTGCGCGTCCGAGGCGACCGGCAACCTGAGCGGCATCGCCGGCCTCGTGTACGCGATGGGCCTCAAGAAGGGCCTCACCCCGGAGCTGAGCGCAGGAGAGGTCGAGCAGGTCCTCAAGATGACCGCCGACCTCATCGACATCCCCGAGTCGTACGACACCAACCACCCGAGCTACGACCCGAAGAAATACTACCCGAGCAAGCCCACCTTCTCGCAGCGCTTCGGCTACGGGCGCGTGAACGCCGGCGCCGCGGTGAAGATGGTCGCCGAGGGGAAGATCCCCGCCGAGATCGACATCGTCTCGCCGCAGCTGTTCGAGGTTATCTACCCGCAGCGGGTGACCGGCGACGTGCCGATCAAGGGCACGATCAGGGCGCGCGCGGGCACCACCTTCGAGGGCAAGGTCGAGTGGGCGCCGGGCGTCGATCCCGACGAGAGCAAGTGGCAGACGATCACCACCATCCCCTCGCAGCCCGGCGGCGGCACGGGCTTCGGCGGCGACACGCCCCTCGCCTTCCTCAAGGTCAAGGATCTGAAGATCGACAACATCAAGGACAAGCTCACGACCGAGAAGGAGAACCAGTACACGATCACGGTTCGCATCCAGGTCAACGCCACCTACCCGGGCGGCGTGGGCGCGGTGAAGGGCGAGCAGCGGCGCACGCTCTACATCCACGACGATCCGACGCTGCTCGCGGGCTTCCCGAAGTTCCTCGGCTCGTCGGGCGAGGCCTCGCCCCGCCTCGTCGATCTCGACGGTGACGGCAAGCGCGACATCCTCTACCCCGCCGCCGACGGGCTCCTTCACGCCTACCGGTTCGACGGCCGCGAGATCGACGGCTGGCCGTTCAAGACGCGTCACATCGACGGCCTCCAGCCCGACAAGGTCGAGGCGTCGCCGTTCGTGCAGAACTACCTCGGCGGGAAGAACTCCTGGACCGACGGCTCGATGAACGTCGAGCTCGCGCGCGAGACGCTGATGTCCGCGCCCGCGATCGGCGACATCGACGGCGACGGCAAGGACGACATCGTCTTCGGCACGTGGTCGGGCACGGTCTACGCGATCCACACCGATCGCACGCCGGTCGCCGGGTACCCGAAGCGCCTCCCCGACATCCCCTCCTGCCCCCGCGGCGTCGCCCCGGCGCTCCCCGCCGGCACCACGTGCATGGACCTCACCCACGGGCTCGCGCGCGGCGCGTTCGCCGGCATCGTGCTCGCCGACATGAACAACGACAAGAAGCTCGACGTGATCGTCGCTGCGTTCGACGCCAAGGTGTACGTCTGGGATGGCGCCGGCAAGGATCTCCCCGGCTTCCCGGTGCTCGTCGACTACCAGGGCGGACTCGACAAGGACAACCGCGTGTCGCGCATCGTCACGACGCCCGCGGTCGGCGACATGAACGGCGACGGCTTCCCCGAGATCGCCGTCGGCTCCAACGAGTACCTCGGCACCGGCGGCAACGTCGGCGCGTTCTTCCTCATCGACGGCCGGGGCATGAACGCGCCCGGCGGCAAGCCGTACGTCGACGGGTGGCCGGTCACCGTGTCGAGCTTCAAGCTGTTCCCGCTCGTCGGCGAGGGCATCGTCAGCGCCGGCATGATGGCCGACGTCGACGGCGACAAGATCCCCGAGGTGATCTTCCACGGCACTGGCGGCGCGCCCGTGGTGCTGCCGCTCCACCCGACCAAGCCGGCCGTCATCGGCGGCGCGTTCCCCAACGCCAAGGCCACGCTCGATCCGCTCTACGGCGCGAACTACGACTTCGACAACAACCTCGGCGGAAACAACTTCATCGGCGTGTTCTCGCAGCCCTCGATCGGCGACCTCAACCAGGACGGCACGCCCGACGTCGTCGCGGTCGGTGCGTCGTTCTGGCTCGCGCTCGCGCTCTCGGCCTCCGAACGCCGCGACTACGAGCAGATGGTCGCCTTCTGGAACATGAAGGACGTCCGGCCGTGCTCGAACGATCAGCCGGGCAACTGCGCGTTCATGTTCCCCGGCTCGCCGACGATCATCGAGGACTACACGTTCTTCCACAACATGACGATCGGCGACGTGAGCGGCGACGGGTACCCGGAGACCATCGTCGGCACGGGCGGCTACTACGTGCGCGCGGTCGACGCGTGCGGCCGCGAGGCGCCCGGGTTCCCCAAGTTCACGGGCCAGTGGATCATTCCCTCCGTCGCGCTCGGCGATCTCGACGGCGACGGCAAGCTCGAGGCCGTCACCGGCACGCGCGACGGCTGGCTCTACGCCTGGAAGACCGAGGGCCGCGAGGACGGCGTCCTCGAGTGGCCGACGCATCACCACGACAACCGCAACACCGGCAACTACGCGACGCCGCTCGACTTCCCGAAGGCCACGCGCGCGGCCAAGCCGCTCGACCTCGCGGAGTGCAAGAAGCCCGACGTCAACGCGCAGCCGCCGCAGGAGCCCGAGGCCAGCGGCTTCGGCTGCGGCTGCCGCACGCCGAGCAAGCCGGCAACCACCGCCGGCTTCGCGCTCTCGGCTGTCGCGTTGGCCCTCGCGTTCGCACGCCGCCGCCGCCACTAAACGACGTCGTCAGGCGCTCGCTGACGCGCGCGCCTATCGACGCAGCCCCATCCCGACCGGCGCGCGCGTCACGACCGGCGCGCGCGTCAGCGAGCGCCTCCACGCAAAAAAAAGAAAAACGCCCGGGGCCGTGGGGCCTCCGGGCGTTCTCTGGTTCAGCGAGCGATCAGAGGACCGGATCGGGCTTGACGCCGGCCTTGGCGGCCGCGTCGCAACCGAGCTTGATGTCGGTCTTCTTGCCCTTGACCTTGAGGATCGCGAACTGCACGCGGCGGTTCTTCTCGTGCGCCTCGGGCGAGTCGCCGGTGTCCTCGGGGCAGAACTCGCCGTAGCCCTTCGCGCGAAGCTTCTTCGCGTCGACGCCACGCTTCACGAGCGCCTCGACGACGGCCTTGGCGCGCGCCTCGGTGAGCTTGGTGTTGGCCTTGTCGTCGCCCTGCTTGTCGGCGTGGCCGCCGACCTCGATCAGGTCGACGTCGCCGCCCTTCTCCTTGAGAACGGTAGCGATCTCGTCGATGAGCTTGTCCGACTCGGGCTTGATCGTCGCCTTGCCGAGGTCGAACATGATCTTGTCCTTGATCTTGACCTCGTTACCGACGATCTCGACCTTCTGGACCGGCGCCATCGCGAGCTTCGCGGGCTCCGGGCAGCCGTTCTTGTCGGCTTCGTCGCTGGCCTTGCCAGCCTTGTCCTTGCAGGCGTCCTTGTCGTCCGGGATGCCGTCGCCGTCGGAGTCGACGGGGGGCGGCGGGGTCGCGGCGACCGGCGACGCGGTCGGGGCAGCGGCCTCGGTGCCGGTCGAGACGCTTGCTTTGCAGCCAATCGCCATGGCGCCAACGAGGCCGAAGGCCGCGATGGAGACGGTGAGACCGTTGCGAATGAAAGACATGTTTCTATTTTCCTTTTGCTCTGGGGGCCGAGCGGTCGGCCGCAGACGGCGGGGAACATACACCCGTTTCGACCGCCAGTGGGAGGGGGACCTTCTCCGTGTTTCGGACGGGGGAAGCCCCGGGGCATTCATCGACAACCGAAGTGAGGCCCGAAGTCCTCAGCTGCGGCTATGGGAGCGACACGCGCCCATGGCGTAACAACGATTCCGCCAGCATGGCCTTACGGATCCTGCGGGCGCTCTCCGCCAGGACGACGCTGCGCAAACGGTCGTAGGCACGGTCGAGGTCGTCGTTGACGACCAGGTAGTCGAACAGCGCGTAGTTCTCGATCTCTTTTTGCGCCTTGGCGAGGCGTTTTTGGACAGTCGGCTCGTCGTCCGTCGCCCGTCCGCGGAGGCGGCGCTCGAGCTCCTCGAGGGACGGCGGCAGGACGAACACGGCGACCGCCTCGGGGACCTTCGCGCGAATCTGCCGCGCACCCTGGAAGTCGATGTCGAAGAGGATGCCCGTGGCGTTGTTCCTGCGCGCGGTCTCGATCTCGCGGAGCGACGTGCCGTAGAGGTTGCCGTGGACCTCGGCCCACTCGGCGAACGCGTTGTCCGCCGCGAGCTTGCGGAACTCGGACACGTCGACGAAGTGATACTCGCGACCGTCCTGCTCGTTGGGGCGCGGCTTGCGCGTGGTGTGCGAGACCGAGAACGCGAGCTCGCCGAACTCCTTGCGCAGCCGATTGCAGAGGGTGGTCTTCCCCGCGCCGGACGGCGACGAGATGATGAGAAGGAGGAAGTCCTCGGCGCCCGCACGAAGCTCACCGAGCACATCGTTCGCCATCGCGGCGAGATGATACACGAGAACCAGGGCACATGGAGGTGCCACGGCGTCGTGTTCACTCGACGTTCTGGACCTGCTCGCGCATGCGTTCGAGCTCGCTCTTGGCCTCCACGACCAGGTGCGCGACGTCGGCGTCCTGCGCCTTGCTGCCGATGGTGTTGACCTCGCGGACCATCTCCTGGAGGAGGAAGTCGAGGCGGCGACCGCACGCCTCGACCGCGTCGAAGAGGGCCTCGAACTGGCCGCAGTGCGAGTTGAGCCGGATGAGCTCCTCGGTCACGTCGCTCCGGTCTGCGAGGAGCGCGACCTCCTGCTCGAGCCGGCCCGGATCGAGCGGCACCTCGGAGCCGAGCAGGCGCGCGAGCCGCTGCTTGAGGCGCTTCTGGTAGACCTCGACGAGCTGCGGCGCGCGCGCGCCGATCGCGTCCGCGGCGCGCCGCACCGCCACGAGCCGCGCGCGAAGGTCGTCGCGCAGCACCCTGCCCTCTTCGACCCGCATCGCCTCGAGCGCGGACACCGCGCGGTCGAAGGCGCTGCGACACGCCGAGCGCATCGTCTCGCGCTCCTTCTCGGTCGCCGGCGAGAACAAATCGGGCACCGCGGAGAGGAGCGAGAGCGGCACGTCGGCGGACGGCGAGAGCTCGTCGCGCAGCTTGCAAAGGGCCTCGTAGGCGCCGCGCGCGCGATCGACGTCGAGCGCGACCGCCTGTCCGCCGGTGGATTCGACGCGAATCGCGAGCTCGATCCGACCGCGGGTGAGCTTCTCGCGGGCGAGCTGCTCGGCGAACGCTCCGAGGTCACCGAGCTCACGCGGCGCACGCACGCGCACGTCGAGGAAGCGGTGATTGACTGCTCTCACCTCGACGATGAGGCGTCCTGCGGGCGTCTGTGCCTCACCGACGCCGAAGCCGGTCATGCTCTTCATGACGTCCCCCCACGGGTCATCGGCTCGAGCTTACTTCATGCCCTTGCTGCGCTTGATGACCTCGAGCGTCTTGCCGTACTCGATGTCCCACGCGGGCGTACCTTCTTCGAGGTGCTTGAGGCGGCCGCGGACCTCGCGGTCCAGCTCGTCGTCGACCGCCATGTGCTTCTTGAGGATCGGCGCCATTTTGCGGCGGAGATCGATGTCGGCGCCGAAGACCTCGTCGACGTTGGTGGAGTAAAGGAAGCTCTCGACGAGCTGGTCGAGGAGGAAGTCGATCACCTCGTCGCCGAGCTTGAGGCCCTTCTGCTCCGCGACCGACTTCTTCACCCGTCCGAACTCGCTCGGCGGGAGCTTTCTCCCGTCCATGAGCTCTTTGGTCTTGCTCGTGACCTCGCGCTCGAGACGCAGGTACTCGTTGAGCACCGCCTCGACGTCCTTCTCGACCTCGGCGGGGTGCTCGGCCTCGAGGTCCTCTTCGGCCACGAGCTTCTTGACGATCTCCCCGGCAATCACCGGGACCTTCGAGCTGAAGAGGCGCATCGCAGAGGGATCCATAGCCCGGGGAGCGCCCGGGGCGGTTGGGATTTCGACGTTCGGCGCTCAATATTTGCGCCGATCCCGCCGGTCCGATTCCTGCTCGACGGGAGGCTCCGGACCGGCGAACCTTGGAGTGTCGATGGCGCGAAGGGAGGACGACAAGCCGGCGCGTTCATCCCGCGTCCCTCAGGTCACGACGACGGGCATGCGCGAGGAGCTTCGCGCAGCGATGCTCAAGATTTTCGTCCTCAAGCTGCGGGCGGCGCGCGGCGAGGATGCTGCGCGCGACGTGCTCGCCGGCGCCGGGATCGACCCCGCCGCCGTCGACCTCGAGACCGCGTGGGTCTCGGTCGAGGCGACGCGGCGCGCGCTCCTCGCGGTGTCCGAGGAGCTCGGTCCGAGCTGGACCGAGGACGTCGCCTCGTTTGTCGCGCACCCCGAGGCGCTCGGAACCTGGGTCCGACTGGTGCGCGAGGCCCACGAGCCGCTCGACGCGTATCGGTACCTCGTCGCGCACGGCCAGGAGCTCACGCGGGTCGGCGAATACACCGTCGAGGAGCCGCCGGCCGAGCCGCCCAAGAAGCCGAGCCCCCTGCGCACGGTCACGGTCGTCTATCGGCCGCGCCCGGAGGAGCCCGCCGAGACCGACGATCTGCTCTGCCAGATGCGCGAGGCGCAGCTCGCGGGCCTGCCGGCGCTGTGGGGAATGCCGCACGCGAAGATCACCCACGAGGCGTGTCTCGCGAAGGGCAATGACTGTTGTCGCTATCGGGTCGATTGGGACGAGCGCCCCAAGACCCGGATCGGCTCGGTGCCGCTCGCGGCGGTCGCGGGGGTCGCGTGCGGCGCGCTCGTCGCTCCCTTTCACTGGATCGGCGGGCTGATCTCGGCGGTCGTCGCCGGTGCGCTCGGCTACGGCCTCGGCGAGGTCATGGGCCGCTCCGCGCGCGCCGAGCGCGAACGTGCCTTCGAGAAGACGCGCATCGCCGCGCTCGAGCGCGGCCTCGAGCTCCGTGGCGACGCGCCGATCACCTCGCAGGGCGATCTCGTGGGGACCATCCTCGCCGGCAAATACCGCATCGGAAAGCGGATCGGCTCGGGCGGCATCGGCGTCGTGCACGCGGCCGAGCACCTCGGCCTCGGCACCCAGGTCGCGGTCAAGGTCCTCCGCGGCGCCGCGGCGAAGGACGGCTCCGAGATCGCGCGCTTGCGCCGCGAAGCGCAGGTCGCGAGCGCGCTCGACCACCCCAACGTCGTCAAGGTCTTCGACCTCGACCAGCTCCCCGACGGCTCGATCTTCGTCGTGATGGAGCTGCTCCGCGGCCGCTCGCTCGCCGAGAAGCTCCACCGCGACGGCCCGCTCGGTCCCGGCTACGCGGTGCAGGTGTTCCGCCAGGTGTGCCTCGCGCTGCAGGCCGCGCACGACATCGGCGTGGTGCATCGCGATCTCAAGCCGGGCAATGTGTTCCTCCTCGAGGACGGCGAGAGCGCGAAGGTGCTCGACTTCGGCATGTCGAAGCTCGCCACGGGCACGCTCGACGGCAAAGAAAAGCTCACGCAGGACGGCTATACGCTCGGCACCCCCGAGTACATGGCGCCCGAGCAGTGCATCGGTGCGAGCGTCGAGCCGCGCACCGACCTTTATGAGCTCGGCGTGCTCATCTACGAGGCGCTCACGGGCGACCTTCCGATCAAGAGCGCCAACCGTCGCGAGCTGCTCGACCTGCACCAACGCCAGGTGCCCCCGCCGATGCGCCAGCGGCGCCCCGATCTGCCGATTCCCCGCGAGCTCGACGACGTCATCGCGCTCTGCCTCCGCAAGCGGGCGCACGAGCGGCCGGAGACGGCGAAGATGCTCGAGCGGATGCTCGCCGCCGTCCCGCTCGAGGGCGTCCCCATGCACTACCCGCGCAACGTGGGCCGCACGCCGCAGCGCAAGGCGACGAGCGAGGACCCGCGACCCACCGAGAAGGCTCGTTCACGCTGACGCGCCGCACGCGCGCAAGAGGGCTTGCGGCACCGCCCGAATACAACAAGAAGACCCCCATGAGCGGCGGTTCGAACAAGCGGGAGCTCGAGGCGGGGATCGCCGTCGATCTGAAGCGGGAGCTCACCTACGGCGAGTACCTCGGCCTGCCGACGCTGCTCTCCTCGCAGTCGCCGCGGAGCCCGCACCACGACGAGATGCTGTTCATCATTCAGCATCAGGTGTCCGAGCTGTGGATGAAGCTGATCATCCACGAGCTCAAGGCGGCGATCGCGCTGCTCGAGCACGACGACGTGAACTCCTGCCTCAAGGTCCTCGCGCGCGTGAAGCACGTGCAGGGGCAGCTGTTCGCGCAGTGGGCGGTGCTCGAGACGCTCACGCCCTCGGAGTACATGCAGTTCCGCGACTCGCTCGGTCGCTCGTCCGGCTTCCAGTCCGCGCAGTACCGCACCATCGAGTTCCTCCTCGGCAACAAGAACGCCGACATGCTCAAGGTGTTCGACCACGATCTGGCCGCGCGCGAGGGGCTGCGCGCCGCGCTCGAGGCTCCGAGCCTCTACGAGGTGTTCCTCCAGTACCTCGAGCGCCGCGGCCACGCCGTCCCCGCGTCGTGCGTGCGCCGCGACTTCACCCAGCCGCACGTGTCGGAGCCGGCGCTGGTCCCGGTGTTCAAGCGCATCTACGAGCAAACGAGCACGTACTGGCCCGAGTATCACCTCTGCGAGCAGCTCGTCGACGTCGAGGAGAGCTTCCAGCTCTGGCGCTTTCGCCACATGAAGACCGTCGAGCGGATCATCGGCCACAAGCCGGGCACCGGCGGGTCGTCGGGCGTCGGCTTCCTACGCCGCGCGCTCGACCTCACGTTCTTCCCCGAGCTGCTCCAGGTCCGCACGGTCCTCGGCACATAGAGCGATCGCCCCGTTGGTGTAGCCGCGCCCCACGTGCCCGTGCCCGTGCCCGTGCCCGGAGGCACTGCAGGGGCACAAAACGAGCGAGGGCGGCGCCCGAAGAAGGACGCCGCCCCAACTCGCAGAGGCCTGCTCAGGCGCTGACGCGCGGCATCGACTTGCGGCCGCCGCTCTTCGCGGAGGCGTGGCCGTTGGCGCCGTTCTGCTTCTTGAGCTGCTTGGCGAAGTCGTCCGCGAGCTTGGCCGCGCGGTCGGTCTTCTCCCAGGCGAACTCCTTGCGGCCGAAGTGGCCGTAGCTCGACGTGGCCCTGTAGATCGGGCGGAGGAGGTCGAGCTCTTCGATGATCGCGCGGGGGCGCATGTCGAAGTGCTTCATGACGTACTCGCCGAGGACGTCCTCCGAGATCTGGCTCGTGCCGAACGTGCGCACGTAGACGCCGACCGGCTTGGCGACGCCGATCGCGTACGCGATCTGGACCTCGCAGCGCTTGGCGAGCTTGGCCGCGACCAGGTTCTTCGCGACGAAGCGGGCGTAGTAGGCGGCCGAGCGGTCGACCTTCGACGGGTCCTTGCCGGAGAACGCGCCGCCGCCGTGACGGCCCATGCCGCCGTAGGTGTCGACGATGATCTTGCGGCCGGTGACGCCAGCGTCGCCGAACGGACCGCCGATGACGAAGCGGCCGGTCGGGTTGATGAAGATCTTGGTGTTCTTGTCGATCAGCTTGGCCGGCACGACCTTGTTGATCACGAGGTCGATCATCGCCTCCTTGATCGCCTTGTGCTTCACGTGCTCGGCGTGCTGCGTCGAGATCACGATCGCGTCGATGCGCGAGGGCTTGCCGTCCTCCTCGTACTCGACGGTGACCTGGGTCTTGCCGTCGGGGCGGAGCCAGTCGATGCCGTCCTCTTCCTTCTTACGGACCTCGGAGAGGCGCTTGGCGAGCTTGTGCGCCGTCTGGATCGGCATCGGCATGAGCTCGGGGGTCTCGTCGCAGGCGAAGCCGAACATGAGGCCCTGATCGCCGGCGCCCTGCTCCTTGTGCAGGCCCTCGCCCTCGGTCACGCCCTGGCTGATGTCCGGCGACTGCTTCTCGATCGCGGCGAGCACCGCGCAGGTGTTCGCGTCGAAGCCCATCGACGAGTCGGTGTAGCCGATCTCGCGGATCGTCTCGCGGATGACGACCGGGAGGTCGATCCACGCCGTGGTGGTGATCTCACCGGCGACGACCGCCATGCCCGTCTTGACCAGGGTTTCGCAGGCGACGCGGGCCTTCTTGTCCTGCTTGAGGATGCCATCGAGCACGGCATCGCTGATCGCGTCGCAAATCTTGTCGGGATGTCCCTCGGTCACGGACTCCGAGGTGAACTGGTAGCGGCTCATCGTGTCTCCTTGTCAGAATCTCCGGTGGAGGACGCCGGCCGACTACGGACGGGTGGTCCTCGAGCGCAGATTGCCGTTCTCTCGCGAGAATGGTTGCCCGCCGGAAGGCGGACGTTCTACGAGGCGAAACCCCGTCCGTCAACGCCGTCCGTTCAGTACATGACCGACCCCCGCGTCCACCACCGATTCCTCGCCTACCGGGAGCGTCACGCATATTTCGGGCGCCAAGACCTCAGGCAGCCGCTCAGCCTTTCGGAGTACGCCGCGCTCGACGCGGAGCGGCTGCGGCTGATTTCGCTGCCCGCTTCGGCTCGGTCGGCGGCGGAGGAGACGCGGCTCGCGGAGGTTCGGCGACTGATGCTGGAGGACTGAGCCCGGCCGGCTCGGTCCGCTTGCCGATACCGACCAGGAACACCTCGGTGCTCACCGAGCGTGTGCCCTCGGGACGGATCACCCGTTCCTCGTCGAACATCTCGCGCACCCGCTTGCGGAGCCCGATGAGCGCCTCGCTCATGAACAGCTTGGCGATCCACACGCCGCCACGGCTCAGCCATTGCTCGGCGACGTCGAGCGTCCGCTCGACGAGCTCGGCGCTGCGGGCCTGGTCGGCGAACGGCGTCCCGGAGGTCGAGGGCGCCATATCCGACATGACCACGTCGTACGGCGCGCCCTCGACGAGGAACGCCTCGACCTCGGGCCCGGGCGTGAGCGCGTCGCCCGCGATCGCGATCGCGTTGGGCGGGAGCGCGACCTCGAGTCCCTTGAGGTCGATGCCGCGGACGCGGCCGCCGGGGGCGACCTTCTTGGCCGCGTACATCAACCACGAGCCCGGCGCGCACCCGAGATCGAGCACGCGCTGCCCCTGCTTGAACACGCGAATGCGACGATCGATCTCCTCGAGCTTGTAGACCGAGCGCGCCGGATACCCCTCGGACCGAGCCTTCTGCGCGTACATATCGGCCCGCGCGTAGGGATTCTGCCGTTTGTCGCGACCCATGCCCGCGCTTCTAAGCCAAAACCCTCCGCGCGTAAGCCCGGAGCCGCGACCGTGAGGGAGCGGGTTGTCGAGGACGACGGGGCCGCGCGCGTGAGCGCGCGGTTGCCGCTGAGTATCGAGATCGAGCCGGTCTGTCCGAGACAACCCGCTCACTCACGCTCGCGGCCCCATCGAAGCCTACGACTCGCTGCGCTCGCTCAGGGGGGGCAGCGTCGAGGTGCGCGAGGGCGGGTGCGAGCTGCGGATGGCCTCGACCTCGGTGGGGTTGCTCGGGAGGAAGACGCTCACCACGGTGCCCTCCCCCGACCGGCTCTTGATCTGGAGGACTCCGCCGTGCGCGGTGACGATGCGATCGCAGATCGCGAGGCCGAGGCCCGTGCCGCCGGGGCGCGTCGTGAAGAACGGCGTGCCGGCGCGGGAGCGGACCTGGGTGTCCATGCCCTCGCCGGTGTCGGAGACCTCGACGATCACGCCGGAGACGCCGTCCTCGGTGGCGGCCCTCGCGCGCACGGTGAGCGTGCCGCCGTTGGACATCGCCTGACAGGCGTTCTGCACGAGGTTATCGAAGACCTGCCGCAACATCGTCGCGTCGCCGTAGACGGCTGGCGTGTCGTCGCTCGACCAGCCGATCTCCATCGTGAGCTGCACCTGCGCGTGCGCGCGCGAGAGCTCGGTGGCGCGCCCGAGCAGCGCGTCGATGTCGAGCTTGTTGCGCTCGACGTGGAGCGGCTTGGCGTAGCGCAGCAGATCGCCAACGAGACGATTGAGACGCGCCGTCTCCTCGTCGAGGATCGAGAGCAACGTCTCGCGGTCCTCCGGCGACGTGCCCCCACGGCGCAAGCCGGCGACCGCGTTGGTGATGATCGCGAGAGGGTTTCGGACCTCGTGGGAGACAACGGCGGCGAGCTCGCCGACGAGCGCAAGCTGCTCCTTGCGGACGAGCTCCTCCTGCGCGGCGCGCAGCTCCTCGTAGGCCTTGCGGAGATGGCGCGCTCGGCGCCGAAGCTCGGCGCCCTTGAGGGTGAGCTCGTCGGAGACGCGCTCGTGACGCGCGAGGAGCGTGTACGAGAGCCCGAACGCGACCGCGGCGAACCCGTGCACCGATAGGTAGAGGCCGCGGTGCGCGCCGAGCGCGATGAGCACGTCGTTGGCGACGGCCGCGAGCATGACGAACCCGCCGAGGCACGCGAGGAGCGCCTCGCGCTTGCCGGCGAGGTACGCGCGCACCAGGAGGTAGACCATCGCCGCGATGAGCCCGACGAGCAGCATGAACGCGATCGGCTGCGCGGGCGTCGCCTTGAAGTGGAAGTGCGTGTAGCGGAGCGGACCGAAGCCGAGCACGCGCGGATCGAGCTGCCCGGGGCGGTGCAGCAGATTGAGCACGGTGGCGATCGAGGCCGCGCCCGCGCTCACGTAGCCGAACGTGACGAGGCGCGTGCGAAACGGCGACGCCACCTCTGCGTAGAGCGCGGAGGTGTGGAGCGCGGTCGCGGCGGCGAGCGGTGCGATGGCGAAGGCCCGCGCTCCCCAGGTGGCCGACGCCATCGGATCGGTCGTGTGGTAGCGGACGCCGTGGCAGAACGCGAAGACGCCGACGAACACGCACGTCAGCGCGAAGGTGGCGTAGTCCGCGCCGCCGTCGGGGCGGCGCGCGGCGAGAATTCCGAAATAGATCGCCAGCAGAACGTAGACGACGCACCAGCTGAACGCCGCGCCCGCGAGCAGATCCATCAGCTCGTCTCGCGGAGACCGAGCTCCTTCATCTTCAGCTGGAGTCCCTTCCGTGAGATCTTGAGGAGGCGCGCCGCGCGCGTGACGTTGCCGCTCGTCTGCTGGAGGGCGCGCACGATGAGGTCGCGCTCGAGACGGGCCATCGCCGCGCGGACCTGCTCGCGGAGTCCGCCCTCGACCGACGCGGTGGCCGATTCGTGGGTGACCGGGGCGACCGCGCCCGGGGGCGGCGTGATCGAGGCGCGCTCGTTGCGGACCTCGGGCGTGAGATCCTTGTGGGCGAGCCGGTGGTCGTCGCAGAACAGCACGGCGCGCTCGATGACGTTCTCGAGCTCGCGGATGTTGCCCGGCCACGGGTAGGCGATGAGCTTCTGCATCGCGTCGGGGGCGCAACCCTCGATCTTCTTCTTGAGCCGATCGTTGAACTTCACGAGGAAGTGGTCGACCAGCAGCGGGATGTCGTTGGTGCGCTCTCGCAGCGCCGGGAGATGAATCGGCACCACGTTGAGCCGGTAGAACAAGTCCTCGCGGAAGTTGCTCTTGCCGATCATGTCCTTGAGGTCGCGGTTGGTCGCCGTCACCAGGCGAACGTCGACCGAGATCGTCTTGATGCCGCCGACGCGCTCGAACTCGCTCTCCTGGAGCGCGCGCAGGAGCTTGACCTGCATCTCGACCGGGATCTCCCCGATCTCGTCGAGGAACAGCGTGCCGCCGTGGGCCAGCTCGAACTTGCCGGGCTTGCTCGTGACCGCGCCGGTGAACGCGCCGCGCTCGTAGCCAAACAGCTCGGCCTCCATGAGGTCTTTGGGGATCGCCGCGCAGTTGAGGCGGATGAACGGCTTGTCGCGGCGCGACGAGCTCTCGTGCAGCGCCCGCGCGACGAGCTCCTTGCCGGTGCCGCTCTCGCCGGTGATCAGGACCGACGTCGGCGTGTCGGCGACCTTCTCGATGACGTTGTAGACCTCTTGGATCTGCGGGCTCTGCCCGATGATCCGGAAGCGGCCCGGCGGCATGCCGGCGTCGGGCGCCGGGGGCGCGAGCTCGGCGCCCGCCAGATCGCGCGTCTTGAGCGCCTTGCCGACGATCTGCCGCAGCTCGTCCTTGTCGAACGGCTTGGTGATGTAGTCGAAGGCGCCGAGCTTGAGCGCCTCGACCGCGGTGTCGACGGTGCCGTGGGCCGTGATCATCACCACCGGGCGCTCGGGATCGTCCGCGAGCGCCCAGCGGAGCAGCTCCATGCCGTCGCAGCGGGGCATGCGCAGGTCGGTGATCACGAGGTCGATGTGGTGCTCGCCGAGGAACTCCTTGGCCGCCTCGCCATCCTCGACCGCGTGAACCTCGTAGCCGTCACGCGAGAGCTGCGCGACGAGGACCTTGCGGAGGTTGGCCTCGTCGTCGACGACCAGGACCTGGCGTGCCGACGAACCCGTCTGCGATTTCTGCTCGGGGAGCATCGGTTCCTCTTCTTCCCGCTGTCACTTGCGGCAGCGCGCCGAACCCGCCGTCCCCGGCAGGCCCGTGCACCACACGACGTATGCGACGTTCTTCCCGCGCGCGCCGACCACCAGCGTGTCCTGGGTGCCGACGAGACCGCTCGCCACCGACGCCCCGAAGGCCGCGTTCTCCTGCGGCTTGCCGAGGTAGCGGACGTCGAGGACCTCGTTCGTTCCGCCCACCGTCGGCGAGTAGAGGTAGACGGCGCCGGACGCGACGCCGTCGGTGACCGCGAACGGTGCGCCGATCGCGACGTCCTTCTTGCCGTCCTTGTTGAAGTCACCGACCGCGACCGTGCTGCCGAAGCCGCTCGTCGCGCAGCCGGTCGCGCCCTTCTCCTCGCACTTCAGGACAATGCTGGACTCGGGCCACTTCGCACACGGCTGCCCGGCCGCGGGCGCCGCGGGGCGGTCCTTGCCGAGGAACACCTTGATGGTGCCGCCGTCGTTGACGAACAGGTCGTCGTCGGCGTCGCCGTCGAAGTTGGCGGCGTGCAGCGTCTCGCCGAGCCCGACCGAGCCCTCGAGGCAGGCCACGTTCTGGCTGGTCGCGGTCTTCTCGTCGACCGTCCACGCGAACACCTTGCCGATGCCGGGCGCGGAGACGAGGAAGATGTGCGCGCCCTTGCTGCGCGCCATCGCCACCGCGGCGCCGTATTTCTCGCCGCGGGTGTCGGCGGCAGCGGTGATCTCGATCGGATCGACCTGCGAACGGATGGTCGGGTAGACCCACGCGCGCTCGTCGACGTCGGTCGCGACGACGATGCCCGGATTGACCGACTTGCCATCGTGCATCACCGTCGCCATCGCGACGTGCTGGGCGCGGATCTCCTGCTCGTTGCGCGAGGCGAACGCCTTGGCGAGCCCCGAGTCGCCCGCCGGCTTCATGGTGTAGAGACCGCCGTCGGTGCAGTAGACGATCGGTCCGGGCTCGATGTCGCTCGTGTCGCTGCGACGTCCGTAGCCGATCGCGAAGCATCCGGGGTGCACCTGCTTGAGCGTCGCCGTCTTGGCGTCGAGCTCCTGGAGAACGCCGGCGGGCGAGAGCGTCGTCGCCGACAGGCACGCCGAGCCGGCGGTGATCTTGTCGCTCGCGATCTCGCACTGCGCGCTGTTGGTGAGCGGCGCGCCGCTCGGCTCGGAGGTGCCCTGACCGAGGCCGTAGAAGCGCGCGCCGTCGGGGGCGACGCCGCCGGCGCCGACGATGGCGTTGCCCTCGGTGTCGGTGGTGATTGCCACGCGCGCGCCGAACGCGCGGTTCGAGATCGCGAACATCGGCGTGTCCGACTTGTAGTCGTTGTAGACCGACCACGAGCACGCGGTGAGGGCGGTGGAGGCGAACAGAAGCACTTGAAGGGCGCGCATGATCAGAACTCTCCGCTGAGCGCAAAGCCGGCGAACGACGGCGACCACGCCGGCGTCACGTGGAACGACGCCGACTTCTTCACCGGCGCAGGGGTGTTGTCGAAGTCGCGCGGCTTCTCCATGTAGCCCTTGGACGGCGGGAGGGGATCCTTCACGAAGTTGTAGACCGAGATGAGCGCGAGGACGCCGCCGACCGCGAAGCAGGCGTCGGCGCCGATGGCGAAGTACTGACCGCGCTTGATTCGCGGGTCCTCCTGGTCGAGGCGGAGGCCGCCCTTGGCGGCGTCGAGCTCGTCGCGGAGCTTGTTGGATTGGAGGCCGAGGTAGATGCCGCCGCCGATGAACGCGGCCGCGGCGATCGCGCTCGTCCACGCGGAGCCGCGCGCGACCGATTGCTTGAGCTCGGTGTGCACCACGACCATGTGGCCCTTCGGCACGTCGACGTCGGCGACCCAGGTCTTGCGGTCGTCGGCCTTCACCTTCACGCGGTGGGTGCCGGCGGGGACCTTCTTCTCGACCGGCGACCCCATCGTCCAGGTGCCGACCTCCTCGCCGTCGATGAGCACCTGCGCGCTGTCGACGTTGGCGACCTCGACGCGAATGAGGCCGTCGTCGGTGCGATCGAGGTTGAAGTTCTGTTCGTCGATCTTGCCGTGGGTGACCTCGAGCTTGCGCTCCATCGGCTTGAAGCCGGGGAGCTCGACGCGAATCGAGTACATGCCGCTCTCGAGCGACTCCTCGTAGGGGGTGACGCCGCGGTCGACGAACTTGCTGTCGCCCTCCTTCTTGAGGAGCACGTGCGCGCCGCGCACCTCGCCGCTCTCGGAGAGCGTGCGGATCTTCATCACGCCGAAGAAGGCGCCCTGCGAGAGGTTCGCCTTGAACATCGAGATCGTGGCGGCCGCGACCGTGACGTCCGTCTCGGTGGCGCGGTAGTCCTGAAACTTGGGCAGGACGACGTGGTAGTTGCCGAGCGGCAGCGACTGCGTGAACACCGTGTTGCCCGAGGCGACCCGCGTCCAGCCCGGGTTCTCGGCGCCCATCACGAACTTGCCGGCGGTGGCGCTCGTCTTCTGCCAGATCTCGACCGGCGCGTTGTCGGGGACGCTCTCGACGACGACGATGGAGCGCATTTCGTCGATCGTCGCGGCGACCGGTCCCGTGGAGGGGGCGCCGGCGTCGCCGCCGGCCTTCTCGGCCTCGAGCTTGGCGATGCGCGCGAGCACGTTGGGCTTGTCGGGCGCGTTGGGGTCGACCTCGACGTACTTCTTGAAGAGCGCGATCGCGTCGTCGTACTTCTTGATCTTCTCGTGACACACGGCCTCGTTGAAGAGGAACGTGGAGAACGGCTTGATCTGGTAGGCGGCGCGGAACTCCACCGCGGCCTCGGCGAATTTCTTCTCGAGGAAGAGCCCCTGCCCCTTGTCCATGTGGGCCTTGGCGTCGGCAACGGTTCCCGTTTTGGCGGGGGCCGGCGCGGCCGCTGTGCCCTGAGCGTAGGGCGAGCGGGGTACGAGGGAGATGGCGGATGCGAAGAGCACGGCCGACATGGTGGCGGCGAGGGCGCTTCGGGCGTATCCGTGGGACCGGGGTGGTGAAGTAAAGGGCGGGCGCATCGAGCGGCCGGAGCTTATCCGACTCGCGCGCAAGATTGGGGGGTCACGTGATCCCGGGCATCCGCCACGACCGGCCCCCTGGTTTGCGAATTTCGCAGGACCGCCCGGGTGTGGTAGGTCTCACCGCGTCAACATGCGCGTCCGGAGCTTTGTGCCGTGGGTGCTGGTCGCCTCCGTCTCGTTGGGGGGCCTCGGGATCGGTCCGTTGCTCGGGTCGCGCGCCAGCGCGCAGGCCATCAAGGAGCCCGGGTGGCCGCCCGCCGAGGGCGCCGCCTGCAAGCCGAGCAAGACCGACGACGACGAGGCCAAGACCTTGTTCGGCCTCGCGGCCAAGGCAGAAGACACGTCGAATTACACCGACGCGATCAAGTACTACAAGGACGCGTACAAGCGCGCCTGCAACCGGCACCTGCTCCTCAAGAACCTGGGCCGCGCCTACGAGAAGGACGCCCAGTACGCCGCCGCGGTCGAGGCCTACAAGCTCTATCGCGCGCGCGGTAAGCCCACGGGCGAGGAGCTCGACCAGATCGATCAGAAGATCGCCAACCTCTCGAAGAAGGTTGGCTCCGGCACCGAGCCCACCGGGACCGCGCCGACGACGACCGCCACCACCACCGAGACGGCGCCCACCAGCACGGTCACCGCCGTCCCCACCGCCACCGCGGCCCCGACGACGACGGCCACCGCCAACGGCGCGCCGCTCCCGATCGCGCCGCTCATCGTCACCGGTCTCGGCGGCGTGATGCTCATCGGCGGGTCGATCGTGTGGATCGGCGCCAACGGCACGGTCTCCGAGAAGCAGGACCAGTTCACCGGAGCCGGCTGCGACCAAGAGGGCCGGCCCAAGAACCTCGGCCTGTGCAACCAGATCAAGTCCGACGGCGAGAAGGCCTCCACCAACCGCACCATCGGCGCTGTGGTGGCGGGCGTCGGCGCCGCGGCCGTGGTCGGCGGCCTCGTTTGGTTCTTCGTCGCCAAGAAGAAGGCGGCCGAGTCACCCACCGCGCTGCAGATCACGCCCGGTCCGGGCCTCCTCGGGCTGGGCCTGTCCGGCACTTTCTAGCGGCTCGACGTAACGGCTTCGTTATAGTAGACATCCCTCTACTGTGGCCCAGACGTATGCCGACCTGATCGCGTCCATCCGAAAGTCCGTCAAAGAGGTCTCCCTCGACGAGGTGAAGCGCCGGCTCGAGACCCGCGCGCCGATGACCCTCCTCGACGTCCGCGAGAAGGACGAGTTCCGCGCGGGGTTCATCCCCGGCGCGATCTCGCTGCCGCGCGGCTTCCTCGAGATCCAGGTCGAGCAGAAGGTGCCCGACAAGAACGCGCCGATCGTCCTCTATTGCGCGGGCGGCACGCGGAGCGCGCTCGCGGCCAAGACGCTGCAGGAGCTCGGCTACACGAACGTCGAGTCCGCCAACCCGGGCTTCGTTCGATGGAAGGACCTCGGCTATCCGATGGAGACGCCGCCGGCCCTCACCGAGGCCCAGCGCGAACGCTACGGCCGCCACCTCCTGCTCCCCGAGGTCGGCGAGGTCGGTCAGGCCAAGCTGCTCAAGTCGCGCGTGCTCTTGCTCGGCGCCGGTGGTCTCGGCTCACCGGCTGCGCTCTACCTCGCGGCGGCCGGCGTCGGCACGATCGGCCTCGTCGACGCGGACACCGTCGACGCGTCGAACCTCCAGCGTCAGATCCTCCACGCCACGAGCCGCATCGGCACGCCGAAGGTCGACAGCGCGCAGAAGACGATCGCCGAGCTCAACCCCGACGTGAAGGTCGTTCAATACAAGGAGCGGCTCACGAGCGAGAACGTCGACCGCATCTTCAGCGGCGAGGGCACCGGCGGTCCGTGGCAGGTCGTCGTCGACGGCTGCGACAACTTCCCGACCCGCTACCTCGTCAACGACGCGTCGCTCTTCCACAAGATCCCCGTCGTCCACGGCTCGATCTTTCGCTTCGACGGGCAGGCCACGACGTTCCAGCCCTTCGAGGGGCCCTGCTACCGCTGCATGTATCCGGAGCCGCCGCCGCCGCACCTCGCCCCGTCGTGCCAGGAGGCCGGCGTGCTCGGCATCCTCTGCGGCATCATCGGCACGGTGCAGGCCACCGAGGCGATCAAGCTGCTCCTCGGCAAGGGCCACCCGCTCACGGGCCGCCTCCTCACCTACGACTCGCTCAACATGAAGTTCCGCGAGCTCCGGGTCCGGCGCGATCCGAGCTGCCCTGCCTGCGGCAAGAACCCGACGATCAAGGGCTACATCGACTACGAAGGCTTCTGCGCCCGCGGCTGATCGCGAGTCGACTGCCGACGCGCGACGTATGCGATACTCCCGGCCGTGCTGCGGACGCGGCTGTTTGGTGGCGTCGTTGCCGGGACCATCCTCAGCGTGGTCTTCGCCGCGTTGTTCACGATGGTGTGGGGCTACGAGCTCTTCGGACGGCGTGCGCCGCGGTTCGGCGAGTCGGTCGCCTTCACGCTCCGGGTCCCGTACTCGCCGCAGTTCGTTCACACGATCGACGACATCAGCCGCGCGCGGTTCGATTACCGCCGCGTGATCGTCCCGCGCGGCACGGTGCTCCGCGACGACGTCGAGGCGCACCGGATCGCCGTCAGCTACGAGGCCTCGCGCGGCACCGTCACGCCGCTCCGCCTCACCGGGATCGCCCTCCTCTACTTCACGCTCTCCACGCTGCTCGTCACGTACACGCGGCGCTTCGGCCCCAGCATGGCCAAGCTGCTCCGGGCGCAGATCGGCATCTTCGTCCTGATGCTCGGGATCATGGTGTCGGCGAAGGCGCTGCTCCTGTTCACCGCGCTGCCGGAGTACTGGGTGCCGCTGTCGACGGTGCCGCTCTGGGCCTGCCTGTACCTCGACCGGCGCACCGCGTTCATCATGAACGTGGTCCTCGGGTTCTTCGCCGCGAGCCTGCTCCGCTTCGACATCCTGCTCCTTATCGTGCTGTTGGTGCGCGGCATGGCCTCGTCGCTCGCCTTTCGCGATCGCAAGCACCCGCGCACGATGTTGCTCGCGGGGTTCCTCGCGGGGCTCGCGGGCGCGCTGCTCTGGTCGGCGACGACGCTCGCGTTCGACGGCGCGCTCGACCTCGTCGGCGATCTGCGCAAGGGCGCGGACTCGTCTCTGGTCGCGTGCATCGGCGGCGGCACGCTCGCCGGCACGATCGCGGTGTTCCTCCGCGAGCCGGCCGAGCGGCTCCTCGGCGCGGTGGGACGCGACCGGCTGCTCGATCTCACCGACCTCGAGCAGCCGCTGCTGCAGAAGATGGCGCGCGAGGCGCCGGGCAGCTGGGAGCACTGCCGCGCGATGGCCAACCTCGCCGAGGCCGCGGCGAGCGCGATCGGCGCCGACGCGCTGCTCACCCGCTGCGGCGCCTACTACCACGACCTCGGCAAGACGATTCAGCCCAAGTACTTCGTGGAGAACCTCGCGCCCGGCGAGCGCTCGCCGCACGAGGACCTCGAGCCCGACGTGTCCGCGGACGCGATCATGGCGCACGTCGTCCAGGGCACGAAGATCCTCCGCGACGGGGGCGTGCCCGAGCCGGTGGTGGAGTTCGCGTACACCCACCACGGCACGCAAGTGGTCGAGTACTTCTGGCACAAGTGCCAGGAGCAGGGGAACCCGAAGGACCTCACCGAGGACCACTTCCGCTACCCCGGCATGAAGCCGCGCACGCGCGAGACGGCGATCCTCATGCTCGTCGACTCGATCGAGGCCGCCTCGCGCACGATCGATCCGCCGGAGCGAAAGAAGTTCGAGGAGATGATCCAGCGAGTCATCTTCACCAAGCTCAAGTCCGGCCAGCTCGACGAATGTGGCCTCGAGGCCCCGCACCTGCGGCAGTTGGTCGTGCGCATGGCCGACACGCTGGTGAACATGTACCACTCGCGCATCAAGTATCCGTGGCAGAAGGAAGCCGAGGCGAAGGGCAACGTGGTGCGCCTGCCCTCCCGACCGGAAAAGTAGCAATGGCCGAACAATCCTTCATGAAATCGCTGTTCCACGGCGTGATCGCCGAGGAGCTGATCTCGCCGTGGCCCGAGTCGTCGACCGAGGAGCGCGAGCAGGTGCAGCGTCTGGTCGACTCGGTTCGCAAGCTCGCCGAATCGGTCGACTCGGCGGAGATCGATCGCACCGCGACGATCCCGCCCGAGCACCTGCGCAAGATGAAGGACCTCGGCTTGTTCGGCGTGCCGATCGCCAGGGAGCACGGGGGGCTCGGCCTCGGTCGAGGCGCGTCGGCGCGGGTCGTGTCCGAGCTCGCCGCCATCGACTCCTCGCTCGCCGTCACCCTCGGCGCGCACCTGTCGATTGGCCTCGATGGACTCTTGATGTTCGGCACCGACCAGCAGAAGCGCAAGTACCTCCCGCGCCTCGCGACCGGCGAGCACCTCGCGGCGTTCGCGCTCACCGAGCCGACGGCGGGCAGCGACGCGGCCGCCATCCAGACGCGCGCCGATCCGTCCCCCGAGGGCGAGGGATGGATCCTCGACGGCGGCAAGATTTGGATCACCAACGGCGGCGTCGCCGACTTGTTCACCGTGTTCGCGCGCACGTCGCCCCCCGAAGAGGGCACCAAGCCGAGGATCACCGCGTTCCTCGTCGAGCGTGCGCACGGCATCGAGACCGGCGCGCGCGCGACGACGCTCGGCGTGCGCGGCGCCTCGACGACGGCGATTCGCTTCGATCGCGCGCAGATCCCGGGCGGCAACGTGCTCGGCGACGTCGGTCGCGGCTTTCGCGTGGCGGCGGCGGTGCTCGACGGGGGCCGGGTCTCGCTCGGCGCCCAGTGCGTCGGTCTGTGCAAGCGACTGGTCTCGATGGCCGTCGCGCGGTGCGGCGAGCGCCGCGCGTTCGGGCGCGCGATCGGCCAGTTCGGCCTCATCAAGGACAAGATCGCCCGCATGATGGTCGACACCTTCGCCCTCGAGAGCGCGGTGTTCCTCACCGCCGGTATGGTCGACGCGAAGATCGCCGACTGGTCGGTCGAGAGCGCCATCTGCAAGATCCTCGGGAGCGAGGCGCTCTCCCGCGTCGCACACGAAGCCCTGCAGATCGCCGCCGGCGCGGGCTACATGGCCGATCACCCCTGGGAGCGGCTCCTGCGCGACGCGCGCGCCCACCTCGTGTTCGAGGGCACCAACGAGACCCTGCGCTGCTTCGTGGCGCTCGCCGGCATGCAGAGCCCCGGTCGCGCCCTCTCGGACGTGACCCGCGCCATGCGCGAGCCGATCAAGGGCTTCGGGCTCCTCTCGGATTTCGCCATCCGCAAGGCGCGCTCCGCGCTCGGCCGGGAGCGCGTCCACCGCGTCCATCCGCTCCTCAACAAAGAGGCGGTGCTCTTCGAGGAGTACACCGTCGAGCTGCAGCGCAACGTCGAGAAGGTGCTCCGCAAGCACGGCACCGAGATCGCCGAGATGCAGTACACCCAGCGCCGCGTGGCCGACATCGCGATCGATCTCTTCGCGGTCGCCGCGTGTCTGTCGCGCACCACCCGCGCGATCGAGAAGAAGGGCGAAGAGGGCGCGCGCCGCGAGATCGAGCTGACGACGGCCTACGCCGCGGGCGCCGCCGAGCGCATGGCGCAGAACGTCCGCGCCTTCGAGCGCAACGACGACGAGCTCCTCAAGAGCATCGCCTCGCGCACCTACCAGGACGGCGGCTACCCCTTCGACGCTCCCTAGAGCTTCCCCGGGGCCACCTACTCTAGTTGGGGATATCGACCAGCACGCGCCAGGCGTCGCCCTCGCGCTCCATCGGCACCGTGCTGCGCTGGGTCGCGGGGTCGGGGCCGGTGACCTCGATGGTGGCGTGGGTGCCGTCGGGGGCGATCGTCGACTTGGTCTTGGAGACCTCGAAGCGGAGCGGCGTGAAGGCCGGCACCAGGAGCTGCTCGGGGGTGACCGGGCGCCCCATCAGCGCCGTCGCGCGCTGGGCGCGGAGCTCGAGCGCGCG
>JALHOE010000087.1 GCA_022843175.1 Deltaproteobacteria bacterium
GCCGTCGTCGTCGTGCCCGTGTCGTCGAGCGTGGTGGCGGTGTCGTCGACCGCGGCGTCGTCCGGCGCGCTCGAGTCGGTCGCCGCGGTCTCGCCGGCCGTCATCGTGTCCGAGGGCATCGCCGTGTCGGCGGGCATCGCGGTGTCCGGCACCGCGGTGTCGGCGCCGGCGTCGGTCGGCACCACCGTGCCCCGCTCGTACGCGCCGATGTCGATCGCTCCGGCCGTCGGTCGCGCAGCCGCGGTGCCCGGCGCGATGAGCGCGCGCACCGGCGGATGGAACGCGGGCGTGGCGAGCGGCGTCGGGAACGCGTAGCCGGCCGGGCCGCTCGTGGTCGCCGCGCCCGCGTTGACCAACGGACTCGTGGCGGTCGGCGTGAGATCGTACGAGGCGACGTTGGTGAGGCCGGGGTTGGTGCCATTGAGCGTGCCCGTCCAGGTGCTCGGGACGAACGTGGCGCCGGAAGGGATCCAGTTGTTGCTGCCGGCGATGCGTTCGCCGGAGACCCACGCCGCCTCGACCGTGCGGGTGATCCGCATCGCGCCGCCGGTGGTGTTCCAGATGACGTTGTTGTGCATCTCGACCGACTCGATGCCGTCGAAGATGCGGAACACGGTCGCGTCCCACGCACCGATGAAGGTGTTGTTCTTGAAGCGGTAGCGGCCGCGCGACTCGCCGGTGCCGTCGCCGCCGATGCGCACGTAGCTGAAGTTCACCGTCTTTCGCAGGACGTTGCCGACGACGTCGGAGTCCTCGCGCTTGAGCGCGGCGCTCACGCCGCCGGCCGGATCGGGCCCGATCAGCTCGAGCTCGTGGTAGAGCGCGCCCTCGATCCAGTTGTAATAAATCTCGTTGCGCTCGGCGCGCGACTTCACGCTGTTGCCGCCGTTGGCGTCGTGCACGTAGCAGTACTGCATGCGAAACACGGCGCCCGGGTGGGCGGACTCGTCGGTCGCCATGTAGATCTGGTGATCGAACGTGCCGCCGCCCGCGTGGTGCACCTCGCTGTACTCGAGGAGCAGCGAGCCGGAGTCGTTGTCGGCGCCGAGGATGCCCTGCTTCGGGCAGTCGTGGACGACCGAGTCGCGGATGACGTTGCCGTGCGAGTGGTGAAACACGCAGCGCGAGGAGCCGCCGGTGATGTCGAGGCCCTCGAGCACGTAGTAGTCGCCGCTGATCTCGACCGAGTTGGTGCCGCCGCTGATCACCGGTCGTTTGCCGGCGACCTTCATGCCGCGGATGGTGATCGGCGACGCGGCCGAGCCGTTGCGACTGAAGTTGACCGCGGCGTACGTGGCGTCGCCGTCGACCTCGACGATGTCGCCGGGGTTGAGCATCCCCGCCACCGCGGTGAGCTGCTTGATCGTGCGAGACGGCCCCACTTGATAGGTGGCGGCGAGCGCGAGGGGCGCGCTCGCGACGATGGCAGACGCGATGGCGGTCGCGAGGAATCGGCGCATGGGGCCGAGCCTACGACGCGCCGGCGGGCCGCGCAGGTATCCTGCCGCAATGTCTTTGCGGGTCATGGCGGTCGCAGCGGTCCTCGCCAGCTGTCAGGGGGAGCCGGTGGTCGAGGGCACGGTCGACGGCGGCAGCAACACCGGCGACGCGCCCGCCGCCGGGTGCGCGAGCGAGAGGGGACCGAAGATGGTCCGGGTCGGCTCGTTCTGCATCGACTCGACCGAGGTCACCCGGCGGCAGTTCCTGGACTTCATGAAGGTGCCGCGCGACGCGCGAAAGGCGCCCGCGTACTGCGCGTGGAACACGACCGATCCGGAGGAGATCAGCGCACTCCCCGCGGGCCTCGACTTCCCGGTCGGCTTCGTCAACTTCTGCGACGCAGCGACGTACTGCGCGTGGGCCGGCAAGCGGCTGTGCGGGCGCATCGGCGGCGGTGAGCTCACGCCCGCGGAGGCCAACGAGGCGGGCAAGAGCGAGTGGATGCAGGTCTGCAGCGTCGGCGGCGCGCAGGTGTATCCGTACCCGGGCGAGTACCAGTCGTCGAAGTGCTTCACCGAGTCGGTGACGACGGACGTCGCGGGCGCGCGGACCAGTTGCGCGGGCGCGTCGCCGCCTCACTCGCAGGTCTACGATCTCGTGGGCAACGCCGTGGAGTGGGAGCACGCGTGCGACGCGGCGCCATCGGCGGCGATGTCGACCCACTGCCGAACGCGCGGCGGCGGATACGACGGCAACCGCGCCGCCAAGTGCGCGCTCGAGGCGCAGACGCGCGTCGACACCCGCGCGCCGGGAATCGGCTTCCGCTGCTGCGCCGCCGCGACCTGATAGGCGCGCGCGTCAGCGAGCGCCTGAACCGCGAATAGGCGCGCGCGTCAGCGAGCGCCTGGTCCGACCAACGGGACCGGTGACCGGTGTCAAGCGGAAGAGACGGGGGTCAGGCGCTCGCTCACGCGCGCGCCTGGCTGCGTTAGGCGCGCTTCTTCTCGACCTGCGAGAAGTCGAGCTCGACCGGCGTGCTCCGGCCGAAGATGCTCACCTTCACGCGGACCTTCTGCTTCTCGGGCTTCACCTCTTCGATGGCGCCCGTGAAGTTCGAGAACGGACCGTCGATCACGCGGACCTCGTCGCCGGCGACGAAGGTGACCTTCGCCTTCGGCTTGGCCGCGCCCTCGCTGATCCCCTTGCGGAGGTCTTCGATCTGGGACTGCTTGACCTCGATCGGGTCCTTGCCGCCGGGACCGCCGACGAAGCCCATGATCTTCGAGGTGTCCTTGACGAGGTGCCAGGTCTCGTCGTTGAGGTCCATCTCGACGAAGATGTAGCCGGGGAAGCTCGGATGCTCGCGGGTGCGCGACTTACCGCCGGCGCGCGCCTCGGTGACCTGCTCGGTGGGGATGAGGATCTCGCCGAAGAACTGCTCCATGTTCTTCAGCTTGATCCGCTCCTGCAGGTTCGCCTTCGCGCGCTTCTCCGACTGCGAGTAGGTCTGGACCGCGTACCACTTCTTCGCCATGGCCTCTTGCACCCTCATCTGTGAGCCTGCTTGCGCGATCATGCCTTGGAACCCGCCAAGTATCGCGAGCCGAGCGCACGAATCGCGTAGATGACCACCCCTGCGGCCAATCCGTAAAGTAGCGGATGCTCGGAGCCCGTCACGAAGGTGACGCCCTTGTTCGCTGCGATGTCGTAGAGCCAGAAGGCGACGGCTGCGCCGAGGGTTGCCGAGACGACGATCGTCGTGCTGCGGCGGACCTTCTCCTTCGTGGGCCACTCGACCTTCGAGAGCTCGAGTGCGACCTCGTCCGCGAGCTGGCGGACATCGGCGCGGCGGTAGACGAGGAACATCGCCACACCGGAGATGACCGCGGCGATCGGCGTGAGCATGTCCTCGCGGGGCTCGCCGACCTTGGGCGTCCACTGGCTGAGGCGGTGCCAGACCGACCCGGCGGCCCGGCTCAGGAAGTAGGCGAGCGCGATCGCGAACGAGAAGAACGCGGCGTAGACGTAGCGACGGTGCCCCATCTGGGTGGGCAGCGCGTCTTCGTCCTCGTCGCCCTCTTCTTCGCCGTCTTCGTCGGTGCGGGCGAGCGGGGCGTCGGCGCGGGGCTCGAGCGCGTCGGCGTCGCCGGCGGCCTCGGCCTCGTCGTCGAACGACGCGTCGACGACTGCGCTCTTCTTCGCGCCGCCCTCTTCTTTGTCGTCGTCTTTCTCGTCGTCGGAAGCCATGTGTCCGTGTTTTGGTGGGCAGGGGAAGGGGGACTCGAACCCACGGCCTGCGGATTTGGAATCCGCTGCTCTACCAACTGAGCTATTCCCCTAACACTTTCCGGGGATCCGCCGGGGGCGGGACCGGGTATGAGATGAGCGCCGAGGTTAACCGGCGGGAGAGGGATGTCGACTCCCTACTTCGTCTCTTTGTGAAGCGTGTGAACATTGCACTTCGGGCAATGCTTCTTGAGCTCGAGGGCCTTGCTGCCCGTCTTGCGCGCTCGCGTGGTGCGGTAGTTCCGGCTGCCACAGACGGAACAAACCAGCGTGATCGGCATGCGCTCGGACATATGGGGATACGAGCTGGAGCCGCGAGCGTGAGCGAGCGGGTTGCTGTTCGAAGCAACCCGCTCCCTGACGGTCGCGGCTCCCGCCGTTGCAGAATTACTCGAGGATCTTGGTGACGACGCCCGAGCCGACGGTCTTGCCGCCCTCACGGATCGCGAAGCGCATCTGCGACTCGAGCGCGACCGGCGAGATGAGCTCCACCGTCATGGTGACGTTGTCGCCCGGCATGACCATCTTCGTGCCCTCGGGGAGCATGCAGGTGCCGGTGACGTCCGTGGTGCGGATGTAGAACTGCGGGCGGTAGTTCGTGAGGAACGGCGTGTGACGGCCGCCCTCCTCCTTCTTGAGGACGTAAACCTGCGCCTCGAACTTCTTGTGCGGGGTGATGGAGCCCGGCTTCGCGAGGACCTGGCCGCGCGAGACGTCGTCCTTCTCGATACCGCGGAGGAGCGCGCCGATGTTGTCGCCCGCCTGGCCGCTGTCGAGGAGCTTGCGGAACATCTCGACGCCGGTGACGACCGTCTTCTTCTGCTCCTTGGCGTCCGTGAAGCCGATGATCTCGACCTCTTCGTTGACCTTGATGACACCGCGCTCGATACGGCCGGTGACGACCGTGCCGCGGCCCTTGATCGAGAAGACGTCCTCGATCGCCATGAGGAAGGGCTTGTCGATCTCGCGGACCGGCTCCGGGATGTGCGAGTCGAGGGCGGCCATGAGGTTCATGATGCCCTCCTCGCCCTTGGGATCACCCTCGAGCGCGAGCTTCGCCGAGCCACGAACGATCGGGCTGTTGCGGTCGAACTCGTACTTCGCGAGGAGGTCGCGGACCTCTTCCTCGACGAGCTCGAGCATCTCCGGGTCCTCGACCGCATCGACCTTGTTCAGCCAGACGACGATGGTCTTGAGACCGACCTGGCGAGCCAGGAGGACGTGCTCGCGGGTCTGCGGCATGACCGAGTCGAGGGCCGACACGACCAGGATCGCGCCGTCCATCTGCGCGGCGCCGGTGATCATGTTCTTGATGTAGTCGGCGTGGCCGGGGCAATCGACGTGCGCGTAGTGACGGTTGTCCGTCTCGTACTCGACGTGCGAGACCGCGATGGTGACGATCTTCTGATCGTTACGGACGGTGCCGCCCTTGGCGATGTCGGCGTACGAGATCGCCTTCGACTTGCCCTTCTTCGAAAGGACCTTCGTGATGGCCGCAGTGGTCGAAGTCTTGCCGTGGTCGATGTGACCGATCGTCCCGACGTTCACGTGCGGCTTCGTCCTGTTGAACTTCTCCTTGGCCATCTCAGTCGTCCTCCGGTGAAGGCAAAAACTTTTTGCGGTCTACTGTTTCGAGCCCACCACCGGGATTGAACCGGTGACCTCCCCCTTACCAAGGGGGTGCTCTGCCAGCTGAGCTAGGTGGGCGGCTAATACACTGCGGATTGCGGGAGCGGGAGACGGGACTCGAACCCGCGACGTTCAGCTTGGAAGGCTGACGCTCTACCAACTGAGCTACTCCCGCGCGTGGGTTCGTGGAGGGTGTTGGATTCGAACCAACGTAGGCAGTGCCGGCAGATTTACAGTCTGCTCCCTTTGGCCGCTCGGGCAACCCTCCGAGATCGTTGAACTAGGTGTCCCTTTCGTGAACCAAACTCCGAGTCGAGTGAAAGACAGGCGAGCTGACGAGGGGAGTTGAACCCCTAACCGCCTGTTTACAAAACAGGTGCTCTGCCGGGTTGAGCTACGTCAGCGAGGGCGCGCAGCCTACCACCTCTCCAACCGACTTGCGGCGGGTGGATTGGGGGACGGCTTGCTAGCAGCGGCCGCAGGGCTGGTCAAGCCTACTTCTTCTTCTTGGGGGGCGGCTTCTTCGGGGGCGGGAGCGGAGCTTTGGGCTTGGCCGTGGCGACCGCCTTGGTGTGGGCGTCGGCGACCGCCGCGTCGCTCGTCTGTTCGTCGGCCGAGGCAGACGCCGCCGCCGCCGAGGGCTCGGGGGGTTGCTCGCTCGACGAGGGCGCGGCGCTCGACGCGAGGCCTCCCGCGTCTCCGACGGTGGTGTCGACGCGCCCCTTCCGCATCACGCCGATCACGGCGGCGCCCGCGGCTGTCACGATCAGCACCCAGATCACCGAGACGATCACGCCGACGCTCCGCGGCTTGGGTCGCGCGGCAGTGGTCCTCCGCGCGAGCGCGGGGCGCGGCTCGGGCGGGGATACCGGGATCGCGACCGTGGGCTCATGGCCGAGCGACGGGAGCGGCTTGCCCTCGCGCGCAGCACGCACGTCTTCGCGCATGGCTTGCGCGGTCTCGTAGCGATCGCGTGGTTTGAACTGGAGCGCGCGGTCGACGATCGTCGCGACGGCCTCGGGGACGTCGGCTCGGACCTCGCGCACCTTCGGTGCGGGCAGGCGCGCCATCTTGGTGACGAGCTCGACGACGTTGGCCGACTCGTGCACGCGACGACCGGTGAGCAAACGGAAGAGGATCGCCCCCAGCGCGAACACGTCGCTCCGCCCGTCGATCGCCTCGGAGCGCCCCTCGGCCTGCTCGGGCGCCATGTACGACGGCGTGCCGAGGGCCATGCCCGCGCGCGTGGTGACCTCGGCATGCGCCAGCCGTGCGAGGCCGAAATCGAGGACCATCACCCGGGAGAAACCGAACGGTCCGTCGCCGGCGGCGAGGAGCAGGTTCTCGGGCTTGAGATCGCGATGGATGACGCCGTGCGCGTGCGCGGCGGCGAGCACCTCGAGCACGTCGTCGGCGATCGCGAGCACCTCGTCGTGGGTGAACGGTCCGCCGTCGTGGACGCGGTCCTCGAGGGACACCCCCTCGAGCAGCTCCATGATCAGGTACGCCGAGCCCTCGTCGGGCCCGGAGGTGATCACGTCGTCGTCGAGCACCCGCACCGCGTTCGGGTGCTCGACCTTGTTGGCCGCGTAGCCCTCGCGGAGAAATCGCTCGCGAACCTCGGGGACGCGCGCGAGCTCGGGGTGGAGCAGCTTCACCGCCCCGCGCGCGCCGTTGCGATGCCGCCCGGCGTACACCGCGGCCATACCTCCAAGACCGATGAGACGCTCGAGCGTCCACTTGTCGTTGAGGACGGCGCCGATGCGCGCCTCCGCTTGTTCGCGAGGACCTGACACGGGGTTGCGCGGCAAGCATACCCTCACCCGGGGCGCGCTCCCGGAGCGAGAAGACGTCGCGCCGTCAGGCCTTTGATTTGTTCGAGAGGTCGTCGAACGCCTTCTTCAACTCCGCCTCGGTGTAGGGCAGCTTGGCGAGCTCGGCCTTTTCCTCGGCGAGCTGCTTCTCGAGCGTCGCCTTGGCCTTGCGCGCGTGCTCGAGCCAGCTCGTCTTTGCGTTGACCGCCTTCTCGAGGTTCAGCGTGCGTTCGAGCGTGCCGAGCCCTTTCTCGAGGAGGATGCGGTAGCGGAGGAGCATCGCGCCGCGGAACAGCTGCTTCTTGGCCTCGGTGGTGGCGCCCTTGGGCGCGGGGATGACGACGACCGCGTCGTGGAGGTCGATGTACATCGTCGCCACGCGTACGCCGGAGCGCACCGCCCACCTCAGCTCGCGGGTGTTGATCGACTCGACGTACTCGTCCTGCGCGTCGAGCACCTTCTGGCAGCGCGCCTCCATCTTGGCCGGAAACTCGGCGGCGACGATCGGCGCCGTGGGGGCCTGCGGATCGACGAAGGTGATCGCCAAGCCCTCGGCGCGGAGGAGATCGCCGCGGGCGAAGCGGATCGCGGCGAGGTTGTGCGGGGGGACGACCTCGGCGGAGTCCTTGGTGTCGACGAGCTTCATCGCGCTCGCGATCGATTTCTGCGCGGAGGCGAGATCCTTGCCGCCGTGGATCATCGCGAGGCCCTGCAGCGCGAGCGCCTCGGCGCGATCGAAGCGCGCGAGCTCCTTCGCGGCGAGCACGCCCGACGCGGCCAGGCCGAGGTCGGCCCAGTCCTCGAGCTCCACGTCGAGCCGAGCGCGCCGGAGATCGGCGTCGACCGCGTCCGCGCTGCCGACGGCGGCCCGCGACAGCGCGCGATAGCGGTCCCGCGCGTCGCTCGACTCGTCGAGGTTCTCGCTGCACAGCGCGGCGTTGTAACTCGCTGCGCGCCCGAGCGGGGAGAGCTCCGGGTGCTCGGCGCCGTCGGCCTTTACGACCCGGTCAAAGAGCGTGCGCGCGTGCGCCAGCTTGCCGGCCGCCATCTCCGACTTGGCTCTTTCGAACACCTCCGCCGGCGTCCCGCCCGCGTCGTCGTCGGTCGGCACGATCTGCGCGGTCGTCGTCGGCGGCGTACCCGCGGGGCGGGGCGTGCCCGTGAGCGCACGCGGAGTCGTCGCCGCGGTCGATACACCGCACGCCGACAGGAGCACGGCGAAGATCAACGGGAGTGCGGCGCGCATGGACGGATCGTAACCCTCGGACACACAAGAGGTGGTTTTGGTTCCCGATCGGGTGGGAAGGGGGGGAGCGCAAGCGGGTGGTTCCGCCATTGCACTGCTCTCGGTCGAGCCCCTTGGGAGGAGCTGGATCTATGGCCGAGACGGACAAGGACGCAGCGATCTCGCGGTACATCTCCGCAGCGCGTGACGAAGTCGCGCTGAGCCGCGAGGAAGAGGTCGAGCTCGCCCGAAAGTGGCGGGACGGAAACGATCCGCGCGCCGCCGAGCGTCTCATCCGTGCCAACCTCAAATATGTCGTCGCGATCGCGCTCTCCTATCGCCGCTACGGCCTGCGGCTCGCGGACCTCGTCAGCGAGGGCAACCTCGGGCTGATGATGGCGCTCCGAAAGTTCGACCCCGAGCGGGGCGTGCGCTTCGTGACGTACGCGGCGTACTGGAGCCGCGCGTACATCCTCAACTTCGTCATCAAGAGCTGGTCGATGGTCGGCGGCGGCTCGGGGCCGCTGCGATCGAAGATGTTCTTCAAGCTCCGCCGCGAGCGCGCGATGGTCTCGAACCTCCTCGGCGAGGGCAACGAGCAGAAGTCGATGGAGATGCTGGCCGATCGCATCGGCCAAACCGTCGAGAGGACGAAGGAGCTGACGCGCCGCCTCGAGGCGCGCGACGTGAGCCTCGACGTTCAGCAGCACGAGGAGGGTCGAATGACGCTCCTCGACGCGCTCCAGGACGGCGGCGCCAACCAGGAGGAGCGGTTCTTCGAGGAGGAGCGCCGCGGCGCGCTGCGAACGGCGCTCGTCTCCGCCGTCGCGAGCCTCGACGAACGCGAGCGCTTCATCGTCGAACAGCGCCTGATGGCCGACGAGGAGACCAGCCTCGCCGAGATCGGCCGGCAGCTCGGGGTGTCCCGCGAACGCGCCCGTCAGCTCGAGGCGCGAGCCAAGGCCAAGCTCAAGAAGCAGCTGGCCGGCCTGGTCGAGAACCTCGATCTGGCGGACGTGCTCGCCGCATAGCGCCAGAAGGGAATATTTCCGCGCTCTTGCCGGTCTCGGTCCCGCACGACTAGAGGAACGGCATGGGCTTCGACATCCGTGCGCTGAACGAGGTGGTCCAGCGGGAGAGCGCGTTCGTCGATCGCGTGATCTCCGAGACGGCGACCGTCATCGTCGGGCAGACCTACATGATCGAGCGGATCCTCATCGGTCTGCTCACCGGCGGGCACGTCCTGCTCGAGGGCGTCCCCGGCCTGGCCAAAACGCTCACCGTCCGCACCCTGTGCCGGGCGATCGACGCCAAGTTCGCCCGTGTGCAGTTCACGCCCGACCTGCTCCCGGCAGACCTGATCGGGACCGTCATCTACGACCAGCGCAGCGGCGAGTTCACCCCCAAGCTCGGGCCGATCTTCGCGAACCTGGTCCTCGCCGACGAGATCAACCGCGCCCCGGCCAAGGTGCAGAGCGCGCTGCTCGAGGCGATGCAGGAGCGGCAGGTCACCATCGGCGACAAGACCCACCCGCTGCCGAATCCGTTCGCGGTCCTCGCCACGCAGAACCCGATCGAGCAAGAGGGCACCTATCCGCTGCCCGAAGCGCAGGTGGACCGCTTCATGATGCTCGTCCGCGTCGGCTACCCGTCGCGCGAGGAGGAGCGGCAGATCATGGACCGCATGACCCAGCCGCTCTCCCACGAGCCCAAGCCGGTCTGCACGCCGCAGGACCTGCTCTCGGGCCGGCGGACGGTCGAGCAGATCTATGTGGACGAGAAGGTGAAGGACTACATCGTCGATGTCGTCCACGCCACGCGCGAGCCGCACAAGCACGGGCTCAAGGAGCTCGACGGCCTCGTGGAGTACGGCGCCTCGCCGCGCGCCTCGATCGCCCTCAATATGGCCGCGCGCGCCCACGCCTTCCTCCGTCATCGGGGATACGTCACGCCCGAGGACGTCAAAGAGGTCGGCCCCGACGTGCTCCGCCACCGCATCGTCCTCACCTACGAGGCCGAGGCCGAGATGGTGACGACCGAGCAGGTCGTGAAGAAGGTGTTCGAGGTCGTCGAAGTTCCCTAGCTGCGATGATCCCCAAAGAGCTCCTCAAGGCCCTACGGCAGATCGAGATCCACACGTCTCGACTGGCGACGAACGCGCTCGGCGGCAACTACACGAGCGTCTTTCGCGGGCAGGGGATCGCGTTTCGCGAGGTGCGTCCGTATCAGCCGGGCGATGACGTGCGGCAGATCGACTGGAACCGCACGGCCCGCATGGGCGAGCCCTTCGTGAAGATCTTCACCGAAGAGCGCGAGATGACGGTCATGCTCGTCGTCGACGTGTCGGCGAGCGAGAAGTTCGGCACCGCCAAGGCCACCAAGGGGCGCGTCGCCGCCGAGGTCGCCGCGCTCCTGGCCTTCAGCGCGATCAAGGGAGGCGACCGCGTTGGCCTCGTGCTCGCGAGCGACCGCGTCGAGCGGATGGTGCCGCCGCGCAAGGGTGAGAAGCACGTGCTGCGCGTCACCCGCGAGGTGCTCGGCGTGGAGCCGTCGGGCCGCACCACCGATCTCGCGGTCGGCCTCGAGACGCTCACTCGGGTGGCCAAGCGCCGCAGCGTGGCCTTCCTCATCAGCGACTTCTTCGTCCCCGAGGGCGACGACCGCCGCCGCGTGCGGTTCGAGCGGATGCTCGCGCTCGCGGCGGCCAAGCACGACGTGGTCGCGATCGAGCTCGTCGACCCGCGCGACGACGAGCTGCCCGACCTCGGCCTGGCGATGCTCGAGGATCTCGAGACGGGCGAGGAGGTCCTCGTCGACACCTCCGACCCCGAGGTGCGCAAGGCCTTCGCGGCGCACTCGCGCAAGCGGCGGGCCACCATCCGCTCGATCTTCAAGCGGCTCGCGATCGACACGGTGACGGTGCGGACCGACGGCTCCTACGTGAAGCCCATCCGCGATCTGTTCGCGCGCCGCGCGAGCCGCGCGAGGAGCGGCCGATGACGCGCGCGCTCATCGTGCTGCTCGTGCTGTTGTCGTCGCGCGCGGCGCTCGCCGCGTGCGCCGAGAACGTGCCGGCGGGCGCGACCAAGCCGACGTTGGTCGAGAAGATCGAGCCGCGGGGTAAGGCCGGTGACCTCGTTCACCTGGAGATCGCCGTGCGCCACCTCGCGGGCGAGACCGCGACGCTGCCCGCCGATCTGGCCAAGCTCGCCAACGGCGAGGTCCGCGTGGCGGACGACGGCACCTTCGGGCGCGGCGAGGTGCCGAAGTCGGCCCCCGTCCCCGGCGACCCGGCCTCGGCGACGACGATCCTCAAGGTCCCGTTCGTGGTCCTGTCGACGGCGCTCCAACGCAAGACGTTCACCATCCCCGCGGTGCGCGTGATCGTCCTCCGCAAGGGCGGCGGCGATCTGTCGGTGTGCACCGCGGAGCACGCGATCGCGATCGACCAGCCCACGGCCAACACGCCCGATCCGGCCGTGCGTCCCAACCCGCCCTCGCTCCCTCAGCGCACGCGCGACGAGCGCGCCGAGGCGATCGCCAACGCGGTCGTGTTCTCGACGTTGGGCGCGCTGACTGTCGCCGCGCTGCTCTGGTGGTGGCGTCGTCGACCGGTGGAGGCGCCCCCTCCCCCTCCCCCGACGCCGTCGTGGAAGCTCGCGATCGAGGCGATCACCAGGGCGCGCCGCGACTTCATGAGCGGCGCGATCGACACCAAGCTGTTCTACGACCGCATCTCCGACGCCGTGCGCGCCCACCTCGGAGATCGCTATGGCTTCGACGGTCTCGAGTCGACGACCGACGAGATCCTCTCTCGCCTCCGCCGGCTGCCCACGCCGAGTTTTCCCTTCGGCGAGGTCGAGAAGCTGCTCTCCGAGTGCGACCTCGTGAAGTTCGCCAACTACCGTCCCGAGACCGACGAGGCCAACGCCACCGCCGATCTCGCCGAGTCGGTGGTGCGGGCGACGACGCACCCCCTCGCGCTGCGCCCCTATGACCCCCGTCCACGGGAGGCGTCGGCATGACCTGGCGCGCTCTGTCGGTGACGCTCGCGGCGGCCCTCGCGATCGCGGTCGGTCTCGCCTGGGCCCTGATCGCGCTCGGCCCCGAGCTGTCGGCGGTGCGGTGGGACCGGCCGTGGTGGCTGCTCGGGCTGCTGCTCGTGCCGGTTGTCCTCTACGTGGGCACCCTCGCCGAGGACGCACGCGTGCCGCGGCTGCGCGTCGGAACGATCAGCGCCGCCAAGCGCGCCGGGGGCGGGCTCCGCGCGCGCCTCCGCGACGCGCCGGGCATCCTCCGCGCGGCCGCGGTCGCGCTGATCGTCCTCGCGCTCGCGCGACCGCAGTCGATCGCGGCGGCCGAGACCGACGAGCGACGCGGCATCGACGTGATGGTCGTGCTCGACATGTCGCTGTCGATGCGCGCGGCCGATCTCAAGCCGACCCGCCTCGCGGCCGCCAAGGTCGTGATCCAGGAGTTCCTCGAGCGGCGCAACGACGACCGCCTCGGCGCGGTGGTCTTCGGTCGCGACGCGTTCCTCCTCTCGGCGCCCACGTTCGATCACCCGCGCCTCGGCCAGCTCGTGGGCAAGATGCAGCTCGGCGCCATCGACGGCGGCGGCACGGCGATCGGCGACGGGCTCGCGACGGCGCTGGCGCGCCTGCGTCACTCCAAGGCGACGTCGCGGGTGATCGTGCTCCTCACCGACGGCGACAACAACGCCGGCTCGATGAGCCCGGAGTACGCGACCGAGCTCGCACGGCAGCTCGGGGTGAAGATCTACTCGGTGCAGATGGGCAACGGCGACGCGGTCGACGTGGAGGTCGAGAAAGACCAGTACGGCCGCCCCGTGTACGAGCGCGTGCGCTTCCCGGTGAAGCCCGAGGTCCTCAAGAAGATCGCCGCCGACACCGGAGGCGAGTTCTGGATCTCGACCGACGCCGACCAGCTGCGCTCGTCGATGCACCAGATCCTCGACCGCCTCGAGAAGACGCGGTTCGAGGCGGCCGCGGGCGACGTCGTCGAGCGGTTCCCCCTGCTCCTCGCGCCCGGCGTGGCGCTGGTCCTGATCGAGGCGCTCCTGCGCGCGATCGTGCTGCGGAGGTTCCCGTGACCTTCGAGCACCCGAAGCTGCTCCTCCTGCTCCCGATCGCGCTGGTGCTGCTCGCGCTGCAGGTCCTCGGCGACATGCGGCGGCGGCGCGCCGGCGCGGCGTTCGGCCAGGCGCGGCTGATCGACGCGCTGGTGACGTTCGACGCCGGCCCGCGACGCGCCGTGAAGGGCGCGCTGCGGGTGCTGGCTGTGCTGCTGGTCATCGTCGCGGTCGCGCGGCCCCGCTACGGGCGCGGCACCAAGGTCATCCCCGCGGCGGACGTCACCGCGATGGTCGTGCTCGACCTCTCGAAGTCGATGTACGCGCAGGACATCCTCCCCTCGCGCCTCGAGCGCGCGCGGAGCGACGTGCTCCGCATGATCAAGACGCTCCCGCGGGTGCGGTGGGGCGCGGTCGCCTTCGCCGGTGAGGCGATCGCGTTCCCGCCCACCAGCGACGCGCCCGAGGCGGTGGCGTTCATCGGCGCGCACGATCCCGCGGAGATGCCCGGTGGCACCGCGATCGCGCGCGCCCTCGAGATGGCGCGCCGGCAGGTCACGCCCGAGGGCGCCCAGCCGCGCCCCGAGGCGCGTCGCAAGACGGTGATCGTCCTCGTGACCGACGGCGAGGACCTCGAGGGAGATCCGATCGCGGTCGCGCGTCAGGCGTTCAACGAGGGGATCAAGATTCACGTCGTGGCGGTCGGCTCGCGCGCGCCCCAGCCGATCCCCGACATCGACCCGGCGACGGGCAAATCGAAGGGATACATCCACGACGAGGACGGCTCGCTGGTGACCACCGAGCTGTCGCCGCAGGCCGAGGACCAGCTGAAGTCGATCGCGCTCGAGACGAAGGGCAAGTTCGTCCACGCCGAGGACGGCAGCACGGGCATCGCGACGATCGAGGCGGAGCTCAAGTCGATGATCGCCGCCGAGGGCACCGAGCGCGTGGAGACGTTGTTCGCCGACGTCTTCGCGATCCCGCTCGGCATCGCGCTCGCGCTCCTCGTGCTCGACACCCTGCTCGGCGAGGCGCCGCTGCGCCGGCGGAGGGCCTATGCGCGCTAGCCGTGCGCTCGCCGCGCTCCTGCCGATCGCCCTGTCGTTCGGCGCGTGCTCGTTCGAGAAGCTCTTCGAGCGCGACGACCCCCGCGTCGAGACCGCGCGCGCTGCGCTCGACGGCGGCCCCGACGCCGATCTGCAGGGCGCCCGAGTCGCCCTCGAGGAGGTCCTCAAGTACCGCTGCGAGAGCGACGGCGGGCAGGATCTGGTGCTCGATCGTCCGAACGCGGCCCTCGATCTCGGCCTGGTGATCTTCCGCCTCTCGGAGCTGATCGGCCGCCGCTTCGGCGAGGAGGAGCTCCCCGACGGCGGCACCGAAGAGGGCGACGAGCTGGTGATGAGCGCGCGCGGAAAGCAGCTCGACTGCGCGCACCTCTTGTTGCTCAAGGTCGCGACCGATCCCAAGACGCCCCTCGCGCTCGCGATCCGCGCGCGCTACCTCCTCGGAAACCTCGCGTTCCTCGCGCGCCGCTACAAGGACGCGATCGCGCGCTACGACGAGGTCCTCCTCGCCCACCCGGCCCGCGGCGTCGACTCGGCGGAGACAGGGCCGCCGTCGGACGACGACGCCGTCGCGCGCTACGCGGCGTGGAACCGCGCGATCGCGCTCAAGCGGCTCGAGGATCAGGACGCCGGCCCCGACGCCGACGCGGCCAACGACGGCGCCGACGGCGGCGACGAGTCCGGCGACGGCAGCAGCGACAGCAGCAGCGAGGGCGGCGACAGCAGCGACAGCAGCAACGAGGGCGGCGAGAGCGGCGGCGCCGACACCGGCGGCGACACCGGCGGCGGCGACCAGCAGCCCGACTCGGGCCAGGGAGACGGTGGGCAGGACACCTCCGCGCCGCCCCCCTCGCCAAGCACCACCACGCCGCCGCCGATGCCCTCCTCGTCGGCAGCGGTCGATCTCCGCGAGCTCGATCGCTTCGATCAGAAGGCGCCGTTGGATCTCGACTTCAAGGCGCGCCTGCGCGAGCGGCGGAAGCTGCCCAAGAAGCTCGACAAATGAAGCGCGCGCTCTTCCTCGCCTCGGTGGCCATGGTGACCGTCGCCTCCCCGCGACCGGCCACCGCCGCGCCGACGGTGCTCGCCGAGGTGGACCGCAAGGTCGTCGGCGTCGGCGAGACGATTCAATACTCGATCACCATCCGCTCGAGCGAGAGCATCACGGTGGGCTCGGTGAGCGCGGGGAGCGTCGAGGGCTTCGACGTCATCGGCAAGCAGAGCGGCCAGTCGAGCAGTTGGGTCCCGCAGAACGGGCAGTTCGTCGACGTCGCGACGTTCAGCGTCACGTTCACGCTGCGCGCCAAGGCGATCGGCACCTACAAGCTCGGGCCCGGGCGGGTGCTCATCTCGGGGAAGACGGTGCAGACCGCCGTGCAGCGCGTCGAGGTCGTCGCCGCGGCGAAGAAGCCGCGCGGACCGTTCGACGACCTGATGGACGACGAGCCGGCGCCGCCGCCGCCGGCGCACGCCCCCGCAGACCCGCTGGCTGCGGTCGACGCCGCGCCCACCGACGCAGACAAGCGGATGTTCTTCACGCGCCTGGTCCCGTCCACCAAGACGGCGATCGTCGGCGAGCAGGTCACGCTCAAGCTCTTCGTCTACTCGCGCGATCCGCCCAAGGTCTTCGTGAAGCGCCCGCCGGTGCTGCCCGACTTCCGTCACGTCCCGCTCGGGGGCGTCGACAAGATGTGGCAGAAGATCACCATCGGCGACGACGTCTGGCTGTACGGCACGCTCGAGGCGTTCGCGGCGTTCCCGCTCCGCCCCGGCAAGCTGCCGATCGGTCCCTCGATCGTCGAGACGGTGCGCGAGCTCGCGTTCGGCAAGGCCGACCAGCGCGACGTCGAGTCGCCCGACACCGAGGTCGAGGCGGTCGAGCCGCCGGCTGCGGGACGACCTCCGGGGTACGTGCTCGGCGACGTCGTGGCCGACCTCATCGTCGAGGCCGACGTCGCGCCGCGCGTCGTCACCGACGGACACGCGCTGGTGACGCTGCGCATGAAGGGCGCGGGCCGCCTCGATCCGCTGCGCCCCCAGCTGTCGAGCCCCGCGGCGGTCACGTGGACCAACACCGGCGACGAGACCAAGACGCGGATCGACGCGCTCACGGTGGTCGGCGAGCGGAAGCTCCAGATCGACGCGCGGTTCGATCGCACGGGGGATCTCGAGCTCGGCGAAGCGGTGATCCACGTGTGGGATCCGAAGCGAAAGGGCTACGTCACCGCGCGCTCCGCGCTCGGGAAGGTGCGGGTCAACAAGGTGGCGGAGTCCAACGCGCTGCCGGGGGCCGCGGCGCCGGCCGCGTTGCCGCCGCCGCGAGGGGCGATCGGTCGACCGGGCGAGGGCCGATCGCTCGCCGACCGCGCGCTCACCTGGATCCTGGTCGGCGGCGCGCCGCTCGCGGTCGTGCTCTCGCAGGTCGCGACGTCGCTCGCGCGTCGCCGTCGGGAGCGGGCCGCCCAAAAGGAAACCGACCCCGCCGAGCAGGCGCGGCGCGCGCTGCTCGAGGCCAAGAACGATCCGATCGGCGCGTGCACCCGCGCGCTCGATCGCGCGGTCGAGGCGGCGACCGGCGTGCGGCCGCGCGGGCTGACCCGCGTGGAGCTCTCGCGCGCGCTCGGGGCCACCGCGCTGGATCCGAAGCTGGTCGACGCGCTCCTCCGTGCCTTCGACGATCTCGAGTCGGCGCGCTTCGCCGGCGGCAAGCCGCCCACGGTCGAAGAAGTGCGCGCGCTCGTCGATCGGGTGCTGCCACCATGACGGACGCGGCTGCCGCGATCAGGGAGGGTCGGCTCGACGACGCGATCGCGCTCCTCGAGCAGCTCGGCGATCAGGGCGCGGTCGGCGCGTCGCTCGCGTTCGACCGGGGCCTCGCCTATGCGCTCCGCGCGCGGTCCGGTCGCGGCCTGCCGGGCGACTACGGCCGCGCGGCGCACGCCTTCGAGGAGGCTCTCCGTCGCGATCCGCACGACGGCGAGGCGCGCCGAGTGCTCGACGAGATCCGTAGAGAGATCGCCGCTCGCGACGCGCAGGCGAAGGGCAAGGCCGAGGAGCTCGCCTCGCAGCCCGCGTACCGCGCGGTGTTGGTGGCGCTGCCGGGCGACGCCTGGGCGGGGCTCGCGCTCGTCGCATCGTTGCTCCTGTCGATCGCGCTCGCGGCGCGCCCGCGCCTCACGCGCGGCCTGCGCCTCGCGGCCTCGACGACCGCGATCGTCTCGGCGGTGGTGATGATCGCGGCGAGCGGCATGGCCCTCGGCGCGCGGTGGCTCCGCACGAGGGTGCGCGAGGCGGTCGTCGTCGCGCCGCGCGTGCTCACGACACCCGAGGAGGGAGGCGCGATCGAGCTCGACGAGGGCCAACGCGTCGACGTCGTCGAGGAGCGCGCGACGAGCACGATGATCCGCACCGAGAAGGGCACCGGCTGGGCCCCCCGCGACGCGCTGCGGATGCTGCCCCCGTATCGCCCCTGAGCCGCGACGCGGAGCCGCGACCCTGAGCCGCGACCGTCAGGGAGCGGGTTGTACGTCCCTCCCAATAGCCCGCTCGCTGACGCGCGCGGCTCCGCTACACCACACGCGCGCGGCTCCGCTCCACCACACGCGCGCGGCTCCGCTACACCACGCGCTCGATCGAGAGCTCGGGCAGGCGCTTCTGGGCCGTGGCGAGCGCGACCGGGCTCTCGTCGATCAGCACGAACGGGCGCCCGAGCGCCGCAGCGGCGACGCCGGTCGTGCCGCTGCCGGCGAACGGGTCGATCACCAGATCGCCGGGATCGCTCGTGGCCTCGAGGATGCGACGGAGGAGCGGCTCCGGCTTCTGGGTGGGGTAGCCGGTGCGCTCCTTCGGGGAGGCGTGACGGAGCGGCGCGACGTCGTCCCACACCGCGTCGACGGCGCGCGGCTTGTAGAGCTGCCCGTCGTCGCCCTCTTCGACGAAGTACTTCACGTAGACCTTCCCCGCCTCGCTCCGGTGGATGCGGCCCTCGGCATCGAGGCGCGCGACGCTCTCGTCGGTGTAGTCGCCGCGCGGGGCGAGCGTGAACCACCGGCCGTCGGGGCCCTTTCGAGCGCGACCACGCGGGAGCGGCGCGCGCGTGGTCGCCGGATGCCAGCGCGCCTGATCGCCCTTCGCGTACGCAAAGAGCAGATCGAGGTTGCGCGGGAACTGATTGCTCTGCACCTGCCGCCCGAGCGGGGGCGCGCGGCGCCACGCGATCACGTTGCGGAGGCGCTCGGCGCCGAACAGCTCGTCGAGCAGCGGTTGGACGAGGCCGCTCGCGCGATGATCGACCTGCACCCAGATCGTCCCGTGCGGGCCGAGGAGCGCGTGCACGAGGCGCAGCACGGGCCACAGCATCGAGAGGTACGCGTCTCGATCGGCCCAACGGTCCCCATACGCGCGCGCCCCCTCACGCTCGTGCACGTAGTCGGTGCCGCTGAGGTAGGGCGGATCGAGATAGGCGAGGCCGTAGCGTCCCGCGCCGTCGAGCAGCGCGCGCATCGCCGCCACGTTGTCTCCCGCGATCATGCGCCCGCGCGCCGAGCGCTCGCCCTCGAGCCGGCCAGCGGGCGTGAGCGGCGTGTCGTCGCGCCCGGTCCACGTCAAACGAACGGCCACGCGCTACACTACTGCTCCTTCATGCGGCTCCGCCACGGTCTGTTCCTCGCCGTCGTGCTCATCGCGTTGCCCTCCCACGCAGACGTTTGGGTGGAGCCGGGCGAAGTCCCGCTCCCCGACTGGGCCAAGAGCGTCGAGATCATTCGCGACGACGAGGCGCTCTCGGTCACGCCCGGCGGCACGCGCCGCGGGCTCATCGCGGCCGGCGTGAAGCTGCCGCTGCTCGGCGCCACGCGCGGGCCGGGGTGCCTCTCGCGGTGGTTGCTCGTGGGGCCGCTGGCCTACGTCTGCTCCGACAAGGTGAAGCTCTCCGCGGACCCGCCCGGCGTCGCCGAATCGATTCATCCCACGCCCGCCGACGCGATGCCGTATCGCTACTACTTCGTCGGCAAGGACGGCGCCGATGCGTTCGCCAAGCTGTCCGACGCAGACGACGAGACACCCGCGGAGCAGCTCGAGCGCGGCTGGTCGATCGCCGGCGTCGGCGAGATCGCCCACAAGGGCGCCACCTACGTGGTCACCCGCAAGGGCCGCTACATCCCGCGCGCGCAGCTCGGCGCGATCGCCGCCTACGGATTCCACGGCGAGACGGTGACGAACGGCGAGCTCTCGTTCGGGTGGATCCTTCCCGACAAGACGAGCGTGCTCAACGACGCGAAGCCCACCGCGAAGGTGATCGGCGCGCGCACCCGGCTGCAGAAGATCGACGTGCGCGAGGCCAAGGTGGTCGGCAAGGACACCTTCCTCCGCATCGGCGACGGCGAGTGGATCCGCGGCAAGGACGCGCGCGTCCCCACGCTCGCCCCGCCCCCGGACGAGGCAGGCGCACGCTGGCTCGACATCGAGCTCTCGACCCAGACGCTCGTCGCCTACGAGGGCAAGACGCCGGTGTTCGCCACCGTCGTATCGACCGGTCGCGCCGCGGGAAGCACCCCCAAGGGCGTGCACAAGATCTGGGTGAAGCTCCGCAGCTCGACGATGTCCAACGCCGACGACGCGACCGAGACCACCGACGACACCACGCCGTACTCGATCGAGGACGTGCCCTGGGTGCAGTACTTCTCCAACGGTGTCGCGATTCATGGCGCTTTCTGGCACCGCAAGTTCGGCAACGTCGCGAGCCACGGCTGCGTGAACGTGGCCCCGCTCGACGCGATGAAGCTCTTCGATTGGACTCTTCCGCGCTTGCCTCGAGGCTGGGACGCCACCTTCCCGACCGCAGCGGAGCCGGCGACCGTGATTCGCGTGCGCTGAACGGCCACAAATGCAGTGGTTTCGCGCAGTCCGACGCGGCGGTGGTTGGATCTGCTTCCCTTTCGACCCCGCACTCTGGCAAGCTTGCCGAAGTACATGAAACTACCGGGATCCGCCGCCAGGCGGGACCGGGGGTCTGTGACTGCCCGTGCCGGGCAGGTCTCGAGGAGGTACCGTGGCGGACAACGAGTCGAAGGGTCGGATCAGCCTGACCGATGCGCGCTCGGACAAGCGCAAGCAGAGCCTCTACTTCCCCGAGGAGATGCTGCAGGAGATCAAAGACGAAGCAGCGCGTCTCGATCGCTCGCTCTCGTGGGTCGTGCAGCGCGCGTGGAAGATCGCCCGCCTCGAGATCCGCAAGCTCCCGAGCGTGAACGAGATCAACAGCGGCGAAGACGAAGACGAGGGCTGATCAGCCCCCGAAAGACCTCGTCGCGAACGCGACGAGGGTGCGGGCCATCCATGGCGCCGCTAGCGCCGTAGCCACGGCGACCGCAATGAGCTTGGGGAGGTGGGCCAAAGCCGCGTCCTGCAAGCTCGTTGCGCTTTGAAGCGCCGACACGAACAGCCCGACGATCGCCGCGACCGCGACGATCGGCAGGCTGAGGGCGGTCGCGAGCACCAGCGCCTCGCGCACGAGCGCGAAGGGCGCGTCCATCAGTCGGCCGCGTCGGCGTCGGCGGCGGGCGGGGTGCCGGTGTCCGCCGGGGCGTCGGTGGAGGTCTCGCTCGCCGTGCCGGTGTCGGCGGCCGTCTCGCCGGTGCCGGTGTCCGTGGGCGGCTCGGTCTCGGCGGCGGTGCCGGTGTCGGTCGTGGGCGTCGTCGCGCCGTTCTTGCACTCGTCCGTGGTGGAGCGCGCGCGGTCCGGCGGGCAGCAGATGCGGTCGGCGAAGCCGACGTTGCTGCACTTGAGGTTGGTGTCGCAGTCGTCGTCGACCTCGCAGCGCATGGCCTCGGTCTGCTTGCCGCAGGCCTGGAACACGAACCCGGTGGCGAACAGCATCGCGGCAGCGAAGGCAACGGACCGAACCGACATGGGGCTCTCGATAACATAGTCGACAGTCGACCGTCGACAGTCGACCGTCCGTTCTCGCTGCGCGAGCTGTTCTGTAGCGAGATCGCCCGGTCGACGTTCGATCTACTTCGTCAGCTTGGCGCCCTTGGGGATGACGGTGATCCCCTTCTCGGTGACCGAGAACCCGCGGGCGAGGTCGGCCGCGCGGTCGAAGCCGACGCTGAGACTCCCCGGCACCTCGACGTCCTTGTCGACGATGCAGCGGCGGAGCTTGGCGTGGCGACCGACCTGCACGCCCTCGAAGAGCACGCACTCCTCGATCTCGCTGAACGAGTTGATGCGACAGCGCGGCGAGAGCACCGAGCGGTGAATGCGACCGCCGGAGATGATGCAGCCGTTGGCGACGAGGGAGTCGGTCGCGGTTCCGATACGACCCTCTTCGCGGAAGACGAACTTCGCCGGCGGGTCGTGGGTCATGCCGGTGCGGATCGGCCAGCGCATGTTGTAGAAGTTGAAGTGCGGCTGGACCGCGACGAGGTCCATCTGCGCTTCCCAGTAGGCGTCGGTGGTGCCGACGTCGCGCCAGTAACCGCGCTCGCGCTCGCCCTCGCCGGGGACGCGGTTGTCGAAGAAGTCGTAGACGAAGACCGCGCGCCCCTGCTTGACCATGTTGGGCAGGATGTCGCGACCGAAGTCGTGCTTGCTCTCGGTGTCGGACGTCTGCGCGTCGCGGGTGATCTCTTCGACCAGCGCCTGCCGGTTGAAGATGTAGTTGCCCATCGAGGCGAGGCACATCCCCGGCCTTCCCGGCATCTCCGGCGGGGCCTGCACCTTTTCGTGGAACGCGATGACTCGTCCCTCGGCGTCGACCTCGAGCACGCCGAAGTCCCGAGCCTCGGCCACGGTGACCGGGATCGCCGCGATCGTCACGTCCGCGTCGAGCGCGATGTGGGTGTCGATCATCTGCCGGACGTCCATCTTGTAGATGTGGTCGCCGCCGAAGATGGCGACGATGTCCGGGTTGTCGTCGTCGATGACGTGCTTGCACTGCCACACCGCGTCGGCCGAGCCCTTGTACCAGGTCGCGCCGGTGCGCTGCTGCGCGGGCATCGGCTCGATGTAGTCGTCGGTGATCGCCGAGAGGCGCCACGCGCGCGCGATGTGCTCCTCGAGCGACGCCGACTTGTACTGCGTGAGCACCTTGATGCGGGTGAGGCCGCTGTTGACGAAATTGGAGAGGACGATGTCGACGATGCGATAGCGCCCGCCAAACGGCACGGCGGGCTTGGCGCGGTCGGCCGTCAGCGGAAGCAGACGCCGACCCTCGCCGCCGGCGAGGATCATCGAAAGGACGTGGGGCTCACCGAGGACGGGGACGCGCTGCACCAGGGATGCTCCGGAGGCGGCAGAATAGCGAGAAAACGGGCAAAGTGAGGAGCGAGTTGGAGGGGCGGCGCAGAGCGCTACCGTACCCAGCCAAACGGCGGGGGAAACCGCTCGACGCGGGCCTCGAACACATCGCCGAACGCGGCTTCGGCGAGCGACGCGACCTCCGCGAGCGGAGGGGTGTGCGCGCCGAGAGAGGCGAGCGAGGTGACGCCCTTGTCACGGATGCCGCAGGGGACGATGGCGTTGAAGCCGGCGAGATCGGTGCTCACGTTCAGCGCGAAGCCATGCATCGTGACCCAGCGCGAGAGCCGTACGCCGATCGCGCCGATCTTCGCCGGACGGACCGCTTCGTCCTCGCCGGGCCACGCGCGCGTCGCCTCGAGATCGACCCACGAGCCGATCTCCTTCTTCATGTGGCCGGCCGAGACGCCGAAGGTGGCGCAGACGCGGATCATGACCTCGGAGAGATCGCGCACGTATCGCCGGACGTCGCAGCGGTCCGGCTTGAGATCGAAGATCGGGTAGGCGACGAGCTGGCCCGGACCGTGGAAGGTGACGTCGCCGCCGCGGCCCGTCTCCTCGAGATCGAACCCGCCGACGGCCGGGTCCATCAGCACGTGCTCTCGCTTCGCCCCGCGGCCGAGGGTGACCACGGGCTCGTGCTCGAGGAGCAGGAGCGTGTCGCCGATGAGGCCCTCGATGCGCGCCTGCACGAGCTCGCGCTGGAGCTCGTGCGCCGCCGCGTATCGGATGCGGCCGAGCCAGTAGCTCTGGATAGAGCGCATGGCCGAGGTCTTGTCAGTGCCGGAGGAGGGAATCGAACCCCCGACCTAGCGCGTATGAAACGCCCGCTCTAACCATCTGAGCTACTCCGGCCAAGCGGCGCCGAGGCGTCCGCGGCTCTAGGTCGGCGGGGCTTATGGAACGTTCGCCCGCGCCAGTCAAGATCGGGGACGGACGAGCATGCCGGCCGCCGCGGGGACCACCACCAGCGATGCAATGAGGCCGGCCACGGTTCCGAGGACGCCGAGGGTGCCGAGGTCGCGGAGGCCGGGAAACCCGCAGGTGAGCAGGGCCGCGAACCCGGCCGCCGTGGTGAGCGCCGTCGTGACGATGGCCCGACCCTCTCGCCGAATCGCCGCCTCGGGCGTCCCCTCCCGGAGCGCGTGGAGGAGGAACATCGACTCGTCGACGGTGATCCCGACCAGCACGGGGAGCACCAGCGCGTCGTAGACGTGGACCCGCACGTGGAGGACGCGCACGAACAGGGCGACCGCCAGCAGCTCGACGAAGAGCGCGATCAAAGCCACCAGCACCTCGCGGCCGCTCTTGAGCACCGAGCGCAGCGCGATGGCGACGAGGATCAACGCGACGAGGGCGACGCGCGGGAGATCGCGCGCGAGCGCGTCCTTGAGGGACTGCTCGAGGACCGGGTAGCCAGTGACCACCGCATCGGGATCGATCGACGAGACCTCGACGGCGAGCCTCTTCGCGTCGAGCGCGGGACCGCGGATGTAGGTCGCAACGATGGTCTCGCCCGAGAGCGGGTGGCGCGCGACGTGCCGCGCCGAGAGCGGGGCGAGCGGCCCGTCGCGGAGGCGCCCGACCGCGCCGATCGAGGCGTCGAGCGTGGCCGGGTGGCGCAGGTGCTCGAGGGCGGGCGCGAACGGCTCGGTCGCGAAGCCGAGCTCGGAGAGGAGCTTCGCGAGCACGTCGGCGCGCGCCGAGAGCTCGAGCTTGTCGCGTTCGGCCACGCGCGCGGCGAGCGTCGCACGCGACGGCAGCCACGGGGCGATCGACTCGACGACCCGCCCGGCCGGCGGCAGCGATCGGGCCAGGTGCTCGGCGCGCGCCAGCACCGCGTTGGGATCGACGCCGGTCTGGGTGATGGTGAGCTGGATCTCCCCGGGGGTCCCGGCGGTGAGCTTGATCGCCTCTTCCTGCGCGACGAGCGAGGGGAGGTTCTTCGGCTTGAGCGCGACGATCGCCTCGCCCGGACGCGGCGGCCCGAGCACCACGAACCCGACCAGCGCCACGGCGACGAGCCCGAACACCACCCGTCCGCGGCGCGCACTCCAGCCGCCGATCTTCTCGAGGATCTTCGGCGATGGACGAGCGACCGCGTGCTTCTCGAGGCGCGCGGCGATCGAGGGCGTGAGCGCGAGGATCGCGAGCGCGGTGAGCACCTCGCCGACGGCGCAGAGCAGCCCGAGCTGGCGGAGGGCGGGGAGTCGCGAGAGGGCCATCGAGCCGAACGCGCAGGCCGCGGCGATCGCCGCCGTCAGCGTCGGGCGCGCGACCTCTCTGCGCGCGATGGCGGCTGCGTCGCCGCTCGGGTCCTCGACGCGTGCGCGCTCGACGGCGGCGTACACGTGCACGCCGGTGTCGAGGCCGACGCCGATGACGACGGAGGCGAAGCCCATCGCGATGGCGGTGATCCCGCCGGGGAGCAGCGCGGCGACGGCGGTCGTCCACAGCGTGCCCATCAGGAGCGGGGGACCGATCGCGAGGAGCGCGCGCGCGCGGCGGAACGTGGCCAGGAACGCGAACGCCACGAGCACGGTGGAGAGCGCGCTCGAGATGTAGAGGTCGCGGCGGATCATTCGCTCGACGTCGCGCGCGATCGCCGCGCCGCCGGCGATCGAGGCGCGCACCCCGGGCTCGCGCGCCTCGTCGATCGCGGCCTCGAGCGAGCCGACCAGGCGCTTGGCCTCGTCGGAGTCGAGCGCGGAGCCGACGGTGTTGATCAGCACGAAGCGCGCGCGACCGCCGTCGGCGACCAACGCGCCGCTGTCGTCGGCGCCGACGGTGGCGGCGAGCGTGCGCGCACGGCCCTGCACGATGGCGAGCAGCCGTAGCGGATCGTGCTTGATCAGCGACGAGAGGCCCGACGATCCCGGCATCAGCAGCAGCGCGCGGGTCTCCTCGAGGCGCGCCCGCATGCCCTCGTCGGTCAGCGCCTCGGCGAGCGCCTTGCGTTGCTCGTCGTCGGCGAACGTCCACGCCAGCGTGGGATCGGGCGGCGGCGCGTCGGGGTCGGGCGGGGGCGGCGCGACCGAGGTCGTGGCCCCGCGGACGCCGGGCTTGCCGGTGGCGGCGCGCGCGATGTTGTCCGCCGCCCGCGCGACCGCGGTGGGGTCGTCGCCGCGCACGAGCACGATGGTGACGTCGCCGCCGCCGAACGCGTCGACGTACGCGCCGAGCGCCTTGGCCGCCGGGTCGTCGGGGAACAGCCGCGCGAGCCGCCCCGACAGCCGCAGCCGTGGGACGAGCAGCAGCGAGACGACCGTGAGCAGGAGCGCGAGGTACGGCGCGAGCCGAGCGAGACGTTGCATCATCTCCCCGGCGGAAGGGTCGTGTCGGAGTCCTCGTAGTCGAGCTCTTTGATCTCAGCGGCAGGCGGGTGAATCGTCGGTGCGTGCGGGTGGAGCCGCACGCGGAGGACGCGGCGGCGACGGACGGCGCGGATTTCGGCGTCGAACGGGCCGAGCCGCACGCGGTCGCCGCGGCGGGGAATGCGGCCGAGCGCGCGCACCAGGAACCCGCCGAGCGCCTCGCCCTCGGCGCCCTCGGGCGTATCGATCCCGATGCCGCGGAGCTCGTCGAGCGGGAGCAGCGGGTCGACGTCCCACACGCCCCCGGCCCCGGGCAGCTCGCGGAGACGCGGTTGCTCTTCTTCGTCTGCCTCGTCGCGGATCTCGCCGACGATTTCCTCGAGCAGGTCTTCCATCGTCAAGAGGCCCGAGGTGCCGCCATACTCGTCGACCACGAGCGCGAACAGGGTCTGCGCCTGTTGCATGGCGCGGAGCACGTCGATGAGCGACTGCGGCTCGGGCACGTAGAGGATGTCGCGGCGGATGGTGGTGAGGTCCTTGAGCTCGGCGCTCTTCGGATCGAGCAGCAGATCCTTGCCGTACAGGTAGCCGACCACCCGGTCGATGTCGTCGCGCTCGGTGAGCACGATGCGCGTGTACTCCTGCGCGCGGAGGTAGGCGATCGCCTCGCCGGGAGTGGCGGTGACCGGGAGGTATTTGATGTCGACGCGCGGCACCATCGCGTGGCGGGCCTGACGCGAGGCGAACCGGACGACCCGCTCGAGGAGCGCGCGCTTGTCCTCCGCGCGGGGACCACGAGCCAGGGTCGCGGCGATGATCGACGTGAGCTCCTCTTCGCTCAGCTCGCCCTCGCCCGGCAGGCCGCCCTTGAGCCCGAACGCGCGCAGCACGGCGCGCGTCGCCCCCTCGATGAGGAAGCGGATCGGCGACATGACGATGAAGACGATCCGGAAGGGGCGCGCGAGCACCAGCGCGACCTCTTCGGCGCGGTGGAGCGCGATCAGCTTCGGGATCTGCTCGCCGAGGAGCACGTGCAGGTAGGTGATGAGGGCGAAGGCGACGCCGGCGCCCACGGCGTGCGCGCGGGGGCCGAAGGGCCGGCTGGTGACCGCGAACCACGCGTGCTCCACGATCCACGCGAACGCCGGCTCGCCGATCCAACCGAGGGCGAGTGAGCAGAGCGTGATACCGATCTGCGAGACCGAGAGGTAGCGGTCGATCTCCTTCGCGACGCGGAGCGCGGACGCGGCGCCGGGGACGCCCTTCTTCTCGAGCCTCGCCAGCTGGGCGGGCCGCACCCGCACCATCGAGAACTCGGCCGCGACAAAGAAGCCGTTGAGGGCGACCAGCGCAAGCGCGGCGAGGAGGCCCAGCATCGGGAGCCGCAACGTATCATGGCCGCGGTGAAGATCCGCGTGGTTGCCGTCGGCAAGCTGAAGGAAGCGCACTACCGGGACGCCGTCGACGAGTACGTCGGCCGGTTGCGACACTACGCGACGATCGAGGAGGTCGAGGTGAGGGACGACGCGGCGCTGCGCAAGGCGATCCCGCCGCGCGCCCACGTGGTCGCGATGACCATCGACGGCAAGGCGCGATCGAGCGAGGAGCTCGCCGCGCGGATCGAGGAGCTCGCCGGACGGGTGACGGAGCTCTGCTTCGTCATCGGCGGGGCCGATGGCATTCCGGCAGACGTCGTGAAGGCGGCGCACGAAAAGTTGTCACTGTCGCGGATGACGCTCCCGCATCGACTCGCGCGGCTCGTGCTCTTCGAGCAGATCTATCGCGCGATGACGATTCGCAAGGGCGAGCCCTACCACCACTGACACGATGACAATCGACGTCGACGCGGAAGAGCGCGTCGCGCGCGTGCCGTTGTACGCGCATGAAAATACTCATTGGACCGCTGGTTGGTGTTCTGGCTGGATTCATCACCTCGAGCGCGTCGGCGGAGACGCTCGGAGATCCCGGCACGATCTCGATCTCGGGGCACGTCGGGGTGCAGGACATGAGGTCGACCGCGCCGAGCGAGTCGACGTTCAACCGGCGGCTCGGGGCGAACCTCTTCGTCGATCGGTTCATCGCGCCGAACGTGTCGGTCGGCGTCGGGGTCGGTGGCTCGTTGTTCGCGGCCTCGATGAAGGTCAACAACCTCGAGGGCACCTCGCGCGGCAGCGGGTTGAACGGGTCGCTCCGACTCGGCTACTTCGTGCCGCTCGGGGCGCGCGCTGGGTTCTGGCCGGTCGCGCGCGTGGGCGTGTCCGGGGACTGGTCGCGGGCCTACGACACGAACGACAAGAAGCTCTGGCCGACGCAGCACGGGCAGACGATCGAAGCAGCGCTCGACGTGCAGTTGACCTATTCGATCAGCGATCACGTGTACCTGCGGGCCAACACCGGCGGCCTCAACGCGATGTTCCGCAAGACCGAGGGCGGGAGCGCGCGGCAGCTCTCGGGCGGGTTCAACGGCATCTTCTTCTTCGGCGTCGGCGGCTGGTTCTAGGGATATGCTCGGACGCCGATGCTCGCTGACGAGATCGCGCGCGCGGTTCGAGAGGCGTGGTCTCACTATTCGCAGCTCGGCGAGACGGTCTACGCGTTCGGGATCTACGTCGTCGCCGAGAACGGGCTGATCATCGGCTCGTGCTGCGCGACCGAGGAGGCGACGCGACGGCGCGCCGACGAATACGCGTGGATGATGCACGGCACGCCCGAGGAGCGCGCGCGGGTGATCCGCTGGTGGGACGCCGACTGGGCGCACTGCAACGACCTGCCGCGCCTGTTCGACGCGGCCAACAAGCGGCTCGCCGAGGTCGCGCGCGAGGACGCCGCGCGGGTGTACCTCGCGGTGATGAACGAAGTCGAGGTGCCGGTGCTGCGCGGCGTGTTCGGCGTGGACCGCGCGCTCGTGGAACGATCGATCGGCGCGCTGAATCCGCCGGCGACGGCGGAGCGATGGCGAAGAGAATGTGCCGACGCGGATAAGGATTACGCCGCGTTGCAGAAGTGATCGGCTAGCCCTCGCCGCGCTTGATGCCGTAGGCGCGGATCTTCTTGTGGAGGTTGGTGCGCTCGACGCCGAGCGTGATCGCCGCGCGCGAGATGTTCCACTCGAGCTCGCGCAAGGTGTCGACGATGTACTGCCGCTCCATGCGGTCGCGGTAGTCGCGGAGGGTCATTCGCTCCGACACCTGCGACGCGCGCGGCGGCGCCCCGCCCTCGAACGGCTCGGTGTCGTCGTCGGCGGAGCCCGCGGACTCTTCCTCTTCGAACGGGTTCTCGTGCGGGTCCTCGGGGAGGTCCGCGATGGTGATGCGATCTCCGCTGGAGAGGATGGCGGCGCGCTCGACCACGTTCTTCAGCTCGCGCACGTTGCCCGGCCACTTGCGCGCGCGGAGCGCCGAGACCGTGCTCTCGTCGAACGATTTGGGCTTCATGCCGTTCTCGCGACAGAACGTCTCGAGGAACGACTGCGCGAGCAGCGGGATGTCCTCGACCCGGTCGCGGAGCGGGGGCGAGCGCATGGGGAAGACGTTGAGGCGGAAGAAGAGGTCCTCGCGGAAGCGGCCGTTCCTGGCCTCGGTCTCGAGGTCCTTGTTCGTCGCCGCGAGCACCCGCACGTCGACGTGGATGGTGTGCTCGCTGCCGACGCGCGAGATCTCGCCCTGCTGCAGCGCGCGGAGCACCTTGGCCTGCGCGGTGAGGTCCATGTCGCCGATCTCGTCGAGGAAGAGCGTGCCGCCGTGGGCCTGCTCGAAGAAGCCCCGCTTGCGCGCCTGCGCGCCGGTGAAGCTGCCCTTCTCGTGACCGAACAGCTCGCTCTCGATCAGCTCGCGCGGGATGGCCGCGCAGTTCACCTTGATGAACGGCGCGTCCTTGCGCGGCGAGAGCATGTGGATCGCGCGAGAGATGAGCTCCTTGCCGGTGCCGCTCTCGCCGGTGATCAACACGCCGGCCTTGGTGGGCGCGACCTTGTCGATCTCGCCGAACAGCTTGCGCATCGGGAGCGACGCGCCGATCATCTCGTAGCGCTTGGACGCCTCGGCCTCGAGGCCGGAGAGCCGCTCGCGCAGCGCCGCGCGCTCGAGCACGTTGCGCACCGAGACCAGCACGCGCTCGCGGGCGAGCGGCTTCTCGAAGAAGTCCGCCGCGCCGAGCTTGATCGCGGCGACCGCGTCGTGAACGGTGGCGTGGCCGCTGATCACGATCACCGGCATCGACTTGAGGGCCTCGTCCTGCCGGATCTTCTCGAGCGCCTCGAGCCCGCTCATCGCCGGCAACTTCACGTCGAAGATCGCGAGGTCGACCGGGCGCTGCGGCGCGTGCAACACCCGGAGCGCCTGCTCGGCGGTCTCGGCCTCGAGCGTCTGATAGCCCTCGCCCTCGAGCACCATCTGAAGGGTGCGGCGGATGTTCTTCTCGTCGTCGACGATGAGGATCGTGCGCTCGGACATCGGCGGGATCAAAGCAGCTTCACTGGCCGTCGTCGAACCGAACGAGGTGAATGCCGAGCGCGCTCTTGCCGTCGCGCACGCCGACGACGACGCGACCACCACCGAGCCGGGCCGAGGCCGCAGCGGCGTAGAGCGCGAGCCCGCGACCGTAGCGCGCCTCGGCGCTGCCCTTGGCCCGCGATTGGCCCGGGCGCGACGTGGCCTCTTCGCGCATCCCCTCGGGGATGGCGACGCCGTCGTCGAGCACGGTGAGCGCGACCTCGCGCCCGCGGCCGCCGACGTCGACGACGATACGAGTGCCGGCCGGCGCGTATTGCACGGCGTTGGCCACGAGGTTGTCGACCGCGCGCAGGATCGAGTCCCGATCGCCGCGCGCCCAGCAGGGGCCAGCGCTCTCGACCGAGAGTTCGAGCCTCCGCGCGCTCGCCGCGCCGCGGTGCCGCGCCACGACCTCGTCGGCGAGGGCGAGGATGTCGAGCGGCAGCGGCTCGGGGGGAAAGCTGGCGCGGCCGCCGCCGAGGTCGCGCGCGACGACCTCGAGGTTGCTCACGAACCGCTGGAGCGCCTCGCAAGCGAGCTTTGCGTCGAGCATCGCCTCGCGTACGTCGGTGAGCTCGTTCTCGTCGGGCGGGACGTCGGGGTTGAGCGTGTCGACGAAGCCGCCGACGAACCCGATGTTGGTGAGCACTGCGGCGAGCGGGTTCTTCAGGTCGTGCGCGAGGAGCGAGAGGGTCTCGGCGATGTCGTTCGGCTCGGACATCAGGCCAGCGCCTCGGCGAGCGCGGCGAGGAGGCGGTCGTCGTCTTCTCTGGTGCCGAAGCTGATGCGGACGCGGTCGGGATACGCGGGGAAGTTGCGCACCAGGATGCCGCGGCTCTTGAGCGTGGCCACGACATCGCTCGCGGGCTTGCGGAGCGCGGCCCACACGAAGTTGGCGTGCGCGCGACCGAACCGCACCCCCTCGATCCGCGAGAGCTCGTTGAGGACCCGGGTGCGCTCGGCGTTGATCGCGGCGACGTGGCGCGCGATCGCGGGCGCGAGCGGCCCGAGCGCGGCGACGGCCGCCGCCTGCGAGGGCGCGGCGAGGTTGTAGGGAAGCCGAGTCTTCTCCATCTCGGCGGCGAGCAGCGGGTGAGCGACGGCCCAGCCCACGCGGAACGCCGCCAGGCCGATCTTGGAGAGCGTGCGCAGGACCACCACGTTGGAGTACTTACGCAACAGATCGAGGCCGGTGACGCCCTTCCACGGATCGCCCTCGCCGAGCCGGAACGGCAGGTATGCCTCGTCGATCACCACCACCGTCGGCGGCTGCGCGGCGGCCGCGGCCACGACGATGCGCTCCACCCGGCCGAGGTCGTAGACGCCGGAGGTGGGGTTGTTCGGTGTGGCGAGGAAGACGATCGCCGGGCGCGACGTGGTGATGGTGTCGATGACGCGCGCCTCGTCGACGTCCCACTCGCTGTCGAGCGGGATCTCGATCACCTCGAGCCCGTGGAGGCGCGCGGAGATTCGATACATCACGAACGTGGGCGTGGGGATCGCGATCGAGGTCGGTCCGCGGCCGACGGTCGCGATCAACATGGCGATCACCTCGTCGGAGCCGACGCCGAGCACCAGCTGCTCGGGCGACACCGCGAGCTGGGTGGCGAGCGCCTCGCGCAGGGCGGTGGCGCGCACGTCGGGGTAGCGTGCGGGCTCGATCGCCGCGAGCGCGTCGTGGAGCGTCTTCCGCTCGGCGTCGGACAGCGTGGGGAGGAGCGCGGGTGCCTCGTTGGCGTCGAGCCGGATCGGCACCGGGGCCGGGTCGGGCACGTAGGGCTTCAGCTCGCCGAGCGCGGCCGGCGTGCGCGCCGCGAGCAACGCGCGGATGACGGCGTCGGACATGGGACGCGAAGACTACTGCTTCGGCAGGCGTGCTACCACGAGCTGCGCGCGGTCCTCGTCGAGGATCTTCGCCGCCGCCGCGCGGAGCTGCGTCAGGTCGACGGCGGCGGGCGAGGAGAGGAGCTCGCCCGCGAAGAGGTCGACGACCCGCGCGCGCGGCTCGAGCCGGCGCGTCGCGCGCAGAGCCGCACGGTCGCGGTCGGCGCGGGCGACGTCGGCCGCCTCGATCCCGGCGCCGCGCAGCTTCTCGAGGAGCACGCGGAGCTTGCCCACCACCGCATCGAGGTTGGACTCGGGCGCGAGCACGAGGAGCACGAGCGCGTGCCTGCTCACGCCGCGCACCAGGCGCGCCTCGAAGCGGGTGCCGAGGCCCGTCAGCTCGGCGGCGATCCTGCCATTGCTGCCATCGAGGATCGCCGCCAGGTGCGCCGCGTGGTCGCGCGCGCTGTCGTCGACGGGAAACGCGAGCGCGATGCCGGTGCCCGCCTTGACCGTGAGCGGGAGGATGGCGCCCTTGGGCGGCGGCCCCGCGTCGGTGATCGGGCACGCGCGCGCTTCGCCCGGCCGGCGCGGTAGCCAGCGCTCGGCCGCGCGGGCGGCGGCGTCGTTCTGCGCGTCGTCGACGTTGGCGAGGATCGCGAGGCGGAGCGGACCGCTGCGGATC
>JALHOE010000088.1 GCA_022843175.1 Deltaproteobacteria bacterium
CAAGATCGGCAACAACTGGGCGTATCGCGTCAGCATCACCGCCAACTCGCCCACCGAGCCCGACGCGTTCGCCACCTACGCGGCCGAGCCGTTCCAGCTCCCGCTCGAGGGCGGCTGGTTCGTGCTGCTCCACCGCTTCCCGGTAACCAGCAACATCGACAAGCTGCTCGCCGCCGTCGAGGGCGTGGACACGATCATCGAGGTCCGCGACGACGTGATCGAGGTGAGCCAGATGTTCGACGTGATCAACGCCGGCACCACCACGTGGAGCCTCGGCAAGGGTCTCGAGCTCACGCTACCCAAGGGCTTCAAGGCCGTGCGCGCCGCCGAGGCGATGGAAGACCACACAGCGGTGTCGACCGAGACCGGTGTGCGTTGGTCGGGCTCGTTTCCGCCCGGTCGCAGCCGCATGGCGTACGACTTCAAGATCCCCTACGAGGGCGTGTCCTCGGTCGACTTCGACGTGATGATGCCGCCGCGGGTGCTCGCCGCGCGGGTCCGCATCGCCGCCCACCGCGGCATGGAGCTCACGGTCGGCGGGTTTCCGCCGGCGCAGGCCGAGGCCTCCACCACCGGCGTGAAGGTCCTATCCACGGTGAAGCAGGGCACGCCGCAGGATCCGGTGCGCTCGCTCCGCATCATGATCAAGGGCATTCCCACGCCGGGCAACGAGCGTTGGTTGTTCACCGCGGTCGCGCTCGCCGCCGCGGGCATAGGCGTCTACTTCTCGCGCATCTCGCCGGCCCAGATCGATCGCAAGGCAACGGTCGCGGCGCGCAAGAAGAAGCGTAACTCGCTCCTGGCAGAGCTCGTCGAGCTCGAGCGCGCGCACCGCGCGGGCGACGTGGGGCCCAAGGCCTATGCGCGCGAGCGTGCGAAGCTCGTCGATGCCATCGCCGACACGCTCGACCCCGACGCCCCCGCTCGCACCAGCGCCGCGACTGAGTAAGCTCTCGCCGCATGGCGATACGTAAGATCGCGGTCGTAGGGCATCCGATCCTCCGCACGGTCGCGCGCAGGCTCACGCGCGAAGAGCTGCTCTCCGAGCCCATCCAACGCTTCATCGACGACCTCGTCGAGACGATGCGCGACGCCAACGGCGCGGGACTCGCAGCGATTCAGGTCTACGAGCCGGTGCAGATCTGCGCGATCGAGGTGAAGGACAACCCTCGCTATCCCTACAAACCGAACGTCCCGCTCACGGTGCTGGTCAACCCCGAGATCACGCCGATCTCGGCCGAAACCTTCGAAAATTTCGAGGGCTGCCTGAGCGTCCCCGATCTCCGCGGCGTCGTCGATCGCGTGACCGAGATCCGCGTGAGAGCGTGGGACAGGCACGCCAACGAGATCGACCAAGTCGTTCGCGGACTCACCGCGGGGACCTACCAGCACGAGGTCGACCACCTGCACGGAAAGCTGTTCCTCGACCGCGTCCGCGACACCACCACGCTCTGCACGTGGAAGGAGTTCGAGCGCCACCACCAGGCGTCGTTCGCGGAACGAGCGCGGGCCCTGGTGGCTCGATTCGGGAGCTAGGCCCCCCCGAAATCGGCCTTCGATGCCTGTGGACATCGTGCGTTGCGTGCCTGTGGTCCGCAGGTGCTCAAGGGGTGGGGAGGATACGTCGGCACATCCATCCACCGGTGTGCCTCTTCCAGCCCTCTGGTTTGTGCCCGGGGCCGAGGCGCGATCGGCTCACGAATGCTCGGGGCTCCATCGGTTATCCACAGAACCCACAGGGCTCACGTACATCTACGAACCTTAATTTAACCTCTCTGAGAGAGGAGAGACCGAGAGGGCGAGCCCCCCGGCCCGGGACAGGAAGCCCGTAGACCCTGCGCTCGCGTGGGCGTATGACGCTCGGTCCAAGGAGCTCGCAGGGGATGGACGTCACGCTGCCCAAGAAAGATCTGCTTCGCCTCTTCGGTCGCACCCAGGGGGTCGCCGACAAGAAGAGCACCATGCCGATCTTGTCCAACGTGCTCATTTCGGCCGAAAAAGAGGGCGTTCTGCGCGCTTCGGCCACGGACCTGTTCATGGCGGTCACCACGACCGCGCCCGCCGAGGTCAAGAGCACCGGCACCGTCGCCGTGCCGGCCAAGGACTTGATCGAGCGCGTCAAAGCCATGCCCGACGGGCCGGTGCAAATGAGCTCGACCGAGGGGGCCACCGTCCTGATCAAGGCCGTCGGCGGCAAGCGTGAGTTCCGCCTGCGCGGCATGCCCGGCGAGGATTTCCCCGCGCTGCCCAAGCCCGACGCCAAGGCCACCGAGACCTCGATATCGGCCAACACGCTCGCCGATCTGATCTCGCGTACGCACTTTTCCATCTCGCCGGACGAGACCCGCCCGCACCTGAACAGCGCGCTGTTCGAGTGGGACGGCGACACCATCCGCATGGTCACGACCGACGGGCACCGCCTCTCGAAGTACGAGGTCGCGGCCGACGGCGGTCAGAAATCCGCTTTCTCGCTGCTCGTTCCGCTCAAGGGGATCCTCGAGCTGCGCCGCCTGTGCGACGAGCTCAAGGCCGAGGGCTCGCCGCCGCTCAAGCTGCTCCGTGGCGGCCCGAACGTGTTCTTCGCCACCAGCGACTCCACGCTCGCGATCAAGCTCGTCGACGCGCAGTTCCCGCCCTACCAGCAGGTCATCCCGCAGCGCGTCGAGAGCCATGTCGCCGTCGGCCGCGCGTCGATGATCGACGTGCTCCGCGCGATGAGCGTCGCCGCGAGCGAGCGCACCGGCAGCGTGAAGATCGGGATCCAAAAGGGCCTGATGCGCGTCACGAGCGAGAACCCCGACAGCGGCGACGCGCTCGACGAGATCCCGATCGACTACGCCGGCAACGACATGACGATCGGCTTCAACGTCCGCTACCTGCTCGACGCGCTCGGCTCGCTCGAGGAAGACGAGATCAAGCTCGGTCTGTCCGGTGAGCTCGATCCGGTGATGATCGAGCCGGTCAGCGCGCGCCGCTTCCTCGCGATCGTGATGCCGATGCGCATCTGATGCTCTCGCTTCGTGAGCTCGAGGTCAGGGGCTTTCGCAACCTCGCACCGCAGCGGATCTCGCTCGGTGCGAGGTTCAACGTTTTTGCCGGAGAGAACGGGCAGGGGAAGACCAACCTGCTCGAGGCGATCTACCTCGTTTCCACGTCGCGGAGCTTCCGCACGGCGTCGCTCGCCGATTGCGTCGCCCACGGCTCCGACTCCGCGCGCGTCCGCGCCGTCATCGAGGATCCCCGCCTCGGCGATGGCCCGCCGCGCGAACAGATCCTCGCCATCGCCGGCACGCGACGCACGGTGACCTCGGACGGCAAGCGACCGCGGACGCTGGCCACCTACGCGCTCGCGACGCCCGTGGTGCTCTTCGAGCCCGCGAGCCTGGTGCTCTCGCAGGGCGGGGCCACCGAGCGCCGCAAGCTCATGGACCGCGTCGCGGTGCACCTCGCGGCCCGGTACGGCGGCGGGGAGTCGCTCGTGCACGACGCCGAGCGCTATCGGCGCGCGCACCAACAGCGCAAGCGTGCGCTCGAGGGGCGGTACGATTCGCGCACCGTCGCGTCGTTCGAGCGGGTCATGGCCGAGCACGGGTCGAGGATCATTCGCGCCCGGCGCGAGGCGGTGACGGCGCTCTCCGGGCACTGCGTCGCATCGTTCCGGCGCATCGCCATGACCCCGCTGGAGCTCGTGGTCGCCTACGCCCCGCGCGGCCCGGAGGACGTCGAGGAGCTCGCCGCCCTCTTCGCCTCCCGGCGCGAGGAGGACGCCCGCCGCGGCTCGGCCACCCGCGGCCCGCACCTCGACGACCTCGCCATCACCCTCGGCGGTCACGACGCCCGCCGGGTGGCCTCACAGGGCCAGCACCGGGCCATCGTGCTCGCGCTCAAGAGCGCCGAGCTCGAGGCCATTCGCGAGGCCAGGGACGTCGAGCCGGTCATGCTGCTCGACGATGTATCCAGTGAGCTCGACGCCACCCGTAACGCCGCGCTGTTCGAGCTGCTCCATGCTCGGCAGGGGCAAGTTGTGCTCACGACAACTCGCCCGGAGCTGATTGGGCTGACCTCCGACCGGCGCGATTTCCGGGTCGTCTCGGGCAGGTGCGAGCCGCGCTGAAATCTCCGAGTTTTCTCGGGTGAAATGCGGCCGATAAGCGTTACGTCCGCCCCCCCGCCGTGGTAGGAACCAAGCCCTTCATGGCAGACCCGAAGACCCCCTCGAACGTGCCGCCGTCCGCCGACTACGCAGCGTCCAACATCCAGGTCCTCGAGGGCCTCGAGGCGGTCCGCAAGCGCCCCGGCATGTACATCGGCGACGTGCACGACGGCTCCGGTCTCCACCACCTCGTGTGGGAGGCCGTGGACAACTCGGTCGACGAGCACCTCGCGGGTCACTGCTCCCGCATCGGGGTCACGATCCACTTCGACGGGTCGATCTCCATCGAGGACAACGGCCGCGGCATCCCCACCGACATGCACCAGAAGGGCGTCAGCGCGGCCGAGGTCGTGATGACGGTCCTTCATGCCGGCGGCAAGTTCGACCACGACTCGTACAAGGTGTCCGCCGGCCTTCACGGCGTCGGCGTCTCCGCCGTGAACGCCGTCGCCGAGTCCCTCAAGCTCGAGATCCATCGGGACGGCTTCGTCTACCGGCAGGACTACGCGCGCGGCGTGCCCCAGGCGCCGCTCGCCAAGATCGGCAAGAGCGACCGCACCGGCACGAAGATCACGTTCAAGCCCGACCCGCACATCTTCGCCACGCAGCCCGGCGACGTGAGCGACTTCAACCACGAGGTGATCATCGCGCGCCTCCGCGAGATCGCGTACCTCAACGCCGGCCTCGTCATCGACTTCAAGGACGAGCGCGCCGACGGCCGCGATCACACCTTCGAGTTCAAGGGCGGCATCCGCGAGTTCGTCGAGCTGCTCAACAAGGCCAAGGAGCCGATCCACGAGCACGTCGTCCACTTCCGCCTCGAGCAGGACAAGGTCGACGTCGAGATCGCGCTGCAGTGGAACGGCACCTACGCCGAGCAGATCTTCTGTTACACGAACAACGTCCACAACAAGGACGGCGGCACCCACCTCACGGGGCTCCGCGGCGGGCTCACCCGCACCATCACGCACTACGCCACGGCGCAGAACCTACTCAAGGACGTCAAGGCCGGCCTCACCGGCGAGGACGTGCGCGAGGGCCTCACCGCGATCATCTCGGTCAAGCACCCCGACCCGTCGTTCGACTCGCAAACCAAGTCGAAGCTGGTGTCGTCCGAGGTGAAGGGAATCGTCGAGACGGTCGTCAACGAGAAGCTCGGTCAGTTCCTCGAAGAGAACCCGCCCACGGCGCGCAAGATCCTCGAGAAGGCGATCATGGCGGCCAAGGCCCGTGAGGCCGCGCGCAAGGCCCGCGAGGTCGTTCGCAAGAGCGCGCTCGATCCGCTCTCCATCAGCGGCAAGCTCGCCGACTGTCAGGACAAGGACCCGGCGCGCTGCGAGCTGTACATCGTCGAGGGAGACTCCGCCGGCGGCTCGGCCAAGCAGGGCCGCGAGCGTCGCTTCCAGGCGATCCTCCCGCTCCGCGGCAAGATCCTCAACGTAGAGCGCGCGCGCTTGGACAAGATGCTCTCGTCCGCCGAGATCGGCACCCTCATCACCGCGCTCGGTTGCGGCATCGGCGAGAGCGGCTTCGACATCGAGAAGCTGCGGTATCACTCGGTGATCATCATGACCGACGCCGACGTCGACGGAAGTCACATCCGCACGCTGCTCCTCACGTTCTTCTTCCGGCAGATGCGCGAGCTCGTCGAGCGCGGGCACTTGTTCATCGCGCAGCCTCCGCTCTACCTCGTGAAGACGAAGAAGAAGGAGATCTACAAGAAGGACCAGGAGGAGCTCGATCTCTTCCTCCTCCAGAACGGCACCGACGGGCTCGTGGTTCGCTCGCAGGGCGGCGGCGTCGCGCTGATGGGCGAGGTCTTGTTCAACCTGGTGATGCGCCTCCGTCGGTTCCGGCAGGCGCTCGGCAAGCTCGATCGGCGCGGAGACGCGCGCGTCTTCGCCGCCGCGGTTCGCTCCACCCTGGTCGACGCCAAGCTGCTCCGCGACCGCGGTTCGCTCGAAACGGCGGTCGAGGCGATTCGCGCCGCGATCGAGAAGCGCTACCCGGACATGCTCCCGATCTCCATCGCCGTGAGCGACGACGTCGAGCACGGCGCCGGTCGCATCACCGTCAAGTCGCGCTCGGGCGCGGCGGTGCGCACGTCGACCATCGACTACGAGCTGGTCGAGGGCGGCGAGTGGCACGAGCTCCTGTCCATCGAGCAGGACGTGCGCTCCATCGGCGCAGCCCCGTACGTCGCCGGCGACTCCCCCGAATCGCTGCCCCACGAGCTCGCCGACGCCGACGCGCTGTGGGACTTCGTCGACGCCCGCGGTCGCAAGGGGCTCGGCATCCAGCGCTTCAAGGGCCTCGGCGAGATGAACCCCACCCAGCTGTGGGAGACCACGATGAACCCGGACGCGCGCGTCCTTCGCCAGGTCACCATCCAGGACGCGGTCGAGACCGACCAGCTGTTCTCGGTGCTGATGGGCGACCAGGTCGAGCCGCGCCGGCTCTTCATCGAGCAGAACGCCCTCACGGTGAAGAACCTCGACATCTGAGCCGTGGCTCGTAAAAAGCGCCGCAGCTCCGCGAAGGGAACCCCGGCTCCCTCCGTGGAGCCGCCCGCGCGCAAGCCGATCGCGCCCAAGCCCTCGGCGCCGAGCGGTGTGTCGTTCGACGCGAGCGGCGACGGCTACCGCGAGGCTACGCGCGAGGAGAAGCCGCTGCGTCCCCCGAGCGACATCCCGGCGGCTCGAGCGCCGGTGTGGCGCACGCGGGCTCTGGTGATCGCGGTGTGGACGGTGTTGGTGTTCCGCTTCGCGGTGGCGATTCGCGAGCATGGTCTCACCGGGAAGGCGGCGCTGGTTGGGACGCTGTCGTCGCTCGCGATTCTGCCGATCGTGGTCGGGGCCGTTTTGCTGCTCGTTCCGAACCGATAACCCGACCGAGACCCAACCGGATAACCCGCTCCCTCACGGTCGCGGCTCCCTTCCTGACGGTCGCGGCTTGCTTCCGCTACGCTCTCGGGGTGCCGTCCTTCAAGGCGCCCACTGGAGACACGACCGCGTCGCGCATCAAGACGCTCGTGCTCTATGCGGAGCGGACCAAGGGACGCGCCGAGGCCGACGAGTACCTGCAAGAGGTCGGCGTGCAGCGCGACATGCTCAAGGACGAGACGCGTCCGGTCAGCGTGGCGATCTGGCGCCGCGCGCTCGAGCAGTTCGCCCGTCGCTACGGCACCGAGGCCATCGCGCACACCCACAGCGAGGTCGTGCACCCCGGCAACCTCGGCCCGTGGATCCACCTCGTGCGCAACGCCGAGCGGGTCGAGGACGCGTATCGACTCCTCGAGGCGCCGACGACCAACCTCAGCTCCACGACCCGCATCGAGACGCTCTCCTCCGGTCCCACGTTCTGGCGGGGGCGCATCCACGTGCTCCACGATCCGGCGCTCGAGCGCGGCGGCCTGCTGTCGGCCGCGCGCAAGGTCGAGCTCGCCGCGGTCCCCACGCTCCTCGGTTACGACCTGTCCGACGTCGTCGAGCTCGCCTCGCTCGACCGCGGCGACAGCTTCTTCGAGTACGAGGTGCGCTGGCGCGAGATCGGGCTCGGGCTGTGGAAGTGGGTGATGATCTTCGGCGCCGCGGCGGCGTTCGCCGCGGCCGGGACCCTCGCCTTCGCCTGGCGTGGGGGCGCTGCGATGGCGCTGGTCGGGGCCGCGCTCGGCGCGCTCGCCGCTCGCTTTTACCGCGACGAGCTGGTGCGCCGCGCGATGGTGCACGCGCAGTCGCTCCGCATTCGCGCCCTCGAGCGGAGCCTCGAGCTGCAGGAGCAGCCGGAGCCGGTCGCCGCGGGCGATCTCGACGGACAGGTCGTCGCGGGGTTGTACCGGCTTCACTCGCGCCTCGGCACCGGCGCCACCGGCGTCATCTACGAGGCGCTCCGCCTCAGCGACCGCACGCCCGTGGCGGTGAAGCTGCTCCGCGCCGCCGTCGCGCAGGACAGCGTCGCCTCCGATCGACTCGCGCGCGAGGCCGAGGCGCTGCGCCTCACGTGGCACTCCAACGTCGTCGAGCTCTACGACCACGGCACGCTGCCCGACGGTACGTCGTACATCGTGATGGAGCTGCTCCGCGGCGAGACGCTCGCCACCCGTCTCGCGCGGCTCGGCGCGATCCCCCCGAAGGAGCTCGTCCCGCTCATCGACCAGATCTGCGACGCACTCTCCGCCATGCACGCCGCCGGCGTCATCCACCGCGACCTCAAGCCGAGCAACATCTACCTCTGCGACGCCGCCGCGAACCTGCGCGCCTCGAACAACTGGATCCCCAAGGATCCCTCGGCGCCGCGGGTGAAGCTGTTCGACTTCGGCATCGCGCGGGTGGAGTGGGCCGAGACGCGGATCACCAACATCGGCGTCCCGCTCGGCACGCCGGGCTACATGGCCCCCGAGCAAGAGGCCGGCGAGACGCTCGACCACCGCGCCGACATCTACGCGCTCGGCGCGACGATCTACGAGTGCCTCACCGGCAACCCTCCGCCGCTGCGCAACCGCGCGGTGACCGACGACGGGCCGACGTCGCCGCCGCGTTGGAGCGATCAGACGGTGGTCGACGATCGCTGGCGAGAGCTCATCGACCGTGCGATGGCGCAGGATCCCAAGGACCGCTACCCGGACGCCAAGTCGCTGGCCGTGGCGATGAACGCCATCGTCTCGCAGTCGGGCACGCAGATCATTGCGTCGAAGACGGCGTGAACCTCGCGGCTCCCAGCATTCATTGATAAATAGGCGCCCATGCTCCCGATCGAAGAGATTGCCGCGAAGCTCGAGGTGCCGCGCAGCGACTGGGTTCCGTTTGGCGAGGGCGTCGCCAAGCTCCGCGCCGAATCGGCGTTCGTGCCCGAGGGGCAGAAGCTCCGCGGGAAGCTCGTGCTGGTGTCGGCGATCAACCCCACGCCGGCGGGCGAGGGCAAGACGACGATCTCGATCGGCATGTCCGACGGCCTCTCGCGCCGCGGCAAGAACGTCGTCGTCGCGCTCCGTCAGCCCTCGCTCGGGCCCACGCTCGGGAGCAAGGGCGGCGGCGCGGGCGGCGGGCGGTCGCGCCTCGAGCCGTTCGAGCGGGTCAACCTGGGGCTCACCGGCGATATCCACGCGGTGACCTCGGCGCACAACCTCCTCGCGTCCCTCTGCGACAACGTCCTCCACTTCGGCGACACCAAGCTCGACGCGCGAAAGATGGACTTCCCGCGGGTGATCGACCTCGACGACCGCAGCCTCCGCGACGTGCTCGTCGGCCTCGGTGGCTCGCTCCAGGGCGTCCCGCGCGAGACGCGCTTCGACATCACGGCGGCCAGCGAGGTGATGGCGGTGCTCTGCCTCGCGCGCGACTACGCAGACCTCAAGCGGCGCCTCGCGCGCATTCGCGTGGGTTGGACGAGAGACAACCAGCCGGTCTACGCGGCGGACGTCGGCGCGGTCGGGGGCATGGCGGTCGTCCTCCGCGAGGCGATGCTGCCGAACCTCCTGCAGACGCACGAGGGCACGCCCGCGCTCGTGCACGGCGGTCCCTTCGGCAACATCGCGCACGGCTGCTCGAGCATCGTGCAGACCCGCTACGCGCTGTCGCGCGCGGACATCGTCGTCACCGAGGGCGGCTTCGGCTTCGACCTCGGGGGCGAGAAGTTCCTCGACATCAAGTGTCGTCTCGCGGGGCTCTTTCCCCACGCGATGGTGCTCGTCGCCACGCTCAAGGCGCTCAAGTATCACGGCGGCGTCGACGTCAAAGAGGCCACCAAGCCCAACCTCGAAGTGCTGAAGAAGGGCTTCGGCAACCTCAAGAAGCACATCGACACCGCCAAGACCGCGTTCGGCCTCGAGCCGGTGGTCGCGATCAACATGTTCCCGACGGACACCGACGCCGAGCTCAAGACGCTCGAGTCGATGGTCGCGGAGCTCGGGTGCAAGGTCGCGCGGGCGTCCGGCTACGCCAACGGCGCCGAGGGCGGCCTCGCGCTGGCCGACGTGATGAGCGACGTGCTCGCCAACGCGGGCGAGCCCAAGCCGCGCTTCGTCTACGACCTCACCGATCCGGTGGTGACGAAGATCGAGAAGATCGCCCGCACGGTCTACGGCGCGAGCGGCATCGAGCTGTCGTCGCAGGCGCACAAGGACCTCGCTCGGGTCTCCGCGGCTGGGCTCGATCAGGCGCCGGTGTGCATGGCCAAGACGCACCTCTCGCTCACCGCCGAATCCAAGCTCGGCGGTCTGCCGCAGGACCACGTCGTGCCCATCCAGTCGGTCCGGTTCTCGTCCGGTGCGGGCTTCGTGGTGCCGCTGTGCGGAGACATCATGACGATGCCCGGCCTCGGCCGTCAGCCGGCGGTGCTCGGCATGGACCTCACCGACGCAGGCGAGATCCTCGGCCTGAAGTGACGCGCCTTCGTGAGGGAGAGCGATGATACGCTCGACGCGCCGATGAATCCCGAGCTGCGTCGCCTGTACAACGCTGCCTACACCCCGGAACTCTACCGCAACTACGTGGGCCGCCTCGAGGGCTGGCTCGACGTGAAGATCCCGTTCCGCATCGCGGAGACGCCGTTCTTCATCCCCTACGCGCTGCGCAAGAAGCTCGCGACGGCGGCGCGCGAGATCGTCGCGCAGATCTCCGACCCCGCGGTGATCGCGGCGATGAAGTCGGCGATCCCGCCCGCGCTCGACGTGCCGCGCGTCGACGCGCTCTCCAACTGCCTCCAGGTCGATTTCGCGATCGTGCGCGGCGAGGACGGCGAGCTCACCGGTAAGGTCGTCGAGCTGCAGGGGTTCCCCTCGCTCTATGCGCTGATGGTCCTGCAGACCGAGGCGATGAGCGAGGAGCTCCAGAAGCACCCCGGGCTCGAGGGGCCGTGGTCGCTCTACTACTCGGGCCACAACCGCAGCAGCTTCGTGGCGCGCTTCAAAGAGGCGCTCCTCGCGGGCAACCACCCCGACGAGGTCGTGCTGCTCGATCTCGATCCGCGCGCGCAGAAGACCTACGCCGACTTCGTCGCGACCGAGCAGCTCACCGGCGTCCAGGCGATCGGCCCCGACCAGATCGAGCGTGAGGGCATGCGTCTCTTCCGCCAGAAGGACGGCAAGCGCGTCCCGATCAAGCGGATCTACAACCGCGTCGTCTTCGACGAGCTCGAGAACAAAGCCATCGAGCTGCCGTTCGACTACCGCGACGACCTCGACGTCACCTGGTTCCCGCACCCCAACTGGTACTGGTTGTGGTCGAAGTACACGCTGCCGCACGTGAACCACTCGGCGGTGCCCAAGGCCACGTACGTGTCCGACCTCGCCGAGTGGCCGAGCGATCTCTCGCGCTACGTGCTCAAGCCGCTGTTCTCGTTCGCCGGCTCGGGCGTGAAGGTAGACCCCACGCGAGAGGATCTCGACGCGATCCCCGAGAACGAGCGCGGCGGCTGGATCCTCCAGGAGAAGATCGTCTACGAGCCGGCGCTCAAGATGCCGAGCGGCGACGGCGTCAAAGCGGAGGTGCGCATGATGTTCCTCCGCGGGCCCGACCAGGCGGTCCCCGAGCTCGTGCTCAACCTCGTGCGCTTGTCGCGCGGCAAGATGCTCGGCGTCGACCACAACAAGGACTTCGACTGGGTCGGCGGAAGCATCGGCATCTGGCCTGAGTCCGAGGGCTCCGTTTAGGGCCAATTCATAGGCGCGCGCGTAAGCGAGCGCCTAAACGGTTCCAGCCGAAGGCGCTCGCTCACGCGCGCGCCTGTCAGACCATCAGGCCCTGTGTTTCGGAGACGGCTCCCCGGGGCGAGAGCCGGGGGCTTGCGAGCGCGAAATGCGTGCGCATGGTTGAGGCCGTGTCGAACCTCGTGAAGCTGCTGCTCGAGTTCGTGTTGTCGGGCGTGAGCGTGCTCATCGTCGCCGCCGTGCTGCCCGGCATGAAGGTGCGGAGCTTCTTCGACGCGTTCGGCTTCGCCGTCGTCGTCGGCCTGCTCAACGTGCTCGCATGGAAGACGTTCCTCGCCATCTTCTCGGTGTCGTTCTCGGTCATCACCCTCGGCATCGGCTTCTTCATCATCAACGGGCTGATCTTCCTCGTGGCGCAGAAGGTCGTCCGCGGCGTGGAGATCTCCGGCTGCTTCATCGCCTCGATCGCCGCCATCCTCGTGTCGCTGTGCAACTCGGCGATCATGGCGCTGCTGCGCTAGTCCGAGTAATTGAAGCCGCATGGCTTTCGATCCCAACGCGGCCGCGCAGCCCGGGTCCGGAGTGTTCGGGCTGTTCAACACCGAGGCCGACGCGCGGGTGGTGTTGCTCCCGGTGCCGTTCGACGCGACCACGAGCTACGGAAAGGGGGCGGCGAAGGGGCCGGCGGCGATCCTCGAGGCGAGCAAGCAGGTCGATCTGTTCGACCTCGAGACGGGGCGCCCGTACGAAGCCGGCATCTTCATGCTCGACGAGAGCGCCGACGTGCGCGCGTGGAACGACGAGGCCAACGGCTTCTCCGCGCGCGTGATCGAGGCGGCGGGCAACGTCGCGGGCGACCGCGCGCTCGAGCAGGCGCTCGAGAAGACCAATGAGCTCTCGGCGCGGGTCAACGACTTCACCCACCGCGAGGCGGCGCGGCTGATCGCGGCCGGCAAGATCGTCGGGCTCGTGGGCGGCGATCACGCGGTGCCGTTCGGCTGCATCCGCGCGCACGCCGAGGCGTATCCCGGGCTGTCGGTGCTCCACTTCGACGCGCACGCCGATCTCCGCCCTGCCTACGAGGGCTTCGAGTGGTCGCACGCGTCGATCATGAACAACGTCGTCCGCCACTGCGGCGTGCAGAAGCTGGTGCAGGTCGGCATCCGCGACCTCAGCGAGGAGGAGTACGCGCAGATCCAGGGCTCGGGCGGCCGGATCGAGGCGTTCTTCGACGTCGATCTCAAGCGCGCGCTCCGCGCCGGCGAGCCCTTCGACCACGCCTGCGAGCGGATCGCGGGCTCGCTCTCGCAGCACGTGTACATCTCGTTCGACATCGACGGCCTCGACCCGACGCTGTGCCCGCACACCGGCACGCCCGTCCCCGGCGGGCTCCTGTTCCACGAGGCCATGGCGGTGATCGAGGCGGTCGCGCGCTCCGGTCGCACCATCGTCGGCTTCGATCTCAACGAGGTCGCTCCCGGGCAGGACGACGAGTGGGACGCCAACGTCGGCGCGCGCGTGCTCTACAAGCTCATCGGTTGGACGCTGGTCTCCCGCGGTCTCTCCACGCCGCGGTACTGAACATCCGCTCCACGGTGTCCATCGCGTCAGGCGCGGCTTTCTTGACCCGCACCCCCCTCCGCGCGAGACGCTGTGCCGCTCCGATGTTGTCGTTGCGCCGTGGAGCCGCCGTTGTCTCGTTCGCCGTGCTCGCCCTCGCCGCGTTCGGGAGCAGCGCTGCGCCGAGCGTAGCGGGCTCGGCGACGCCCAAGCCGAGCGCCAAACCAGCGACGAGCAGCAGCGCTCCGAAGAAGCCCGCGCCGGCAGCGAGCGCGTCGGCCGCGGCGCCCAAGACGCCCAAGGCGATCGTCAGCCCGTTCAAGCCGGGGCTCACGCCGAACGCGAACGCGCAGAAGGCGATCGCGGGCGCGCCGTCCCCGAGCGACTCCACCGGCGCGGAGTCCACCGAGCTCCGCGCGCTCCGCGAGGCCGAGGTCGATCTGTTCGGGGGCGTCCCCGGCGCCGCACCCTCGCCCGGATCTCCGTGGCCGAGCGATCTGCCGAGCGCGCCGAAGGGGCCCCTCTCGCTCGGCGGTGGCGGTGGTCTCCCGCCGTCGGCGGTCGCCGCGCCGCCCGCGCCCCTCGCGGTGGGAGGCAAGTCGCTCTCGTGGCTCGCCGATCTGAAGATGCCCGACATCCCCGTGCGCTGGGACTCCCGGGTCGTGAAGTACCTCGAGTTCTTCCGCGACGATCCGCGCGGCCGGAAGATCATCGCGGTGTGGTGGAAGCGGAGCGGCCGCTACCGCGAGCTGATCCAGGAGTCGCTGCGCGCGCGCTCCATGCCCGAAGACCTCGCGTGGCTCGCGATGGTCGAGAGCGGCTTCGATCCGGTGATCAAGTCCCCCGCGGGCGCGGCGGGCCTGTGGCAGTTCATGCCCGACGCCGGGAGGATCTACGGCCTCTCCAGCGATCGCTGGGCCGATGGTCGTCACTCGCCGCTCCGCGCCACCTCGGCCGCGATCGCCTACCTCGCCGATCTCAAAAAGCGGTTCGGCTCCTGGGAGCTGGCGATGGCCGCGTACAACATGGGCTACGGCGGCGCGCTCTCCGCGGTGAAGCGGTTCAACAGCAACGACTACTGGGAGCTCTCGCGTTTCGAGAACGGGCTGCCGTGGGAGACCACGCTGTACGTCCCGAAGATCATCGCCGTCGCGGTCGTCTCGAGGAACCCTCAGGTGTTCGGGCTCGACGCGATCGTCCCCGAGAGCTCGCTCAAGGGCGACTCGGTCGACGTGCCGGCCGGCACCGAGCTCAAGGCGGTGGCGAGCATCGCCAACTGCTCGGTGAAGGAGCTCGAGGCGCTCAACCCCGAGCTGCGCGCCGGCCGCGCACCGCCCGCGCCCGACAAGGCCCTCGGCGACGACGCCGTCTACACCATCGTCGTCCCTGCCGGAAAAGCCGCCGCGATCAAGGACGCGAGCGCCAAGCTCGCGCCCAAGGGCTCGGCGCTCGAGAAGTACGTCGTCCGCTTCGGCGAGACGCTCGACCAAATCGCGACTGCGCGGAAGATCACCAAGCAGAAGCTGGTCGAGCTCAACGGCATCTCCAAGGACGAGGCCGTGCGCGGGGGGACAGTGCTCCTGGTCCCCGCGGGCGTCGTCGCGCCGACGTCTCCGTTCGGCGATAGCAAGCCGATCGCGCTCGTTCCGGGCGTGGCCTTCGCCTACCCCGACCGCAGCCGCGTGTTCTACCGCGTGCTCGTCGGCGACACCCCCCGCGAAATCGCCGACGCGTTCGGCGTCACCCTCGACGAGTTGAAGACGTGGAACGCGATCGAACCCACGGCGCGCCTGCAAGAGGGCATGACCGTGCAGGTGTTCGTGCCCAAGAGCGCCGATCTCTCCCGCGTCGTCTTCATGAAAGAGGGCGACGTAAAGATCCTCGCGGTCGGCAGCGACGAGTTCTACGACCACGAAGAGGCAGCCAAGGGTCGCAAGCGCACCACGGTGCACGCCACCGGCGGCGAGACGCTCGAGTCGATCGGCAAGAAGCACGGCCTCTCGCCCGCGGTGATGGAGAAGATCAACCGCCGCCCGCGCAGTGATGTGCTCGCCAAGGGCGAGGCGGTGATCGTCTACGTGCCCGTCAGCAAGCCCGCGATCACGGCGGCGCCGTCGGCAGTGGCAGAGAGCGAGCTGCCGGCGCTGCCCTCGCCCCCGCTGCCCTCGGCGGTGGCCGAGAACAAGAAGTCAGAGGACTAGCTCCACGAGTGGCGGACGACCCGCAGGTCTCGCCCTCCGACGACGCGCTCGCGCCGGTCGCTGCCGAGCACGAAGTCTCTACCGACTGTGCCGTCTTCCCTATGGACGACGATGCGCGCCCAGCCGTGGCCCCTGGCGAGCTCCTTGGCGTAGGCGACCGCCTGCTCGTGAGAGGGGTAGGTCGCCGACGCGAACGCGCCGTTCGCTGCGCGCACGCGCCAGCCGCTGTTTTCGTGGATGTACACGACACGATAGAGACGGTGCACGTCGTTCATCGAAGACCTCGGTTGTGGTTACTGGCGTGACTCTCGGCCGCTCTCCTCGGAGTCGTCGTTCAACGAGGTGCGCGACTCGCGCGCCCCCTTACCCCTCGCCTCGCCGCCCTCGCGGCCGATGCGCGACATGTGATCGCGATCGCGACTGACCGCCTCGCCGCCGGAGCGACCGATACGGGCCATGTGATCGCGATCGCGGCTGACCGCCTCGCCACCCTTCCGACCTGCGGCGCGCGCCTCGTCGGCCGAGAACTCGTGCGCGGTGCCCTTGGCGTGCGCGGCCTTCCCACCCTTGCTCGCGATCTCCTTCTGCTTGGCAGGATCCATCGCGGCGAATCCACGTTTGCTCTGGGCCATTGGAAAACTCCATTCGGAAATGCCCCGCGCTGGTCGGGGACGTCATCGGTTCATGCGGGGAGCGTCCTCACGATCGAGGTCGCAAGAGCGGGCGGTTCCGGAGCGGGGAGCGCGCCGCGTACGGCGCGTTTGGTGAGCTCCAGGGCGACGAAGGTCAGCGTGGCGACGACCACCTTTCGGCCGATCTCGACCACCAGTGAGCCCGGCGGCGGATCCTTGCGCGCGAGGCGTTCGGGGTGACTCCACAGGCGCCGCAGCGCCTTCCAGCGCTCCTCGCGGAGTCTTTGCTCGCGCGTGGCGAGCCGGTAGACCGAGTAGCCGACGGCGCCGGTCACCGCAGCGACCAACGAGCCCGCGGTGATCGCGATCGACACCTTGTGCTGCTGGTACTCGTAACGGACGAGGCCATGGCGGCGCTGATCGAGCGCGAACAGCGCGTCGGCGAGGCGTTCGCGCGTGCGATTGGCGCTACGCTCGAGGAGCTCGCGCCGGCGCTCGAGACCTTCCCGGGCGCTCATGTGATGCCCTCCTTGATGACCTGCACATCGGTCTCGAGGCGGCGTCGCGTACGCTCGAGTGGCTTCTTCGGGACCCTCTGGAGTCCGACGAACGCGAGGATCGCGGCCGTGGCGATGAGGACCGCGCCGATGACCAGCGCCGGCAAGGGCCCCGGGAAGATCGCGAGAGCGAGCGCGACGAACATCATCGCGGCGGCCAAGAGCGCGGCCACGGCCGCGACCCCGAACATGATCGCCGAGCGTTTGGCGTCGGCGAGCTCCTCTCGCAGCTCGTCCTTGGCGAGCTCGACCTCGAGCCGCACCAGGTTCTTGGTCTCGTCGAGCGCGTCCCGCACGAGCTGCGGAATGGTCGCGTCCGACCTCGGAGCGGTGACGTTCATGATGACCTCTCCCACCACTCGACTGCAGGCGGTGCGCCACACGATCTGTGCAGGGAGCGACCTCGTGCGTGCGCAAGAGCCGCGGGTCGGGAGCCGCAAGCGTGAGCGAGCGGGTTGTCGAGGATGGACAACCCGCTCCCTTACGGTCGCGGCTCCGGTCGTGGCCCCGTCGTGTTGGAGCTGCCCATCCGGCCGACGAATTGCTCCGAAGGCGAACCCATGGACTACGTCACCAAGCACCCCTCGATCTGGATCGACACAGCGCCACTGCCGGAGCGCTCGGCGCTACGCGGCGACATCGCCGTCGATGTTTGCATCGTCGGCGCCGGGATCACCGGTCTCACCGCCGCCCGCCTCCTCGAGCGCGCGGGGGTGACGGTCGCGGTGGTCGAAGCGCTGAGCGTTGGGGGCGGCGAGACCGGGCACACCACCGCGCACCTCGCGACTCATCACGACCTCAACTACTCGGACACGATCAAGAGGTTCGGCGAGGACGAGTCGCGGATGATCCTCGAGTCGCGGCGCGCAGCGATCGCGCAGATCGAGGAGCTGATCACCGACGACGCGATCTCGTGCGGCTACGAGCGCGTGCCGGCATACCTGTACGGCGAGGACTCTGCGTCCGCGCGCGCGCTGCAGGAAGAGCTCGCGGCGTGTCAGCGCCTCGGCATGCCCGCCGAGTGGGTCGAGACGATGCCGGTCTCCTTTCCGATCTCGGCGGCCATTCGGTTCCCCAATCAGGCGCAGCTACATCCGCTCGAATACCTCCGCGGCATCGCCGCGCGCGTCAGCGGCAGGGGCAGCTACCTGTTCGAGCACACCCGGGTGATCGCGGTGGAGCCCGGTGCGCCGTGTCGGGTCCTCGCGGCAGAGGGCACCATCACCTGCAAGCATGTGATCCATGCCGCCCACGCGCCGATCAACGCGACCGGGCTGCTCATCACCAAGGTCGCTGCCTACCGCACGTACGCGATGGCGTTCCGGATCGATCCCGTCGCGGCGCCGCTCGCGCTCCTGTGGGACAGCGCCGAGCCCTACCACTACGTGCGCGTTCACCGCGCGGGGGACGCGACGTTCCTCATCGTCGGCGGCGAGGATCACAAGGTCGGCGTCGCCGAGCAAGACGAGAACGCCGCTTGGGCGCGCCTCGAGGGCTGGACTCGCGGTCGCTTCGTCGTCGGAGAGCTCGCCGCCAAGTGGTCGGGCCAGCTGCTCGAGCCGGCCGACGGGCTCCCCTTCATCGGCCAGTACGACGATCACGTGTGGGTCGCGACCGGCTTCTCGGGCGACGGCCTCACCAACGGGACGATGGCCGCGATGCTCCTGACGCAGGAGATCCTCGGCGAGAAGACGGCGCTCGCGAAGGTCTACGACAGCAAGCGCATGCCGACGTCGGGCGCGGCGGTCTACATGCGCGAGAACGTCGACTTCCCGAGGCACCGGATGACCGATCGCTTGAAGCGCGCGGAGGCCGATCGCTTCCGCGAGGTCTCCGCCGGCGAGGGGAAGATCGTTCGCGTCGGCAAGGAGAAGCTCGCGGTCTTCCGCGACAACGAGGGCCGCTGCCACGCGGTCTCGCCGGTGTGCACGCACATGGGCTGCCACGTGAAGTGGAACAGCGCGGAGTCGTCGTGGGACTGCCCCTGCCACGGCTCCCGCTTCGACGCGCGCAACGGCGAGGTGCTCAACGGACCCGCTACGGTCGGGCTCGCGGTGCAGTCGATCGAGGACCGTCCGTCGGCGATACCGGTTCGCGACTCGCGCACGTCGATCCCGTGACGGGTTTGCCCATCGGTTTCCCCCTCGTCACGCGCCCGTCACGGGCCCACAATATCGTGCATGCGCATGGCGCCGCGGGTTTTGGTGATCGAGGACGAGAAAGATCTCTCGACCGTCATCGCGTACAACCTGCGCGCGGACGGGCTCGAGGTCGTCGTCTGCGACACCGGCGAGGCGGGCATCCGCGAGGCCACGTCGCGCCGCTTCGATCTCGTCGTGCTCGACCTCATGCTCCCCGACATGAGCGGCCTCGACGTCTGCCGCAAGATCAAGGCGACCTCGGCCACCAAGGGCATCCCCATCCTCATCGCGTCCGCGCGCGGCGAAGAGGTCGACCGCGTCGTCGGCCTCGAGCTCGGCGCCGACGACTACGTGGTCAAGCCGTTCAGTGTCCGTGAGCTCGTACTGCGCGTGCGCGCGATCCTGCGGCGCGCGGAGTCCGCGCCCCCGCCGACCGACATCGTCGAGTTCGGCGTCCTCAAGATCGATCGCGGCGCGCATCGCGTGTTCGTCAACGACGAAGAGGTCCAGCTCACCGCGCTCGAGTTCCGCCTGCTCTCCACGCTGCACGAGCGGCGCAACCGCACCCAGGGGCGCGATACGCTGCTGCTCGACGTCTGGCAGATGAACACGCCGGTCGAGAGCCGCACCGTCGACACCCACGTCAAGCGGCTGCGCGAGAAGCTCGGCGCGGCGTCGGGCTACATCCGCACGGTGCGCGGCGTCGGCTACCGCTTCGCTTCGTCGCCCGACGAACCCGGCGGCGACTAGGCGCCCAATAGGCGCGCGCGTCAGCGAGCGCCTGACCAACCCATGCACCCGTTAGACGCTCGCTGACGCGCGCGCCTATCACGACGCGCGCGCGTTGCGTTCGCGCGGCCGGTCAGTAGTTGAACTGCGCCTGCAGGCGGAGCAGGGAGCCCGTCTCCTGGGTGTGGGTCTTCGGGTTGGTGCGGTTGCCGTAGGCGAAGGCCGCGGTGAGCTCGAAGTTCTTCCACGGCAGCCACTCGACGCCGGCTTCGAGGTCGCGCACCGAATAGTTCGGCGCGTTCTTCTCGTGCTTCTTGCCGCCCTCGTAGTTCCACACGCGCACGTAGGGAATGAACTGCCCGACCTTGAGCATCATCATCGCGTAACCGCCGTGCAGCGGCCGCTCCTTGATCACCTTGGCGACCGGATCGAGCTCCGGCCCGATGCCGACGTTGTATTCGACCTGGAAGCCGAGCGGCTGCGGGTAGATCACGAGCGTGCCGGCCGCGCGGATGTCGCGGAATGTGTCGTTGCCCACGACCGCGTACTTCGGATCGCGCTCGATCACGTACTTGCCGGCGTACCCCTGCACGGACGCCTCGACGAACTGCTTGCCGAACTTGAACGGGTAGGTGACCCGCGCGACGACGTGCTTGTTGTCGTTGAGTTCTTTGCGATTCGCCGTCTGGCCGTTGTAGATGCCCCACCCGAGCATGCCGTAGTCGCCCGAGCCCTTGAGGCCGGAGTCGACGAGCTCCTTGAACCGCGCCCGAATGTGCTTCGGTGCCCAGTACATGAACACGCCGAGGTCGCGCTCGTTGCTCACCGAGCTGTTGAGCGGATCGGAGCGGTCGAGCGGGAGCCGGTTCTGGCTCGATTGCATGTTCTCGAAGCCGTACGGGACCTTCGACTGCCCCACGCGGAAGCGGAGCTCCTTGGCCTTGTCGATGAAGATGTCCGCGTACCAATCGCGGAGCGCGACCGCGTGCATCATCGAGTCGCTCAGCGAGTTGGCGACGTCGGGCTGGAGGTAGATCGAGACGTGCTCGTGCACATCGCCGAAGATGATGATCCGGCCGCGGCGGATGAAGAACCCGCCGTTGTCGCCGATCGACTTGTCGCCCTGCTCGTTGACGTAGTCGTTGTTGCTGGCGAAGAGGCGGTTGTACCGGATCTGGGCGTAGCCCCGGATCTTGATCTTCTCGAACCAGTGCTCTTCTTTCTTCTTCGGCTCCGCGGCGGCGGGGTGCTCGGCCTTCTCGGAGGCAACGGCAGCCGCCGGGGACGCGAGCAGCAGGGAGGCGAACAGCGCGGCGCGGGCACACTTCATGGGCGGACAACCTAGGCGCAGTTCTTTGACGAGGTGGTGACACCTTGGTGGCGTTGGTGACGGTTTGGTGAACGACAGGTCGCGCGCCGGCGAAATCGGAAACGGCTGAGTGAAGGGTGGGTGACACGACTCTTCCGTCGAGCCCCGCGGGCGACCCTGCTAGGGCGGTCCCGTGCCGACCTGGATGGCTGCCCTGCTCGGGGTCGTGGAGGGCCTCACCGAGTTCCTCCCGATCTCCTCGACCGGCCACCTCATCCTCACCGCGCACGCCCTCGGCCTGCACGACGACGCGACCAAGTCGTTCGAGGTCGTCATCCAGGCCGGGGCCATCCTGGCGGTCGTCTTCCACTATCGAGCCCTCCTCTGGACCCGGGTGTCGGGGCTCGCACGCCGCGATCCGCTTTCGATGCGCCTCGCGGCGGCGCTGCTCGCGGCCTTCGTGCCCACCGCGATCGCCGGCCTCCTGCTGCGCAAGACCATCAAGCGCCTTCTGTTCGGACCGACGCCGGTCGCGCTGGCCCTGGTGGTCGGCGGCGTCGTCATGATCGTCGGCGAGCGGCTCCTTGCGCGGCGGCAGCGTACCGAGACCGACAAGCTCGAGGACGTCACTGTGCTCGACGGCTTCTTGGTCGGCGTCGCGCAGTGCTTCTCGCTGTGGCCCGGCACCTCGCGCGCGATGTGCACCCTGCTCGCCGGCCGCGCGCGCGGCCTCGACGCGCGAACCAGCGCCGAGTTCTCCTTCCTCCTCGCCATCCCGGTCCTCGGCGCGGCGACCGCGCTCGATCTTTACAAGGACGGGCGCGCGCTCCTGGCCACCGGGTCGATGCGGCTCGCGCTGCTGGTCGGGTTCGCCACGTCCTTCCTCGTCGCCTGGGCCGCCATCGGGTGGTTCCTGGCGTTCCTCCGAAAACGGGGGCTCGAGGCCTTCGGGTGGTACCGGATCGCGGTCGGGATCGCGGTTTTCCTGCTGATCCGGCGGTCTTGAGCTCCGTTCCGGTCCGGCTTACGAGTCGCCACCCGCATGTTCGGCAAATCGAAGTCCGACGAGAGTTTCTTCGACGGCTTCGTTCGCCACGGGCGCTCGACGCTCGAGGCCTCGAAGCTGATCCGGTCCCTGTTCGACGAGCTCGGTAACGCGAAGGATCTCGCGCGCGCCGTGTCGGAGGCCGAGCACGCCGGCGACCAGATCACCCACGACACGATCAAGCGCCTCCACGAGACGTGGATCACGCCCTTCGATCGCGCCGACATCCACACCCTCATCTCCCGCATGGACGACGTGCTCGACCTCACCGAGGCGGTGAGCGAGCGGGTCATTCTCTTCGAGCTCAAGGAGTCCCGCCCGCAAGCCAGGGAGCTCGCCGACGTGCTGGTCCGCTGCTGCGAGGCGATGCTCCGCGCGATGGAGCTCCTGCCCAACCTCAAGAGCTCCAAGGAGCTCCTCGAGCTGTGCGTGAAGATCGGCAAGATGGAGAACGAGGCCGACGTGCTCTATCGCCAGGCCATCGCCGACCTCTACAAGGCGGGCAACGACCCGCTCGACGTCATGAAGTGGCGAGACATCTTCGATGCGCTCGAGACGGCGACCGATCGCTGCGCCGACGTCGCCAACGTGATCGAGGGAGTCGTCCTGGAGTACGCGTAATGGTCGCCCTCACCGCGATCATCCTCCTCGCGCTCGCGTTCGATTTCATCAACGGCTTCCACGACGCCGCGAACTCGATCGCGACCATTGTCTCCACGCGGGTGCTCTCGCCGCGGGTGGCCGTCATGTGGGCGGCGTTCTTCAACTTCATCGCCTTCCTCATCTTCGAGACCCACGTCGCCGGCAACATCGCCAAGGGCGTCAACCCGACGATCGTCACGCTCACCGTCGTGGGCTGCGGCCTCGTCGGCGCGATCGTGTGGAACCTCGTCACCTGGTACTACGGGCTCCCCTCGTCCTCGTCGCACGCGCTGCTCGGCGGCATGGCCGGCGTCGCGGTCACCAAGGCCGGGTTCGGCTCGCTCGACAGCGCGTTCTTCGCCAAGACCGCGCTGTTCATCGTGGTGTCGCCGGTGGTCGGGTTGGTCATCGGCTTCCTCCTGATGCACCTGATGATGGCGGTGTTCGGGCGCACTTCGCCGCGGAAAATCGACCGCACCTTCCGCGGCATGCAGCTGCTCTCGGCCTCGCTCTACTCGCTCGGCCACGGCGGCAACGACGCGCAGAAGACGATGGGCATCATCGTCGCGGCGCTGGTCGCGAGCGGGCACCTCATCGTGGCCAAGGGGCAGAAGCCGCACGTGCCGCTGTGGGTCGTGCTGATCTGTCACGCGGCCATGGGGCTCGGCACGCTGTCCGGCGGCTGGCGCATCGTGCGCACCATGGGCATGAAGATCACCAAGCTCGCGCCGGTCGGCGGGTTCTGCGCCGAGACGAGCGGCGCGGCCACGTTGTTCATGGCCACCGGCCTCGGCATCCCGGTCTCGACGACGCACACCATCACCGGCTCGATCGTCGGTGTCGGCAGCACGCGCAAGCTCACGGCGGTGCGCTGGGGCGTCGCCGGTCGGATCGTGTGGGCGTGGGTCCTCACGGTGCCGGCTGCGGCCGGGGTCGCCGCGCTGACCTACCTCCTGCTGCGCGCCGCGGGCGTTCCGGGCTGATCGATGAAGAGCCCCGCCACCGTCGCCGCTCGGGTCCGAGTGGCGATCGTGTGCGGCCTCGCGCTGTGCCTGCTCGCCGGCGCCTTCATGTTCCGCGTGCACGACGCGGTGCCGGCGGCCGACAAGCGCACCGTCTTCGAGCTCGGGGTGCTGCTCGTGATCGGCGCGGCGCTGTGCGGCGTCGCGATCGCGCTCGTCGCGTCGAGCGTCGCCATCGCACCGCTCGACGCACTCACCATCACCGCCCGCGCGATGCGCCGCGACCTCGGGCTCCGCACGCGCATCCGCGGCGAGGACGAGCTCGGCCAGCTCGGCGAGGCGCTCGATGGCCTCGCCGCGTGGGTCTCGAGCGAGAAGCAGGGCCTCGAGGACGACCGCAACCGCCTGGTCGCCATCCTCGAGTCGATGACCGAGGGCGTGCTCGTCACGTCGGGGGAGGGCGCGCACGACGGCGTCGTCGTTCTGGCCAACGCCGCGCTGCGCGAGATGTTCCTCTTCGAGCGCGCGATCGTCGGCCGGCCGCCGGTCGAGGTGATCCGGGCCGCGGGGCTCGACGAGATCTTCACCCGCGCGGCCCAGACCAAGTCCGCGTCGTCCGGGGAGCTCGAGCTTCACGGCTTGCGACCGCGTCGGGTGTTCGTTCGCGTCGCGCCGATCAAGGCCGACCGCCCCGGCCTCGTCGCCGTGTTCAACGACGTGACCGAGCTCCGCCGCCTCGAGAGCGTGCGCCGCGACTTCGTGGCCAACGTCTCCCATGAGCTGCGCACGCCGATCCATGCGATCTCGGCGTCGGCCGAGACGCTGCAGAACGGCGCGCTCGACGACCGGGCTTCGGCCGCGGACTTCGTCGACATCATCCGCCGCCACGCCGCTCGGCTGCAGCTCCTCGTCGAAGATCTGCTCGAGCTGTCGCGGATCGAGGCGCGGGAGTGGAAGCTCGAGCTCGAGGACACCGACGCCGCCGAGGTGATCACCGCGGCGATCGAGGCGGTCGCGGTCGCCGCGGCGCAGCGCGAGGCGACGATCACGCGCGCCGAGACCTCCCTGCGGGTGTCGGCCGACCGGCGCGCGCTCGAGCACGTGCTCTCGAACCTCCTCGACAACGCAGTGAAGTACGGGGGGCAGAAGCCGGTGATCGAGCTCACGGTCGAGCGGGCGGGGGACCGCGTGCTCTTCCGTGTCCGCGACCACGGCCCCGGCATCGAGCCGCGCCACCTCCCGCGGATCTTCGAGCGGTTCTATCGCGTGGACGCCGGGCGCTCGCGCGCGATCGGCGGGACCGGCCTCGGCCTCTCCATCGTGAAGAACCTGGTCGAGGCGATGCACGGGAGCGTCGAGGTCGAGAGCCGGGTCGGCCTCGGGACGACCTTTACCGTGTCCCTGCCCGGCCCGGGCGGCGTCACCGGGGCGAGCGCCGGCTGACACCGAATCGTCACCGAACCGTCAAAGGGACGGCACCCTATGTGCCTAACGTCCGGGCGTGCCGACAGCAGCCCTGCCCACGAAGATTGAGGTGCAGAACCTCAACGTCTTCTATCGCGCCGAGAAGAAGGCCGAGACGCAGGCTCTCAAGGATGTTGCGCTGGAGATTCGCGATCGCGAAGTCCTTGCGCTGATCGGCCCGTCCGGCTGCGGAAAGAGCACGTTTCTCCGCGTGCTCAACCGCATGAACGACACGGTCCCCGGCGCTCGCGTCGAGGGGCGGGTGTTGCTCGAGGGCGAGGACGTCCTCGCGAAGGGGTACGACGTCGTCGGGCTCCGCCGCAGGGTCGGGATGGTGTTCCAGCGTCCCCAGCCGTTCCCCAAGTCGATCTTCGACAACGTGGCGTTCGGCGTGCGCGCCCACGGGCTCACCGACAAGAACGAGATCGTCCGTCGCGTCGAGTCCGCGCTCGGCCGCGCCGCGCTGTGGGACGAGGTCAAGGACCGGCTCGAGGCCTCGGCGCTCAGCCTCTCGGGAGGTCAGGCGCAGCGCCTCTGCATCGCCCGCGCGCTCGCCGTCGAGCCCGAGGTGCTCCTCATGGACGAGCCGACGAGCGCGCTCGACCCCATCGCGACCGCGCGCCTCGAAGAGCTGATCCACGAGCTCCGCGCGGATCTCACGATTGTGATCGTCACCCACTCCATGCAGCAGGCCGCGCGCGTCTCGCAGCGGACGGGCTTCTTCTACATGGGCAACCTGATCGAGGTCGGCCCGACCAAGCAGATGTTCACGCGTCCGCGCGAGAACAAGACCGAGGACTACATCTCGGGGAGGTTCGGATGAGACCCTCGCGCCACACCAGCAACGAGTTCGAGCTCGAGCTTCGCGAGATCCGCGGCCAGTTGGTGGCGATGGGCGCCCGCTGCGAGCGCGCCGTCCAGCTCGCGATCGCTGCGTTCCTCGATCGCGACGAGGCGAAGGTCGCCGAGGTCGTGGCGATCGACGAGAAGGTCAACCAGGACGAGATCGAGCTCGACGAGATGGCGGTACGCGTCCTCGCGCTGCGGCAGCCAGTCGCCTACGACCTCCGCTTCATCGCGAGCACGCTCAAGTTCGTCACCGACCTCGAGCGCATCGCCGACGAGGCCGTCAACATCGCCGAGCGCGTCGAAACGCTGAAGAAGGCCGCCGAGGTGCCGCCGGTCTTCGACATCCCCAAGATGGGGCGGCTCGCGCAGAAGATGCTGCGCGAAGCCCTCGATGCCTTCGTCGAGGGAGACGAGGAGCGCGCGCGCAAAGTGCTGACCGCCGACGACGAGGTCGACGCGCTCTACAGCGAGACGCTGCGCGCGGTGCTGACCTGGATGTCTGCGCACCCGAACGACATCCCCGCGGCGATGTGCGTCGCGTCCGCGTCGAAATACCTCGAGCGCATCGCCGACCACGCCACCAACCTCGCCGAGCACGTGATCTATCTCGAGAAGGGTGACGACGTTCGTCACCGCAGGAGCCCGCAATGAAACGCCGTGTCGCGATCGTGTGTGGACTGCTCTTCCTGACCGCCTGCACGCGAAAGGCCGATCAGGGGCAGGGCGCCGCCGGCAAGCAGTCGGTGACCATCAAGGGCAGCGACACCATGGTGCTCCTCGGCCAGCGCTGGGCCGAGACGTACATGAAAGAGCACCCGGGCACGTCGATCCAGGTGACCGGCGGCGGCTCGGGCACCGGCATCGCCGCGCTGATCAACGGCTCGACCGAGCTCGCCAACGCGTCTCGTCCGATGAAGGACAAGGAGAAGGCCGAGGTGAAGACCAAGCGCGGCGTCGACATCGTGGAGACGAAGGTCGCGCTCGACGCCCTCGCGGTCTACGTCGCCGAGGCGAACCCGGTCAAGGAGCTCGATCTCGAGACGCTCGCGAAGGTCTACCGCGGAGAGCTTACGAACTGGAAGGACCTCGGCGGCGCCGACCACAAGATCACGCTCTACGGGCGCGAGAACAACAGCGGCACCTACGCCTACTTCAAGGAGCACGTGCTCTCCGACAAGGACTTCGCGGCGCAGGTGCAGACGCTCGCCGGAACGAGCGCGGTCGCCAACGCGGTGAAGGGCGACGAGTTCGGCATCGGCTACGGCGGCATCGCCTACGCCGCCGGCATCCGCGCGCTCAAGATCAAGAAGACCAAGGACGGGCCGGCCGTCGAGCCGAACCTCGCGACGGCGAAGGACGGAAGCTACCCGATCAGTCGATTCCTCTACGTCTACAGCGCGGGCGAGCCGAAGGGGCTCGCCAAAGACCTCCTCACGTGGATCGTGTCCGACGCGGGACAGAAGGTGGTGAGCGATGTCGGCTACTTCCCCCTCCCGAAATAGACCGGCGCCGGTGCCGGTGCCCGAGTCGGAGCCCGAGCCCGATCGGGAGCACACGCCGACCGGCGCGTTCCGCACCGTGGAGTGGCGCAGGAGCCCGCCCGCGTGGCACCGCGTCGCCGAGATCGCGATCAAGGTCACCGCGCTGACCGCGATCGTGGCCATCGCGCTGATCTTCGTGTTCATCGCGCTCGAGTCGCTCCCGCTCTTCACCTCCAAGCTCGTCCACCAAGAGGTCACCTTCGCCAAGATGTGGCTGCGTCAGGCGTGGGACGGCCCCGGTTGGGCGTGGCAGCCCACCTCGGGGGTGCCCAAGTTCTCGATCCTGCCGCTGCTCATCGGCTCGCTGAAGATCACCGTGGTGTCGGTCGCCGTCGGCGCGCCCCTCGGCATCCTCGCGGCGATCTTCACCTCGCAGATCGCCCCGCGGTGGCTGCGCGAGATCCTCAAGCCGACCATCGAGCTGCTCGCCGGCATCCCCTCGGTGGTCATCGGTGTGTTCGCGCTCCTGGTGATGGCCACCTGGTTCCAGCGGGCGTTCGGGTTCGAGCACCGGCTCAACGCGCTCGTCGCGGGTTGCGCGCTCTCGCTCACCATCATTCCCCTGGTGTTCACCCTCGCCGAGGACGCGCTGTCGTCGGTGCCCAAGTCGTTCGCCGATGCGTCGCTCGCGCTCGGCGCCACGCGCATGTACACGATCGTGAACGTGATCGTCCCGGCGGCGCTGCCGGGCATCGCGGCCGGCGTGGTGCTCGGGTTCGGGCGCGCGATCGGCGAGACGATGATCGTGGTGATGGCTTCGGGCAACGCGGCGCTCGTCAACTGGTCGCTCGGCACCTCCACCCGCACGATCACCGCGACGATCGCCCAGGAGATGGCCGAGGTCGTCCACGGGAGCCCCCACTACGTCGTGCTGTTCGTGCTCGGCGCCACGCTCTTGCTCTTCGCCTTCGCGACCAACCTCGTCGCCCAACGGATCGTCGACCGCTTTCGTCGCAAGCGAGGTGGAACATGAACCGCAAGATTCGCGACACCGCGCTCGTCGTCGCCACCGCGCTCGCCGCGCTGGTCGTGGTCGCGATGCTCGCCGTGATCCTCCTCGACGTCGTTCGCAGCGGCGCCTCGGCGATCTCGTGGACGTTCCTCACGCAGCCGCCGAGCGGCGGCATGCAGAGCGGCGGCGTCGGCCCGGCGATCTTCGGGACCGCCGCGCTCACCATCCTCATGACCGTCGCGGTGGTGCCCGTCGGGGTGGTCACCGCGATCTGGCTCACCGAGTACGCCGCGCCCGACTCGCGCCTCGCGCGCTATGTGCGGCTCGCGGTGTCCAACCTCGCCGGCGTTCCGTCGATCGTCTTCGGCTTGTTCGGCCTCGGGTTCTTCGTGCAGACGCTCGGCCGCGGGGTCGACAAGGTCGCGTTCGGGGGCGTGGTCACCTACGGCAAGCCGGGGCTGATCTGGGCGGCGCTCACCCTCGCGATCCTCACCATGCCGGTGGTGATCGTGGCCACCGAAGAGGCGCTCCGCGCCGTCCCGCGCGATCTCCGCGACGCGTCGCTCGCGCTCGGCGCGACCAAGTTTCAAACGACGTTCTACGTCGTGGTGCCGCAGGCGATGGGCGGCATCCTCACGAGCGCCATCCTCGCGGTGAGCCGCGGGGCCGGCGAGGTCGCGCCCATCTTGTTCACCGGCGCGGCGTACTTCCTCGCCGAGCTGCCGACGCACCTGAACGACCAGTTCATGAACCTCGGCTATCACGTATACGTCCTCGCCACGCAGTCGCCCGACGTCGACAAGACGCGCCCCCAGCTCTACGGGACTGTGCTCGTCCTGCTCCTGCTCACCTTTCTTCTCAATTTGCTCGCGGTCGTCATCCGCGTGCGGGCACGCAGAGCTTCCTCGATCGCGCGCGCGTAGCCATACTGATCGGCAGTGTCCGGCGGCCCCGTAGGCGACGATCTCTTCCGCTTGCTCGTTTCGAGCGTGCGCGACTACGCGATCTTCCACCTCGACGTGAACGGACGCGTGGCCTCGTGGAACGCGGGCGCGGAGCGGATCAAGGGGTACCAGGCCTCCGAAATCATCGGGCAGTCGTTCGAGGTCTTCTATCCGCCCGAGGATCTGCACAAGTGCGCGCGGGCGCTCGAGGCCGCGCAGCGTGACGGCTCGGCGACGGACGAGGGGTATCGCGTCCGCAAGGACGGGTCGCGCTTCTGGGCCAACGTCGTGATCACCGCGCTGTTCGACGGCGGCAAGCACATCGGCTTCGCCAAGGTCACCCGCGACCTCACCGAGCGGCGCGCGGCCGAAGAGGAGCGGGTGCGACTCGCGCAATCGAACGAGGCGCTCCGCTTGCGCGACGAGTTCCTCTCCATCGCGTCGCACGAGCTCAAGACGCCGCTCACCGCGCTCAAGCTGCAGGTGCAGAGCCTGCTCCACGAGCGTGCTGCGCTGGAGCCGCGGGTCGCCACCAAGCTCGAGCGTATCGACCGCGCGACGCTGCGGATCACCCAGCTCGTCGACACACTCCTCGACGTGTCGCGCATCGCCACCGGGCGGCTGAAGCTGCGGGCCGCGCCGGAGGAGCTGCGCGCCGTGGTGACCGAGGTCGTCGAGCGCCACGACGCGCGCGCCCGCGCCGCGAACGTCGCGGTCTCGCTCCACGCGGACGAAGATGTCGTCGTTCACGGAGACCGGCTGCGGCTCGATCAGATCGTGGCCAACCTGCTCGACAACGCGATCAAGTACGGCGGGCGAACACCGGTCGACATCACGGTGCGCGCCGAGGGCGACGTCGCGATGCTGCTCGTCGAGGACCGCGGCCCCGGCGTCCCAGTGGAGCAGCGTGGCCGCATCTTCGAGCGCTTCGAGCGCGCGGTGTCCGAAAACCACGGCGGTCTCGGTCTCGGTCTCTACGTCACTCGCGAGATCGTCGCAGCGCACGCCGGGAAGATCGCCGTCGAGGATCGACCCGGCGGAGGCGCCTCGTTCGTGGTGCGGCTCCCGCGGTGGGTGACACCGAAGTGACGGTGGCGTGAACCGTCACCTCCGTCACCAGATCGTCGCGATCGCGTGCCCTCCGTGTCACCACGCTGTGCGAAATACCGCGCGTGGCGTTCGAGGCCTTCACTCGTAAAGACAGCGGCGGTGGGCTGCACCAGCGGCGCGCGATCTCGTACGCCGCGGCTGCGTGCGTGCTGGTCGGTCTCGGCATCGCGTCGGCCGCGCTGAAGTCGAAGGAGCTCCCGGCGCCCGCGCCCCCGAAGGAGCCCGATCCGGTCGAGGTGCAGCTCGAGGAGAAGATCGAGGAGGAGAAGCCGCCGGAGCCCTCACCCGAGCCGCCGCCCGTCGAGGTGCCCAAGCACGTCAAGGTGAGCGCGGCCCCGCCTCCTCCTCCGCCGCCCGATCCCGATCCCAACCTCAAGGCGAAGCTCGACGAGAAGGATCCCTCGAAGGACGTCGGCGCGGCGGGCGCGCACGGCGGCTCCGGCGGGGGCAAGCCCGGTGGCACCGGCACCAAGACCGACGCGCCCGTGTGTGGTGGTGACGGTCAAGCGTGCTGCCCCGGCTCGCTCTGCAACGGCCCGCTCACGTGCGAGGCCAACACCTGCCGCAAGCCGGCCCCGCCGCCGATGCCGAAGGTCGAGATCAAGAAGCCGGCGCTCGTGTCGGAGGACGACCTTCCCGCCAAGGCGCTGAGCACTCCGCCGCCCGCGTATCCCGCCGCCGCGCGCGCCGCCGGCGTGACCGGCAAGGTCGTCGTGCGCCTCACCATCGACGAGCAGGGCAACGTCAAGGACGCGAAGATCGCCAAGGGCGATCCGAACTTCGACGACGCCGTGCTCGCCGCGGTGAAGAGCTGGAAATACGAGCCCGCCAAGCACCAGGACGGCAAGCCGTTCCTCTCGATCAAGACCGTAGCGATCCCCTTCAAGATCAAGCTGTAAGGAAACGACGATGGAATTCAATCTGAGGCACATCTGGGCTGAAATGGGCGGCCCCTCGCGGGTCGTCGCGCTCGCGCTGGTGATCATGGCGCTGATGTCGCTCGGCGTGCTGTTCGAGCGCATCGTCTTCCTCATGCGATCGACCGCCGAGACGCGCGTGTTCGCGCGCAAGGCGTCGGCGCTGATGAAGACGGCCGACCTGGTCGGGCTGACCAAGGCCGCCGTCGCGCACGAGAAGTCTCCCCTCGCCGGCCTGCTCCACAGCGGCGCGCTCAAGTACCTCGAGTACTGCGAGACCGAGGAGAGCGACAACCTCGGACCGATCGAGGCGGCCAAGCGCGAGATGACGCGCAAGGCCGAGGTGATCTCCGCCGAGCTCCGCCGGGGCATGTCGATCCTCGCGTCGGTCGGCTCGCTCGCGCCGTTCGTCGGGCTGCTCGGCACCGTGCTCGGCATCCTCGGCGCGTTCGGCAAGATCGGCTCGTCGGGCAGCGCCGGCTTGTCGACGGTCGCGAGCGGCATCGCCGAGGCGCTCATCGAGACCGCGTTCGGCCTCTTCGTCGCGATCCCGTCGGTGGCCTTCTTCAACTACCTGAGCGGCCGCGTCGACTCGCTCGAGCGCGACCTCACCAACGCCAACGGCGAGTTCCTCGACGAGCTCGAGCGCAACCACCAGCCGCTCGTCCCCGCCAAGCACAAGTCGAAGGCGGCCTGAGAGTCCGGGTTCGAGGAGGTCGTCATGGGCGTGAGCGTTGAGACCGGGAAGAAGAAGCGGAAGGGGCCGACGCCCGACATCAACATCACGCCGCTCGTCGACATCGTGCTCGTGCTGCTCATCATCTTCATGGTGGTGACGCCGCAGCTCGAGGCCGGCGAGTCGGTCGATCCGCCGCACCTGCAGAACGTCGATCCGAGCAGCAAGACGAAGATCGACGTGCTCATGCTCACGTACACCAAGAGCGGTCGGTACTTCGTCGAGAAGGAGCAGCTGCCCGACGCCGCGGCGTTCGAGGCGCGCTTGAAGCAGGAGTTCGCGCGATCGCCGAACCGCCGGGTGATGCTCAAGGGAGATCACGCGACGCCCTACGGCAAGATGCGCGAGGTGTTCGGCGTGGTGCAGCGGGCCGGGTTCCGCGGCGTGGCGTTGGTCGTGGCGCAGAAGAACGGCGACCCCAACGCCGCCGTCACCGGGGGTGAGTGATGGCGATCGAGATTGGCGGACCGAAGAACGACAAGGTCAAGCCGGCGATGAACATCACGCCGCTGGTCGACATCGTGCTCGTGCTCCTCATCATCTTCATGACGGTGGCGCCCTCGCTGGTGAAGCAGTTCTACGTGCAGATCCCGAAGCACGAAGAGAAGAAGGCCGAAGCGGCCGACGACAAGAACAAGCCGGTCGTCCTCAAGGTGAAGAAGGACGGCACGCTCGAGATCACCGGCAACCCGATCGCGAAGACCGAGCTCCGCGAGAAGCTCAAGCGCGTGCTCGCCGCCAAGAACGGCGACCACACGGTGTTCTTCATCGCCGACGAGGAAGCGCCCTACGGCGCCGCGGTCGAGGCGATGGACATCGCGCGCGCCGGCGGCGCCGCGCCGCTCACCGTGCTGACCGAAAAACCGAAGACCTGAAACGTCACCTTCGCCACGTGGTCGTCACACGCGAGTCGCGTGGACGCCGAGGTTTGTCCCATGCGTCGCTCGACGATCATCGCAGTGATTCTCTCCTCCGCGTCGGTCGCGCACGCGCAGGCCGGCGGCGGTAGCGGCGCGGGCGGCGCGGGCTGCG
>JALHOE010000089.1 GCA_022843175.1 Deltaproteobacteria bacterium
GGAGGAACGAGCACGTCGTGCGAGCCGCTCGGCGGCGCCGTGACGAGCGGCTCCTGCGGCCCGCGCGCGACGCGGATCACCCGCTGCACGGTGGGGACGAGCGAGGCCGGGCCGTAGGGCGCGATCGCCTGCACGAACGCCGCGACGTTCGGCCAGCGGTTGTCCGGCTCGCGCTCGAGGCAGCGCATGATCGCGTCGGCCAGCGCGGGCGAAATCTCGGGGCGGTGCTCGCGAAGCGGCTTGGGCGCGCGCGACGCGACGGCCATCGCGAGCTCGACCAGGTTCTCGCCCTGGAACGGGAGGCTCTTGGTGAGCAGGCGATAGGCGATGACGCCGAGCGACCAGATGTCCGCGCGCTGATCGACGTCGCGCGCGTTGGCCATCTGCTCGGGCGCCATGTAGAGCGGCGAGCCGACGATCGCCGTGGTGGTGGTGAGCTCGTTCGCGGCGGGCTGGTCGAACGCCTTGGCGATGCCGAAATCGAGCACCTTCACGATCGTTCCGCCGTCGACGCGCTGGCTGAGGAAGAGGTTCGCCGGCTTCAGATCGCGGTGGACGATCCCGAGCGAGTGGGCGACGGCGATCGCGTCGCACGCTTGCACGAGGTGCTCGATGACCTCCTCGACGGGCAGCGGACCGCGCGCCTTGAGGATGCGCGAGAGGTCGTGGCCCTCGAGGTACTCCATCACGATGTAGACGCGGTCGCCCGTGGTGCGGCCGACGTCCATGATCCGCGCGGTGTGCTCGCTCTGGATGCGGGCGGCGTTGCGCGCCTCGCGGACGAAGCGCTTGGCGTGCGTCGGGTCCGACGACATGCCGGCGTGGAGCATCTTGAGCGCCACCCGCTGCTCGAGCTCCTCATGCCAGGCCGAGAACACCGTGGCCATGCCGCCGCGACCGAGGACGCCCTCGATACGATACTTGCCGGCGACGACGTCGCCGACAGAGCACGGGAGCTCTCCACCCTCCTGCACGGTGCAGGAAGGCTACCCCTTTGCCGGTCGCCCAACCACACGTTGGCGGCCCCAAACGGCCAAACACGGCTACCATCCGCCGCCCATGACCCGCGAAGGGCCCCTCCACCGCCGCCTCGAGGCGGTCGCGCGCGACCTCGAGAGCCGCTTCCTCGGACGAAGCGAGGTGATTCGCTGCATGCTCGTGGCGGCGCTCGCCGGCGAGCACCTCGTCCTGATCGGCCCGCCGGGCACCGCCAAGAGCGCCCTCGCTCGAACATTCTCGCGACTGTGTGACGCGCAGTACTTCGAATACCTCCTCACCCGATTTACCGAGCCCAACGAGCTCTTCGGTCCCGTCGACATCGCCGCCTTCCGCGAGGGCACCTACCGCCGCAAGACGGCCGGCATGATGCCCGAGGGCGAGATCGTCTTCCTCGACGAGGTGTTCAAGTCCAACAGCGCGATCCTCAACTCGCTGCTCACGCTGCTCAACGAGCGTCGCTACGTGGCGGGCGGCGTGAGCATGAAGGTGCCGCTGATCACGGCGATCGGCGCGTCCAACGAGGTGCCGGCCGACGCCGACCTCGCCGCGATCTTCGACCGCTTCCTCCTCCGCGTGCGCGCCGACTATCTCGATGCGTTCCACTTCCAGGACCTGCTCCAGCGCGGCTGGGAGCTCGAGGCGCAGCTCACCACCGACGCCAAGCTCACGCCGCTGGTCTCCGGCGACGAGCTGCGCGCCGCGCACAAGGCGCTCGCGCGCGAGACGCGCTTCGACGACGCGTTCCTCAACGCCTATCGCGGCCTCGTCCTGCAGATCCGCGCCGAGGGCATCGGTCTCTCCGACCGCCGCGTGGTGAAGCTGCTCAAGCTGTGCGCCGCGAGCGCGTACCTCGACGGACGCAGCGTGCCCGACGCGAGTGACTTGTTCCTCCTCAAGCACGTGTGGAACGCCGAGGACCAGGCCGCGATCCTCGAGAGCCTCGTGCAACCGATCCTCGAGGCGCACTACCGCGAGCACCCCGAGGCCCGCAGGCTCGGCGCCGCCGCGGTCGGCATCCCGGCGATCGAGGCCGAAATCGAGCGCGTGCGCACCGTGCTGGCCGGCAGCAACGCCCTCTCCGACGTGCAGTTGTTCTCGCAGCTGAAGCTCCTCGGCGAGCTCAAGGGGGCGCTGGCCAGCCAGAGCGATCCCAAGGCGCGAGACCTGGCCGGCCGGGTGGACGCGCTGCTCGACGCCGCGTTCAAGGGCGGCCGCTTCGGGGCGCTCTAGGGCTATACTCGGGACCCGATGCGCACCATTCGCGTCCTCGACACCGCGCCCCTGGTTCGCCGCGGCGTCGTCGTGCTCGAGCTCGACACCCCGAGTCCCCTCGTCGGCGTGGCCATCGGCATGAGCGCCGACATCGTCTGGAAGGACGGAGGCCGCGAGAAGGTCTCGGTCAAGGGCCTCGGCTTCGCGAGCTCCACGCCCGACCACGCGCACATCATCGTCACGGCGCCGTCGCGGCACGACTTCGAGTCGCTCGAGCGCATCGAGATCGAGCCGCGCGCCTAGGCCGTGATCGACACCCACGTCCACCTCGACGACGCCGCCTTCGAGGACGCCGCCGCGGTGTGGGACGCGGCGCGCGCGGTGGGCGTCACCCACGCCATCGCGGTCGGCGTCGAGCCGCGCACGTGGGCGCGGACGATCGCGGTGGCGCGGCTGCCCGGCGTCGGGCTCGCGCTCGGGATCCACCCGCAGGTCGTGCCCGCGCTCACCGACGAGGCGATCGAGCGTGGCCTCGACGAGCTCCCCTCCCTGCTCGAGCACGCGACCGCCGTCGGCGAGTGCGGGCTCGACGGCCCCACCGGCGAGCTCGACCGGCAGGAGCGCGTGCTGCGCGCCCACCTCGGGCTGGCGCGCGAGCTGAAGCTGCCGGTGTCGCTCCACGTGCTCCGGGTGCACGGCCCCGCGCTGAAGCTGCTCAAGGCGTTCGGCCCCGTCGAGCGCGGCGTCGTGCACAGCTACTCGGGTTCGGCGGAGCTGGTGCGCGACTACGTGAAGCTCGGTTGGTCGATCTCGTTCGCCGGGGCGATCACCCGCTCGAACGCGCGCCGCCCGCTCGACGCGGTGCGCGCGGTGCCGCTCGAGCACCTGCTCGCCGAGACCGACGCGCCGTTCCAGCCCACCGGCGCCGACGCGCGCGATCGGAAGCGCGGCGAGCCGGCCGACCTCCCCGAGGTCGTCCGCGCGCTTGCCGCCGCGCGCGGCGCGGAGTTCGACGAGATCGCCGCGCGCACCACCGAGAACGCGCGCCGAATCTTCTCGCGTCTACAATGAGCGCCGTGGACCCGCTCGTCCTCCACCCGATCGGCGTCATCCATACCCCGTTCAAGGACCGGCTCGACGCGCCCCGCCAGCCGCGCGCGGCCGAGGGCGTGCGCGGCCAGATCGAGCTGAACGCCGGCCACAACTTCGAGGACGCGCTCAGCGATCTCGTCGGCTTCGAGTACATCTGGGTGCTGTTCTGGTTCCACCTCAACACCGGCTGGCGGCCGAAGGTGCTGCCACCGCGGAGCGAGCAGAAGCGCGGCATGTTCGCGACGCGAACGCCCTACCGGCCCAACCCGGTCGGCCTCTCCGCGCTGCGGCTCGAGCGCATCGAGGGGCTCACGCTCCACGTCTGCGACGTCGACATCCTCGACGGGACGCCGGTCCTCGACATCAAGCCGTACATCGCCTGGACCGACGCGATCCCGGAGGCCAAACCCGGCTGGCTCGACGGCCACGAGCGCATCCGAGCGGAGCAGCCGCTCGAGAGGACGGCCGGCGAACGTCCGCCCGATCCGAAGCCCGGGTACGACGTCGCGTTCGCAGACCGCGCGCGCGAGCAGCTCGCGTTTCTCGCCGGACACGCCGTCGACCTCGAGGCGTCGATCCGCCAGATCCTCGAGCTCGGTCCGCAGCCGCACGCCTATCGCCGCATCCGCCAGCACGACGACGGCACCGCGACGCTCGCGATCCACGAGTGGCGCGCGCACTTCCGCGCCGAGGGACGCGCGATCGAGGTCTTGTCGATCGCGAGCGGCTACCGCGAGGAGGAGCGAGAGGGCGTGCACCGCGCGTTCGCCGAGCGCTTCCGATGACGCGCTTCTACTGCGACGCGATGCTCGGCGGCCTCGCGCGCTGGCTCCGCGCGCTCGGCTACGAGGCGGAGTTCGAGCACGGCATCGACGACGGCGACCTCGTCGAGCGCGCCGGCGCGCTCGGCGCCGTGCTCCTCAGCTCGGATCAGCCCCTCTTCAAGCGCAAGCGCGTGGCGAGCGGCGAGGTGCGCGCGCTCTTCGTCCCACGCCACGCGCCGGTGCTCGACCAAGCGGTGTTCGTGCTCTCCGAGCTCGGCCTCGAGGTCGGGGAACTGCGGTGCATGGACTGCGGCGGCGCCCTCACGACGGTCTCGCGGGACGAGGCCGAGCGCGAGGCCCCGCCCGGCGCCCTCGCCTCCTGCGACGACTTCTTCCGCTGCGCACGCTGCCGTCGCCTCTACTGGCGCGGCACGCACTGGACGAAGATCGAGGCGACGCGTGGCGAGGTCGCGACGCGCGTGGCAGCGCTCAGGGAAAGAACAGGATCGGGTGGTCCGTCGTGAGGTCGAAGTGCATGTGATCGAAGTGCGACGCGTTGTAGTTGGGGTTGATCCCGCTATCGAACGCCTCGGTCGCCGAGATCTGGCAGAACATCGCCCACAGCTCGCGTGACTCCTTGGAGTCCGGGTTGGGCTTGGCCGCGGTGGTGCCGCACGAGGCCTGGCCGATCTTGCCGTGGAAGTCGTGCTCGACGCTCCAGGTGTGGCCCTTCTTCGTCTTGAAGCCGGCGATGTCGATCGCGAACCCGATGCGGTGACGGAGCGGCGCGCCCGGGTCGAGGATCGGCTGGTTCGGCCGGTGGAACGACTTGACGATCACGTGGCTGATCGTGTGCTTCTTGACGACCTTGGCGAGGTCGACGAGCGAGATCGCGAGCCTACAGTCGATCGCGTCGCCGAGGGCGGCAGTGCGCTTGTCGTAGGGGCGGCCGGTGTCGAAGTGCACGCCCTCGATCGGGCCGGTGAGGATGATCGGCTGCTCGATCTTCGCGGCGCCGGGCGCCTTGATGAACGGGATCTTGTGCTTCTTGAGCGACTTGAGGCAGGCGACGTCGTCGAGCGCGCCGATGACGTGGCTCTTGCGCGAGGGCGCGCCGGCGAGGACGTACTCGCCGTCGGCGTCGTCCTCGGCCCGGGCCGAGTCGTAGGCCTCGCCCGGACCGGGGGCCTCGACGTCCGAGCGCGGCTCCGAGGGCAGCGCAGCCGCGCTCGCCTGATGCGAAGCAAGACACGCGATCGCGACAACTCCAGCCAACCGCATAAAAGGGCCCGTAGCATAACGCCAGATCGCGGGACCAGCTTCCGGCAACCCTCCCGGGAGGCCGTCCGGGGCGTTCCGCCGTGGTGGGCAATCTGCGCCCGGCGCGGACTTTCTCATTGGTTCCTTGTTGCCTACACGCACGACATGTCAGGAAGTCCCGCCCGCTCGAGCGGCCAGCTCCGCTCGGATGGGTGAGGGAGCGTGCCGCTCCCGCCCGACAAGGAGCTCCATGCGTCGCGTCCCGCTTCTGCTCGCCGCCGTCGTCCTCGCCGCATGCGTGAGTGAGTCCTCGGGGGAGGCGCCGGTCGGGACGAGCACGGCCAAGGTGATCAACGGCGTGGTCGACCTGCCCGCCAAGTACGAGTCGACGATCCTGATCCAGACCGAGGTCTCCGGCGGCTACGGCGCGGGCTGCACCGCGACGCTGATCACGCCGCACGTCGCGATCACCGCGCGCCACTGCGTGTCCGAGTACAACCGCGGGAGCTTCGGCGCCGACTACGTCCCCTCGAAGATGTACATCTGGTACGGCTCCGAGCCGCGCGGCGGGTGGGACAACACCGTGGCCCGCATCGTCCACAACGGCGCGACGTCGATCGACAACAACGACTTCGCGATCATCGTCCTCAAAGACGCGGCCACCAAGATCCCCTTCTCGCAGATTCGCCTCGCCAAGCCGCCGGTCAAGAGCGAGGTCGTGGCGGTCGCGGGCTACGGCGTCACGCAGACCGACACGCCGACCACGCTCGCAGCGGGGCTCCACAAGCGCTACCGCCGCGAGAACCTCCGCATCTCCTACGTCGGCCCGGTGCCCTCGTATTACATCGGCTCGCGCGAGATCGTCCTCGGCGAGTCGATCTGCCAGGGCGACTCGGGCGGCCCGGTCTACGCGCAGGGCTCGGTCGCGCTCCTCGCGGTCACCTCGCGCGGCGGCAACGGGCAGCGCGAAGATCCCGCGAAGCCCTGGGCTGGCTGCGTCGGCAGCAGCGCGGTCAACTACTTCACCCGCGTCGACGGCTTCGCAGACCTCATCAAGAAGACGGTCACCGAGGCCGGCGAGGTGATCTGGGAAGAGGGCGAGCCCAAGCCCGAGCAGCCGACGACCAAGCTCCCCGACCCGGGCGCGCTCGGCGCGGTGTGCGCGCTCGGCTCCGAGTGCTCGTCGAAGATCTGCGTCGAGTACGACGGCAAGAAGACCTGCTCGCAGACGTGCGACGACGCGACCCCCTGCCCCGCGGGCTACACCTGCGCGGGCGGCTACTGCATCGCGGGCGAGCCGCCCGTCGAGCCGCCGGTCGAGCAGCCCGTCGAGGAGCCCGCCCCCGCCGCCGATCCCGCGGCGACCACCGAGAAGAAGGGTGGCTGCAGCTACGGAGGCCACGGCGGAGGCGCGCCCTTTGCGCTCCTCGTCGGTCTCGGCCTCGCCCTTTCCGCAACCCGTCGTCGTCGCTGAGAGAACATCCCATGCGTCCCCTCCTTGCCGTCTTCCTTGCCACCGGTGTGCTCGCGGGCTGCGCCGTCGAGCCGAGCGAGTCGCTCTCGCGCTCGTCCTCCGCGATCATCAACGGCCAACCGAGCACCCCCGACGAGGACTCGGCCGTCGCGCTCGCCAACCTCCCACCCGGAGGCGGGTTCTCCGGCGCGTGCTCCGGCGTGCTCATCTCGAAGCAGATCGTGCTCACCGCGCGTCACTGCGTGGCGCGCACCGAAGAGGGCGGCATCGCCTGCACCAAAGAGGGCAAGTCGATCGTCGGCGGCGACGTCGTCAGCGACTACCCCGCGAGCTACCTCGCGGTGCTCACCGGCGCGCAGCTCGTCTTCGACAAGCTGTCGACGGCCCCGCGCGGCAAGAAGGTGATCCACACCGGCGCCACCAACCTCTGCAACAACGACATCGCGCTCGTCATCCTCGACAAGCCGGTCACCGACGCGCCCTTCGCCCCCATCCGCCTCGACGCGCCCCCGGTGAAGGGCGAGAGCATCCTCGCCGTCGGCTGGGGTCAGAGCAACAACTCGAGCGGCTACGGCCGGAGGCGCCGCGCCGACATCCCGATCATCAACGTCGGTCCCGCGAGCTCGGCGAGCGGCGGCGCGGTCGGCCCCAACGAGTTCCAGATCGGCGAGGGCATCTGCAGCGGCGACAGCGGCGGCCCCGCCTACGACATGAAGACCCGCGCGGTCATCGGCGTCGTGTCGCGCGGCGGCAACGGCAAGCCGCCGGCGATGGGCGATCCCGCGTGGGCCGGCTGCGTCGACCAGGGCAGCTACGTCACGAAGAACCTCTACACACGCTCCGACACCTACAAGGAGCTGATCATGAAGGCGTTCGCCGAGACCGGCGAGACGCCGTGGCTCGAGGGCGAGCCCGACCCCACCAAGAAGCCGCTCGGCGAGCTCTGCGTCGGCCCCGGCGACTGCCGCGGCGGCTACTGCATCGGCGTCGCCAAGGACAAGAACATCTGCTCGCAGACGTGCGCCGAGGACAACCCCTGCCCCGAGGGCTACACCTGCGCGGACGCCGGCGGCACCAAGATCTGCGCGCCCGCCGCGCCGCAGAACCCCGCGAGCGACACCGGCGACACCACGTCGAAGGGCGGCTGCAGCGTGGGCACCAGCGGCGACGCCTCGTCGCCGCTCATGGCGCTCGGCGTCGTCGGGCTCCTCGCGCTGCTGTCGCGTCGCAAGCGCTGACGCACGCCGTCGCGGCGCGTCACGCAGATCTCCGTTGTCGGCGGGCGGGTCCGAGTGCGACAAGCTTTGTCCATGCGCGCCCTCGCCCTCCTCACCCTCCTCGCGCTCGCTGGCTGCGGCTCCGACGAGCCCGCTGCGTCCACCACCGACGCGTCCACCGACTCCAGCGAGACCCCGAAGGTCCCGGCCACCTCCTGCGTGCGCCCCGGCGACAAGGGCAACGACAAGGGCGTCGGCGAGGCGTGCACGCCGCTCGGCAAGGAGTGCGCGAAGTTCCCCGGCGCGCCGGTGTGCCTCGCGGACGTCGGTCAGGACCAGTGGATGTGCACGAAGATCAACTGCGCCAACGACACCGAGTGCGGCGTCGGCGCCACTTGCTACAAGGACGCGAAGGGCTCGGGCTGCGTGCCCAACCGTTGTCTCGACGCGCCCGCGGACGCGGGTAGCGACGCGGCGATGGATGCGAGCGGCGAGACCTCCGCCGACGCGACCGGCGACTGAAGTCCCGAGCGCTCACCGCACGACAGCGCGAGGGCGAGCGCCGCGAGCCACGTCATCGTCGTGCCCATGGTCGGAGGAGAGCACGTAACGCGGCGGTTGACGGACGGACGGAGAGAGCTGCATTCGCTCGCTCGCGTCGACCGTGGACGAGCCTCGCGTTGAGCCCCGTCATTCGCCTCCCCGTCCCTCGAACGAACCATGGCCAGGACATCACCAGCACCGAACATCCCGCCGATCCCTGGAATGTGCCCCGGCGTAGCGGTTCTCGCGGGCGGAGCGGACGGCGGCGGGGGAAGCGGCGGCAAGGGAAAAGGGGGGAAAGGAAAGAAGGGCGCGGGCACCGGCGACGGGGACGAAGATCCCAACGGCGACGGCGCCAACGCCAACTGCGCCGAGGGCAGCGGCCCGGGCGGCCCATGCACCAGCTGTGGCGCCGCCCCTCCGGCCGGAGACCCGGTCGATATCGCGAGCGGCGAGGTGTTCACCCCCTCGATCGTCGACCTGTTCCTCCCCGGGCCGATGAACCTGCAGGTGCAGCGGAAGTACAGCTCGCGGGTGGCCGACCGCGATGTCGGCCTCGGCTTCGGCTGGTCGTTCACCTTCGGCTGGCGCCTCATCGAGTCGGGAAGAGCGGTCACGGTCATCGACGGCTCCGGCTACAGCGTGAAGTTCAAGCGCCCGGGAGTCGGGCAGCTCAACGAAGCGGAGGGCTGGGTCCTCGAACGCACCGACGAGGGCTACGTCCTCGGCTGCGGGACCGCCTTCGTCCACTACTTCCGCACGCTCCCCTCGGCGCCGAAGCGGTGGCTCCTCGCGTACGTCCTCGGTCCGGGCTTCAACAAGATCGTCCTCCACTACGACGATCGCTCTCGCCTCCGCAGCATCACCGACACCGCCGGCCGCGCCGTCGATCTGCAGCTCACGAGCGAAGGGCGCATCGCCGCCATCGACGTGAGGGATCCGGTTAGCTCGGAGACGATCCGCTTCGCCACGTACACGTACGATGAGAACGGTGATCTCGTCGCCTGCTCCGACGCGGACGGCGTCACGGTCCGCTACGAATACGCGCGCGACCACCTCCTCACGTGCCTGCGCCACCCGTCCGGCCTCCGCTACCACTGGGTCTACGACGGCAAGAAGCGCTGCATCGAGACCTGGGGCGATCGCGACGACGGCACAGACCCCGCGCTCTCGCCCGACCTCCCCGACGTCCTCGCCGACGGCACGACGAAGGCGAAGGGCCTGCACCACGTCAAGCTGGTGTACGACCCCGTCGGCGGACGCGACGTCATCACCCCGGTCGAGGTTCAGCGCTATTTCGTCGACGAGAACGAGAAGGTGCACAAGGCGGTCGGCAACGGCGGCGTGACCACCCGCGAGTTCGACGCCAACGGGAACATCGAGGCCGTCACCAATCGCGAGGGCGCGACGACCACCTACGAGCGCGACCTCCACGGCCGGATCCTGCGCGAGACCGATCCGCTCGGGAACACCATCAAGGTCACGCGCAACGCGCTCGGCCAGGTGCTCGAGGCGGTCGATCCCGCCGGCGGCGTCGTCAAGTTCACCCGCGACGCGCGCGGCTTCGTCGAGATGATCGAGGACCAGCTCGGCGGGATCACCCAATACGTGTGGGACGAGCGCGGCCTGATGAAGGAGCAGATCCACCCCAATGGCGCGCGCTCCACGTACGCGGTCGACGCGCACGGCAACCTCATCGAGGCGCGCCTCAGCGACGGCTCGGTGTGGCGTTGGCGCTACGACCACTGGGGCCGAATGCTCGAGCGCGTGGACCCGCTCGGCCGGTCCACCCGCTACTCGTGGACCCCGGCGGGGAGGCTCGCCGGCGTGCAGGAGCGCGACGGCAGCTGGTTCACGCACCAATACGACGCGATGGGCGATCGCGTCCGCACGGTGCGCAGCGACGGACGGGTCTCGGAGTTCCGCTACGGCGGCGTGCACTGGCTGTATGAGCGCGTGGAGCCGAACGGCGACACGGTCAACTACCGCTACGACCGCGAGGGGCGGCTCGTCAGCCTGCAGAACGAGCGCGGCGAGGTGGCGCGCTTCGAGTGGAACACCCGCGGCGGCCTCACGCGCGAGACGACGTTCGACGGCCGCACCATCGAGCGCCAATACGACGCGATGGGCCACCTCACGTGGGAGGACTACGGCCACGGGAAGATCGAGTACGCGCGTGACGCGACCGGCAACATCTTCGAGGTGACCTACCCCGACGGCACCTCCGCGACGCTGTCGTGGAACGCGCGTCGAGAGCTCGTCGGCATCAAGGGCACGAAGTCGGAGCTCGCGTTCGAGCTCGACGGCCGGGGGCAGGTGCTGCGCGAGCGCGTCTCGAGCGACGGCGGTACCAGCAGCGTCGAATCGGCGTACGGCGTCGACGGGATGCGCACCCGCCTGCGGACGTCCGTCGGCCACGCCGAGCACTTCGTCCGCGACGGGCTCGGCCGCGCCTCCACGATCGTCATCGACGAGGAAGAGCGCGTGGGCTTCCAGCGCGACGCGCTCGGCAACGTGCTGCGCATGGGGCTCCCGGGCGGCGGCGTCATCGCGAGCGAGTACGACGAGTTGAAGCGCCCCTCGCGACGACGCGTGCTCACGGCGGGGCAAGCGTCCTCGACCTCGGACGAGCCCGAATACCGCGGCGAGCTCCGCGGCCCCGCCATCGTCGACAACGCCTACCACTTCGCCCCCTTCGGCAACCTGGTCGCCGAGCGAAAGAGCGACGGCCTCATCCGCTACGAGGTCGACGCCCGCGATCGACTGGTCGCGAGGATCCCCGAGCAGGGCGAACCCGAGGTGTTCTCGTACGACCCGAGCAACAACGTGCACTTCGGTCGCGCGAACGGGCTGGTCTATGCACCGGGCAACCAGCTCGTTTCGTTCGGTGCCGCGCGGTACCGGTACGACGAAGCCGGCTTCCTCGTCACGAAGACCATCGCGCGCGACGACGGCTCCGAGGACGTCTGGTTCTACGAGTGGAACGCCGAGCGAATGCTCGCCGCGGTCGAGCGCCCGGACGGCGCGCGCGTCGAGTTCGACTACTTGCCGGTCCTTCGCCGACGCATCCAGAAGCGCGTCTACGAGCGCACGGAGGACGGGAGCTCGCGTCTGCGAAGCACGACGCGCTACGTCTGGGATCAACAGCAGCTTGTGCACGAAGATCGCTCATCGTTCGGCGACGACGGGCGCGTCGCATCGCGACAGCTCCGCACCTACGTCTACGAAGAGGTCACCGCGTATTCACCCTACGCCGAGCAGGTGACCACCCTCATCGGCGACGCGCGCGAAGACCAATGGCAGTTCTTCGCGAAGGACTGGATCGGCGCGCCCGAGGAGCTCGTGCGCCCGGACGGGACGCTCGCCGCGCGGCTCGAGCGCACCGCCTACGGCAAGATGCGCGCGCACGGCGCCGCGACCACCGACGTGCGATTCCCCGGCCAGTTCGAGGACGAGGAGACGGGGCTCTTCTACAACCACTTCCGCTACTACGACCCGGAGATCGGTCGTTACATCAGCCCCGATCCGATCGGGTTGGTCGGGAACCTGAATCTCTATTTGTATTGCACGAACCCCGTCGCGGAGCTCGACCCCTACGGGCTCACCATGCCGATGGATTTCGCGGTCGTGAGCGCCGGTGGCGCGAGCGTGATCCCGCAGATGCAGCTCACCTCCGGGCAGAGCCCGGGCTTCATGGGCCCGCCGTGGAACAACCTCCGCACGGGGCACGCCGAGCGGAAGGCGCTCGCGACCATGGACGGCAACCCGGCGGCCATGAGCGCGTTGCAGAACGGCGGCACCGCCCACATGAGCGCGCCCTACCCGCCGTGCAGCGTCTGCCATCGGCGCATGGAGGAATGGGCACAGAACAACCTGCAGAATGGCGGAAACATCAGCTACAACTATCCCGTTAATCAGCAAATCAACTACACCGGCAGTGGTGCGCAGGGCGTTCCCGGCCAGCCCTCGGGGAACCTGGTCAACGCCTACGCCAACAACACGGTCGTCCCCAACCCCAACGTTCCGGGCACGAACACGACGAGCGGGTCGCTCGAGTACCAAGCCCAGAAGAGCGCGGCGGGGACGGCGATCGCCAACAACGGTGGCACGACGCAAGGGATCGTCCTGTGGCCGTGATCGTCTTGTGAGGCTTCCGCTCCCGGGGCAGCATCCGATGCCGTGTTGACCCTCGCCAACAAACGAGAGCCGCAGAGCATCGACGAGCTCGACGCCATCGACAAAGCGCAGCTCCGCATCTGCGGCGAGCAGTGGGACGGCGAAGACCTCCCCGTCGAGCAACGACTCTACGCCACCGACCAAGTCGTCGAAGGGAACTTCTACGCCCAGATGCTCGCCCACTGGGACGTCCTCGACGGCGAAGCGCGCGTCTACGACGCGTGGTTCTTCATGGTCGACAGCGGCGTCATCTTCCGCGCACGCACCACCGAGATCGTGTGCACCGTCATGCAGTTCGACTTCCAGTCGGACGATCCGGCGCTGGCGACGGCCCTCGCCGAAGCGGCGCGAGGGGCGAAGGCGATCTGAACATGGCCAAGGCGACCACGAGCTCGAGCAAACGCAGCGCGAAACCGAAGGCCTCCGCGCTGGCCCCCGGCGTCGCCGACACGCTGCGTACGCCGGCCACGCGCAGCAGGGCGCTCGCCGCCATCTCGAGCGCGCTCCTCCTCCACAAACGACTCGAAGCGAACGCCGCGCCCACGCTGTCGTTCCTGCTCACGCTCCTCGCCGATCCGGCGACCGAGGGGCGCGAACAGATCCTGGCGGTCGCCGAGTGGATGCTCCACGCCGGCGATCCCTCGCAGCTGCAGCCAACGGGGTTGGATCCGAGCGTCGCCAACGCCCGCTTCGCGACCGGCCCCGCGCACGATGTCCATGCGGCGATCCTCGCGGCTGCTCCGACGCTGCGCGCGCTGCTGCAGGACGCGGAACCGCGCGTGCGCGCGGGCGCCGCCTCGCTCCTCGGCTACATCGCCGACGCTCCGAAGCAGAGCGCCGATGCGCTCGTCGCTCGCCTCGCGGTCGAGGACTCTCCCGCCGCGCGCGCACGCATGGTCTTCGCGTGCATGTACCTGCCCCGGTACGATTCCACGCTCACCTCGCGGATCGCCGACGCGCTGTCCAACCTCGCGTGCGACGGCTCGCTCGACGCCTCGACGCGCGGTGCGGTCGCGATCGCGCGCGCGTTCGTCGCCGGCGCCGAGGGCGAGACCGGGGCCCATGAGCTCCCCGGCGACGCTCTGCGCGCGTTCTTCGCTGCGCAGATCCCCCCCTCGCTCGACGTGAAGAGCGCGTACAACGCGATCCCCCAGAACCAGGGCGAGCTCGACAACCACGCGCTCGCCGTCCTCGGCGCCCTCGGTGCGCGCGGCCTCCGCGCGGCGACCGAGGCATCGCTCGCCGCGCTGGAAGAGGCGAAGGTCCCCGCGACCGCGCGCGTCGTCTCCGATTGGACGAACTGGGTTTTGCACTGGTATTTCCCGCTGCGCACGGGGGATCGAGAGGCCCTCGTCGAAGACCCCTTCCCGGTTCGCGAGGCGACGAGCGACCAACGGCGCGCGCTCGAAGCGCTGTCGAAGTTCGACGCGCCCCTCGTCGTCTTCGGTCCGACCGGTCTCGTCCTGGGCGCGACGTACGTGTACCGCGGTCTCCCCAACGACGTCCGCGCGCGGCGTCGGCTCGTCGGGCTCGAGCCCGAGGGCGTCCTCGAGCGCGTGCAGCCGTGCGCGCTCCTCGGCAAGGAGGACTGGCCGCGCTCCCGCACGCTGGCGCATGCGCTTCGCGCGTATCAGGCGAAGTACGGCGCCGTGCCGCTCAACCAGAGGGCGTCGCTGTCGTCGTTCGTCGAGCCGTACTTCCCCGGGCTCTCCGCCGAGGAATGGCTCGAGCTCTGGACGGAGGTCGACGCCGGCGCATACGGGCTGTCGCTCCCGCTCGCGCCCAAGCCCCCGCCGGTCATCGCGGCGCTGCACGCCGTCCACGCCGGCGCACGCGCACGATGGCTCTCGCGGTACCTGGAGGAGATCGAGCGCACCCCCGATCGGGAGCTCTCGGCGCGAATCGGCGCCGCGCTCTCCGTCCCGCTCCTCGACGCGCTCGCCGCCGGCACCTCGCTGCCGAGCGCGCACGAGCGGCTCATTCCCCTCACCCGCGACGCGCTCGAGCGCCTGCCCGAGGCGCAGCGCCTCCCCTTCATCGAACGTCGCGTCACGCTCGCTCGAGAGCAGCCCCCGGCGCAGCGCGCGCTCGTCCTCACGCACATCGCGCAGCGGCTCCTCGAGCTCGTCCCCGACGCGACGCGCCTCCTCCTCGCCGAGCTCGCTCGTGACGATCTCGGCCCGGCTGCGGCCAGCGTGCAGCGGGCGCTCGCACAGGTCCGGCCGAAGAGCTGATCCTCGCGGGTCCGTGCCCGCGCTACTTGTAGACCGGCATCGCGCCGCCCTCGTCGCGCACGTCCGACGCGAACGTGTCTGCTGCGGAGTCGGGCAGGGAGAACTCCCGACCGGTGTCGGTGGGTGCCGTGTCGACGCCAGCGTCCGTCGCCGGCAGCGGCGTCTCGACCTCCACCTGTCCGCCGCAGCCCGCGAGCGCAGCCGTGAGCGCGAGCGCCGTCGCGTTCTTGCCGATGTACCTGCGGCTCGGCCCATGAGGGGTCGGCACGAGCCCAACGGGCAGCGACCGCGCGCAGAACGGACAGCATTCCTCCGCGACGCGGACGTGGCGCGCGCACGAGGGACACACGACATACGGGCTACGCATCGCCGCAGTCTACGCGGCGCGCGCTCGAGTCATTTGTTCCCAAAAAGCCGTGCTGGCTACTTCGGCATCTTCAGGCAGCCCTCGAGCTTCTCGTAGGGCGCGTAGTAGAAGACGAACGAGCACATCTCGTCGTTGGTGCTCTCGCCGTACTTCACCGGCATCTCGCTCGGGTTGTCCCACTTGCAGCGGATGTGAACGGTGTCGCCCTTCTTGGCCTGGAACGACTTGAGCACCGTCGGCTGCTGATCGAACACCCACGGCGTGGCGTAGAGGATCTCGGCGCCCGGCGTCGCGCCGCGGCTGACCTCGATGCTCTTGCCCTTGGTGTGCATGTGGCCGAACACGCCGAACACGTTCATGTCGAACGGCAGCGTGCAGCTCATCACCTGTTCGACGTCCATCGCCTTCGCGGGGATCGCGAGGTCACGGTTGTCGAACCCGAACATGCCGGCCGGCGTCACCTTGGTCGCCGGGTCGACGACCTTCATCGTCATCGCGCCGGTGTCCGTCACGTCGGTCTTGCCGGCGTTGAGGAGGTGGAGCTGAATGAGGATCTGCTGACCCTTGCCCAGGCGGAACCCAGCGCCCTGCGGCAGCTTCAGCGGGCCGCTGTCCACGCCGCCGCCGTAGAGCGGGATCCACGTCTCCTTCACGAGCAGCGGGCACTCGGAGAAGCCGTTCGGTTCGGCGGCGATCGTGTAGTACATGCCGAAGTGATGCGTCGCCTTGCCATAGGTCGGCGTGAGCTCGGTGATCACCGTCTCCCGGTCGGCGGGGAGATCCATCGTGTAGCAGAAGTATTTCTCGTCACCGGGCTTGAGGGTGTACGGCAGCGTCTTGAACGTGAGCTCGTTCGCTGCAGTGGCCGTGGGCTCGTCCTTGCTGCCACCACAGGCCGCGATCACCGCCAACGAGAGAGCGAACAACGACGCGAGCTTCATGACTCCTCCAGCGCCGCAGGCACGCGCGGCGCGCGGAGTATACGGGACAGTTCCTCGCTGCGCGCCGACGCGCAGCGTCAGTCCGCGTCAAACGGGATGACCTCGGTCGAAGCGAGCTTCGGGATCGCCTTGGCGATCGGCTCCTTGAGATCGGCGGCCGTCCCGACGACCACGACCACGTAGTCGTCCGCGGACAAGCGCGCCTTGAGCGCCGCGTTGGCCTGGTCGCGCGTGACCCCCTGAATGTGGGCGACGTAGCCGGTGTGGTAGTCCGAGGGCAGGCCGTACAGATCTTCGTCGACCGCCTGGCGCACGCGCTTGAAGGCGGTGTCGATGTCGAACGCGTAGGACTCGCCGAGGTAGCTCTTGGCGAACGCGAGCTCCTGGTCGGTGATGCCCTTCTGCAGGAGCTCGTCGAACATCGTGAGCTCGAGGGCGACGCACGCGGCCGCGTCGGTCGCGGCGGGGAACGTCCACATGGAGAAGGAGTCGCGGCGCCGGTCGATCGGGAGCCGGCTGTAGGCGCCGTACGACCAGCCGCGCACGCTCCGCACCTCTTTCATCAGGCGCGCGGTGAAGGTGCCGCCGAAGACGGTGTTGGCGACGTGGAGCGCGATGTGATCGGGGTCGTTGGCGTGGGTGCCGAGCGCGCCGATCATGATCTGCGTCTGGGTGCGCGCCGGCTTGTCGACGAACACCAGGCGATGCCCCTTGGGGAACGTGGGCTCGGGCGTCGGATCGGCCACCGCGCCCCCCTCGGGCATCGAGCTCACGAGCGGGAGGATGATCTTCTTGGCGTCGGCCTCGGTGACGTCGCCCGCGATGCCGAGCACGACGTTGCCGCGCCGGACGTGGAGCTGGTGCGCCGCGACGACGTCGGCGCGCGTGATCCCGGGGATCGACTTGACCGTGCCGCTCGTGCCCCGCCCGTAGGGGTGCTTGCCGAACACCGCGCGGCGGAAGAACCTCGACGCGAGGCTCTTGTCGCTGTCGCGGGACTCGATGATCTCGGCGACGGCCTCGCGGCGCAGGCGCGCGAGCTCGTCCTCGGGGAAGGTGGGCTTGGTGAGGAGATCCTTCACGAGCGCCACGAACGGCTCGAGGTTGCGCCGGATGACCTGCGCGTGAATGTTGATCGACGACGCGCTCACGTCGACCGAGAGCTCGCCGCCGAGGCGGTCGATCGCGGCCTCGATGTCGTCGCTGCTCCGGCCCGCGGCGCCGCGGCGCAACATCCGCGCGAACAGCCGCGTCGAGCCGTGCTTCTCGTCGGTCTCGAGCGCGGAGCCCGAACGGAACGAGATCGACATATCGACGAGCGGCAGCTCGTGGCTCTCGACGAGGTAGGCGACGGCGCCACCCCCGGCGTCGATGCGCGTGGCGCGGGTTTCGGAGGGCGACTTCGCGGTGGCTTCGGTGGGCGCTTGGGTCATGAGGAGTGCGGTCGTGGCGATCCCGAAGAGGCGCTTCATCGCCCGGGGGATCCGGGCGTCTTGTGTCGAAGCGGCTTGCGAGGCTTGTGCGCGACGGCTTCGTCGTCGCCCTCTTCTTCGTCGTCGTCGGCGCTGCCCGCGGTGCCGTCGGGGAGCACGTGGATGACGGTGCGGTGGGCGTCGACGAGATACGTCTTCGCGACGCGGAGCACGTCTGCGGCGGTGACCTTGCGGTAGGCCTCGAGCCGGCTGAACCCGGCGCCGGGATCGCCGAGCACCGTATCGTAGAAGCCGATCTGCTCGGCCTTGCCGGACGCCGTCTCCATGCCCTGGAGGAACGACAGCTCGAGCCGGCTCTTGGCGCGCTCGAGCTCGTCGGCCGTGGGCTCCTTGCTCTTGGCCGCCGTGAGCTCGGTCGCGAGCGCGAGCTCGAGCTCCTTGGCCTTGTGCTCGCCGCGCGCGGTCACCCAGACCTCGTAGAGGCCGGGATCGCTGAACGTGGAGACCCAGCCGCGGAGATCGGTCGCGAGCTCCTGCTGCTTGATGAGCGTGCGGTAGATGCGCGACGAGCGGCCGCCGAACAAGATCTCGTTGAGGATGGTGAGCGCGACGTGGTCGTCGTGCGTGAGCGGCGGCGCCTTGTAGCCGATCATCAGCTTCTCGGTCGCCGTGGGCTTCTTGACCTCGAGGCGACGCTCGGCGTCCTGGCCGGGCTCCTTCGGGAGGTTGCGCTCGGGGATCTTCGAGGGCGGGAGCTCGCCGTAGTGGTCCTGGATCAGCTTGAGCACGGCCTCGGGCTGCACGTCGCCGACCACCACCACCGTCACGTTGTTCGGCGCGTAGTAGGTCTTGTAGAAGCTCTCGCAGTCCTTGGTGGTGAAGCCCTGGATGTCCTCCATCCACCCGATGGTCGGCCAGTGGTAGGGGTGGGTCGTGAACGCGGTCTTGTAGAGCAGCTCGTTGACCGCGCCCTCGACGTCGTCGTCCACGCGATAGCGACGCTCGTTGGCGACGACGTCCTTCTCGCTGCCCACCTGCTTGTCGCGGAGGACCAGGTTGGCGAGCCGATCGGCTTCGAGCTTCACCGCGAGGCCGACCTTCGAGGCAGGGAGGCTCTCGTGGTAGTAGGTCCAGTCGACCCACGTCGCCGCGTTGGACTCGGCGCCGTTCTCCTCGAGGATGCGATCGAACTCGCCGGCCGCGAGGTGCGACGTCTCGTTGAACATCAGGTGCTCGAAGAGGTGCGCGATGCCGGTCTTGCCCGGCTTCTCGTCGCGCGAGCCGACGCGCACCCAGGTGTGGTAGCTGACGACCGGGGCGCTCCGGTCGATGAGGAGCAGCACCCGCAGGCCGTTGCCCATGCGGTAGCGCTGCACCTTCATCGCCGGCCCGAACACCGCCTCGCCGTCGTATTCGACGCGGGCGAGCTCGCCGCGGCCGATGTTGAGGTTGTCGGTCAAAGAAGCCCTCGGCGCCCTGCACGACGCGACACTCGCGACAGCGATCGTCATCACCATGGTCCTTAGCACGGGGGACAGTGTACGCCGGACAACCGCTCGCTTGCGCTGGCGGCTCCCGGGCGCGGCTACCTCACGGCCCTACAACGCGATTGCGCCCGCCGCCCTTGGCAGCGTAGAGCCGCTGGTCGGCGCGGGCGACGAGCACGTCGCCGTCGAGCGAGCGCGGCATCTCCGCGCGCGGGTCGTAGAGCTCGATGAGCGTGGACACGCCGAACGACGAGGTGACCGGGATCGCTCCACCCTGCCACGGCACCGCCAGCCGCTCGATGCCACGACGCAGGCGCTCGGCGAAGAGCACCGCGTTCGGCGCGTCGATGCCGCGCGCGAGCAGCGCGAACTCCTCGCCGCCGATCCGAGCGAACACGTCTTCGACGCGGATCGCCTTGGAAATGGCGCCCGCGACGCCGCGCAGCACCGCGTCGCCCGCGGGGTGGCCGTAGGTGTCGTTGACCTTTTTGAAGTGGTCGATGTCGAGGAGGATGAGCGACAGCTGCGTGCGGTGGCGGAGCGCGTGGGCGATCTCGCTCTTGAGACGCTCGCCGAAATGCTTGCGGTTGTACGCGCGCGTGAGCGGATCGCGGACGGCCGACTCGTAGAGCTGCTGCTGCAGCTGAGCCTCCATCTCGTCCATGAAGGTGAAGCGCACGATCACCTCGGTGCCGACCTGCACCCGATCGCCGTCCTTGAGCATGCGGAAGGTGACCTTCTGCTCCTCCACCCACGTGCCGTTGGTGGAGCCGAGGTCCTCGAGCACGTACGCGCCCTCGCCCTGCTTCACGATCCGCGCGTGCTTGCGCGACACGCCGTCCGAATCGAGGTGAATGCCGCTCTGCGGCCCGCGACCGAGCACCGTCTCGTCCGCCGAGAGCTTGAACATCTCGCCAGCGCGCGCGCCCTGCAGCACCGTGACATAGGCCTTCTTGCTCGCCTGCGCGGCCGACGGTCGATACGCCGGCGCGCCGACGACCGTGGCGCCGACCCGGGTCTGCTCGATGTCGTCGTCGCCGAGCGAGTCGAGCTTGGGCGGGAGCATCGACGAGAGGAGGAAGTCCGACGGTGCAGAGGGCGGCGGAGGGGGCGGAGGCGGAGGAGGAGGAGGCTCCGGCGGGCGCCCGTGCTCGAACGCTCCCGGCGGCACCGGGACGTTGCCGTAGTGCGGGCTCTGCGGGGCGGGCCGGCCCTGGCGCACCGGCGGGACCTCGACCAACGGCGTGTGCTCGTCGGGCTCTTGGCGCACGTCGCGTCGCGGCGGCGGCCTGGGGGGGAGCTTGGGAGGGTCGGCCATTCAACGAGGTCCGGGACAGGGCGTGGGCGCGGCGTACGCAGGGAGTCCGTCGATCGTCGCCGCGGTGATCTTCTTCTGCTCGGCGATCTGCTTGAACAGCGCGGCGGCTCGGGTCGGCTTCCGCGTCTTGGCGGGGGAAGCATAGTCGATCTGGAACAAGCCAAAGCGCGGGCAAAAACCGCGGTCCCACTCGAAGTTGTCGGTGAGCGACCAGTAGTAGTAGCCGCGCACGTCGACGCCGTCCCGGATCGCGCCGGACACCTCCCACAGGTGCTCGGCGAGGTAGCGCGACTTGTTGACGTCCTTGGAGTCGCCGGTGCCGTTCTCGGTGATGTACACCGGCAACTTGTACGGCTTGAGCTGGTTGAGGACCTGCCGCAGCCCGTGCGGATAGATGTCCCAGCTCATGTCGGTCTTCGGCAGATCCGTCGGCAGGTGGTCGTACGCCGGGACCCCGCCGATGAACTTGAGCTGCAGCGTCGCGTCGACGGTGGAGACGCCGTAGTAGTTCACGCCGATGTAATCGACGGTGCCCTTGAGCGCCGGATCGGCCTTCTTGTCGTTGGGGCCGTCGAGCTTGCCGTCGAGGTCGTCGTCCCAGTCGCCGAAGACCAGGGCGTTGTACATCCACTGGTTCCACACGTAGTCGGTCTTCTTCGCCGCCTCGACGTCGCGCTCCTCGCAGTGATCGAGCGGCACGAAGATGCGGTTGTGCTTGGCGATCGACACCGCCACGGCGCGGCCGGTGCCGGCGTCGACCGTGTCGGCCTCGTGCAGCGCGCGGTAGCCGGCGACGTGCGCCTTCACCAGCTTCTTGGCGGCGTTGAACATCCGATCGATGTCGAGCGGCGGCCCCGGCGGGTGCGCGCCGACGAGGTACGCACCGACGAGCAGGACCAGCGGCTCGTTGATCGTGATCCAGTCGTCGACCTCGGCGCCGAACTCCTTGCCCATGCGCTTGCACCACTCGCCGAACATCGGCGCCATCTCGTCGCGCTCGAAGGTCTGCGGCTCGCGCGGCTTGGTGATGTCGTCGAGGTAGTCGGGCGTGGCGAAGTGATGGAGGGTGACCATCGGGCGGATGCCCGCGGCTTTGAGCGCCGTGAGGAGCGCGTGGTAGGCGTCGAGGCCCGCTTTGTCGGGCGTGTTGCTGTCGAACGACGCGCGCGTGGGGTAGATGCGCGACCACTCGATCGAGAAGCGGTAGGCGTTGGCGCCGGCCGCTTTGAGCGCGTTGACGTCGTCCTCGATGTGGGCGAACGCGTCCGGTCCGTTGTCCGGCTTGTCGCCGGCCGCGACCTTCCCGGGCACGTTGGCCCATTGGTACCAGTCCGCGTGGGTGAGGCCCTTCTCGATCTGCATGCCGGCGGACGCGGCGCCGAAGAGGAACCCCGCGGGGAACGTGGCCTCGGCTGCCTTGTCACGCACGTAGGGAGTGACGCGCGAGCCCGGCTTGCACTCGTCGACCTCTCCCCCCGCGTCGGTGGGCGGCGTCGTCACATCGTTGGACGAGCACGCTGCGACCAAGAACGCTGCGACGACAGCCCTGTTCAGCGCCATTCGAACCGGAGAAGGTACGCGAAATGGCCGCGCTCGGCAGCGGAAAACGAGCGAGCGGGCCCCTCTGGACGATCGTAGTATGGGCGGCGATGCGTTCTCTTCTCGCAGTCGCGGTCCTCGCGATCGCCTCCTGTACGGGCAACCGGGCAACGAAAACCGACGGCGCGACCCACCCGCTCGCGCGCAAGCCGGCGCCGGACATCGCGCTGAAGCTCAAGGACGGGTCCGCCTTCCACCCGAGGGACGCGGTCGGGAAAGTCCTGGTTCTCGACTTCTGGGCAACCTGGTGTGCCCCCTGCAAGGCGTCCTTCCCCAAGATCGACGCGATCTACCAGAAGCATAAATCGAAGGGGCTCGAGGTCATCGCGATCAACGAGGACGAGGACCACAGCAAGGTCCAGCCGTTCCTCGACGAGGTGAAGCCGAGCTTCCAGATCGCGTTCGACAACGCCGGAAAGGGCGCCGAGGCGTTCGGCGTCGAGACGATGCCCTCGTCGTTCATCCTCGATCGGCGGGGGGTCGTCCGCTACGCGCACTCCGGCTACCACCCGGACGACTCCGCGACGATCGAAGCTGAGGTCGAGGAGCTGTTGGCCGAGGCGCCGTAGCGGCTCCAACGTGCGCCAGCGCGAGCGGGGCGACCCTTCAAAACCGGCGCATGCGTGCTACGGTTTGCGGCCATGTCGGCGGCTCGACCTCCCGGCCCTCCGCCGCGCAGACCTCAGGCGGGTCCGCCGCCGCCCCCGCCGCCCCCGCCGCCGCCCCCGCCGACTCCCGCGCGTGAGCAGGCGCTCGAGACCCCCACCTCGGTGATGGCGCCGCCCTCGGCGCCGCTGCCGCAATCGGCGCGCGGGCGCACGCCGATGTCGATCTCGCAGCCGGTCATCACGCACAACGAGGCGGGCAATCCCACCTCGGGCAACTTCGCCATCTCCGGCTCCAACCCGGCCATCGATCGGTCGCGGCTCTGCCCCAAGTGCCTCGGTCGCTACCCGGTCGACTTCAACGTCTGCCCCAAGGACGCGACGCCGCTCGAGGCCGCGCCCGAAGAGGGCGATCCGCTCCTCGGCTCGATCCTCGGCGGCACCTATCAGATCAAGCGCGTCCTCGGCGAGGGCGGCATGGGCAAGGTCTACGAGGCCGGCCACCTTCGGCTCGGCTCTCGCCGCTTCGCGGTCAAGGTGCTCCACGCGGAGTACGCGCGCCACAACGACGTGCTCTCGCGCTTTCAGCGCGAGGCCGAGGCCGCCGCGTCGATCGACCACACCCACGTGCTCGAGGTATTCGACGTCTCGCGCACCGAAGACGGCCGGCCGTACATCGTCGGCGAGTTCCTCGAGGGCGAGGACTACCACGAGTACCTCGAGAAGGTCGGCAAGGTCGACGTGCCGAACGCCGTGGCGATCATTCGCCAGCTCTGCGGCGCGCTCAAGGCCGCGCACGACGCCGGCATCGTCCACCGCGACCTCAAGCCCGAGAACGTCTACGTGCTCCACGGCCGGCAGCTCGTCGGGCGCAAGGGCGCGCCGTTCGTGAAGATCCTCGACTTCGGCATCTCGAAGATCGCCGGCAAGGAGACCAACCTCACTCGCACCGGCATGATCATGGGCACGCCGAACTACATGGCGCCCGAGCAGGCCCGCGGCGAGAAGGTCGACGCGCGCGCCGACATCTACGCGCTCGGCGCCATCTTCTACCGCACGCTCACGGGCAAGCGGGCCTTCGAGGGCACCGACGCGGGCGCCGTCATCACCGCCGTCCTCAACGAGGAGCCCAAGCGGCCGCGGTCGATCGAGCCGTCGATCCCCGAGGCGATCGAGATGGTCATCCAGAAGGCGATGGCCAAGGACAAGACCGAGCGATACCAGAGCATGGAGGAGTTCGATCGCGACCTCGCCGTGTTCGACGTCGGCGCGTCGATGTCCCTCCCGCCACCCAAGGCCCCCTCGGTCACGGTCATGCCGTCCGGCGTCAAGACCGACGAGCATGCGCGCACGTTCATCGGCGACAACTCCCCCGCCCCGGCCGCCAACGCGGTCGTCGAGCGCCGCGTCGCCGAGCGCGAGCAGCTCGAGTCCAAGGGCCGCGAGGCGCGGCTCGCGCGCCCCACCATCGTGCTCCTCACCCCGGTCGCCGTCGGGTGGATCCTCACCATCGTCGTCGCCGCCGCCGCCGGCGTCATCCGCGCCTACAAGAACAACGCCGAGATCTCCGAGACCGAGCTCGGCCTGATGGTGCTGTTCTCCGGCGTCGCGTTCATCACGCCGCTGATCGTGTGGGTCGTCCACATCGTCAAGAACGTATGGCGCAACTCGGTGCGCGCGGTCGAGCTGGCCGCCGACATGCGCCGGTTCCTCGCCGGCTCGGCCATGGGCTACGGCCTGATCGCGCTCACGATCCGGCTCGCGTACACGGTGCTGCTCCGCGACGCCAAGGTGGTGATGAGCGGCTGGTGGGATCCGCTGTTCCTCGCGTTCGCCGTGTTCGGCGGAGCGTTCGGCGCGGGCATCGGACCTCTGGTTCGGCTCCGTCGCCGTTTGCTCAACGCCTGATCCGAGCGCACAATCCGCGCCGTGTCGGTCGAGCTCACGCCCGTCGAACGCCCGTCGAACGCGGCCGTGGCGCCGCGCGCGCGGCGTCCGGGCGCGCGCGATCCTGCCGCCGCCTATCGACGGATCGCCTGGCTGCTGATCGCGCTCGTGCTCGTGCCGTCCGGGCTCCTGATCGCGATCGGCACCATCCTCCTGGTCCGCGGCACGCCCGACTGGAACCTCATCCTCGGCCTGCTGGTGCTCCTGTTCTGCGGCTTGCTCGCCACGGGCACCACGCTGGTCTGGGTGTTCATCGCCAAAGAGACCGGACTCTCACAGCTGCAAACGGACTTCGTCTCCAAGGTCTCGCACGAGCTCAAGACGCCGCTCACCTCGATCCGCCTCTTCGTCGAGACGCTCAAGCTCAAGCGTGCGCAGAGCCCGGAGCAGGTCGACGAATGCCTCGACCTCCTCGCCCGCGAGACCGACCGCCTCAGCCAGCGCATCGATCAGCTGCTCGAGTGGGGCCGGATGGAGGGTGGACGTCGGGTCTACGATCTGCGCGCCGAGGACATCGGCGCCGTCGTGCGCGAGGCGGTCGACCACTTCGCGCCGCTGCAGCTCCAGGGCGACGCCACGGTCAACATGCAGGTCCCGGACGACCTCCCGCGCGTCGCGATGGACCGGCCCGCGCTGGTGATGGCCATCCTCAACCTCCTCTCCAACGCCTACAAATACGGCGGTAGCCCGCGGGTGATCGACGTCGAGGTCGAGGCCGTCGACGACCGCAAGGCCGTCGAGATCCGCGTGCGCGACAACGGCGACGGCATCCCGCGCCACGAGCACAAGCGCATCTTCCAGAAGTTCTATCGCCGCGACGACCGCCTCTCACGCAAGCAAGAGGGCTCGGGGCTCGGTCTCTCGATCGTGGCCCACGTCGTTCGCGGGCACCGGGGCGACGTCCGCGTCGAGAGCGAGCCGGGCCACGGCGCAACCTTCAGCATCGAGCTGCCGTCGGTGGAGAACTCATGAAGAAGTGGCTCGCGATCGCGCTCCTCGCAGGGTGCGCGCAAGGAGTCGAGGACGACACGGTGGGCGGCAACCGCAACGACGGCGCGCTCGACGACGACAGCGCCGTGCCCAACGACAGCGCCGCGCCCAACGACAGCGCCCCGGCGGGCGACACCGGAGCGACCGAGGACAGCTCGGCGCCGCCGGACACCGGCGGCTCGTCGACCGACACCGGCCCGTCGACCGACACCGGCTCGTCGACCGACACCGGCTCGTCCGGCGCCGACACCGGCGTCGCGGACACCGGCACCGTGGTGACCGACACCTCCACCGGCGGTCCGATCACCGGCGGTCCGTGCGCGTCCGGCACCGCGGGTGCGACGGCGTTTCGCGTCCGCTTCTACAACGGCGGCGGCAAACCGACGGTGGCCTACGACGCCTGGGGGCTCCCCGACAAGGCGCGCCAAAAGGTGGGCGTGTACGGCTACACGATTCCCTATACGGTGCCCGCGTGGGCCGACCCCTTCCTCGGCGAGGGCGGCCTCCAGCTCGACTCGTCGAACTTCATCGACATCGAGCTCTCGACGACGGGGCTGTCGTCGGTCAAATCGGTCACCCTGTCGCTCTACGGTCGCTCCTACAACACCACTGCCAGCGGCTCGTTCAACTGGCAGACGTTCAAGGGCACCGGCGCGACCCCGTCCGGCTCGATGTCGAACGCCGCACCCTACAAGTGGTGGCCGGGCAACGCCGCCGGAGCGATCATCGCGGGCGACGGCACCATCCTCCTCCGAATCAAGGCCGGCGGCCCCTCGGGGAGCGTGGTGGTCAACAAGATCGAGCTGTGCATGGAGGCTTCCTGACGTGAGCAGCGCGCACGTCGTCCTTGTCGAGGACGATCCCAGCATCGTGGTCGGATTGCGGATGAACCTCGAGAACGAGGGCTACCGCGTATCGGTGGCGGAGGACGGCGAGGACGGCCTCGCGCTCGCGCGCGAACAGGGCGTCGATCTCGTGATCCTCGACGTCATGCTCCCGCGGGTGAACGGCTTCGAGATCCTCCGGCTCCTCCGCCGCGAGGGCCGCACGATGCCGATCATCATGCTCTCCGCGCGCAACAGCGAGATCGACAAGGTCATGGGGCTCGAGCTCGGCGCCGAGGACTACGTCGCCAAGCCGTTCGGGCTCGCCGAGCTCCTTGCGCGCGTGCGGGCCGCGCTACGCCGCGCCGCCATGGTGAGCAAGCCCAAGGAGACGCATCGCTTCGGCGACATCGAAATCGACGAGGGCACGCGCGAGGTCCGCCGCAACGGAGTGAACGCCGAGCTGACCGCCACCGAGTTCGACGTGCTCCTCGCGCTGTGCGAGGCCCGCGGGCGCGTGCTGTCGCGCGAGCAGATCCTCGAGAAGATCTACGGCCCGGGGCACCACGGCACGGCGCGCACGATCGACAACTTCCTCATGCAGCTGCGCAACAAGCTCGAAGCCGATCCACAGGCACCGCGCCACCTGGTGACCGTCCGCGGCGTCGGCTACCGCCTCGTTCCCTGACGCGGGCCGTACGGTACACTCGGGGGAGTGCCTCCCGAGCCGCTCATCATCGGCCGATACGCCATGTACGGCGAGATCGCGTCGGGCGGCATGGCCACGGTGCACCTCGGACGTCTGCTCGGCCCCGTCGGGTTCACCAAGACCGTCGCGGTCAAGCGCCTGCACGAGCAGTTCGCCAAGGACGAGGAGTTCGTGGCGATGTTCATCGACGAGGCTCGCCTCGCCGCGCGCATCCATCACACCAACGTCGTGCAGACGCTCGACGTCGTGCAGCACGACAACCAACTCCTGCTGGTCATGGAGTACGTGCACGGCGTGCAGCTGTCGACGCTCACGCGGCTCGCGCGCAAGAACGGCAAGCGCATGCCGCCGCCGGTCGCGATCGCCGTCGTCGCCGGCATGCTCCGCGGCCTCCACGCCGCGCACGACGCGACCGACGAGCGGGGCCAGCCGCTCCACATCGTCCACCGCGACGTCTCTCCGCACAACCTGCTCATCGGAGTCGACGGCGTCCCGCGCGTGATCGACTTCGGCGTGGCCAAGGCCGCGGGCCGCCTGCAACAGACCGCGGCCGGCCAGCTCAAGGGCAAGGTGCCCTACATGGCGCCCGAGCAGGTGCGCGGACAGCCCGTCACCCGACAGACCGACGTGTTCGCCGCGGGGGTCGTGCTGTGGGAGACGCTGCTCGGGCAGCGGCTGTTCTCGGCCGAGAACGACGCGGCGGTGATCTCCCAGATCCTCGGTCGCGAGATCGAGCCCCCGAGTCGGATCGACCTCGCGGTCCCCGCGGCCTTCGACGCGGTGGTGATGCGGGCGCTCGAGCGCGATTCGAGCAAGCGGTTCGCGACCGCGCGCGAGATGGCCGAGGCGCTCGAGTCGTGCGACCGGGTCGCCGCGCCGGCCGAGGTCGCGGCGTACGTGCAGTCGGTCGCCGCCGAGCAGCTGGCGAAGCGCACCTCGCTCATCTCCGAGGTCGAGAGCACCTCGGCGATCCGCGCCGCGAGCCCCGAGATGGCGCAGCAGATCCTCCGCACCGAAGCCGCGACGGACGTCGCGAGCGTGAAGACCAGCGCCGGCTCATCCAGCGTCTCGGTGCTCACGCACCCGCCGGGGAAGCGCATCGGGATGATGGTCTCCGTGCTCGCGCTGCTCGGCACGGCCGGCATCGGGTTCTTCTTCGCCCGCGAGGTGGTGTTCCGCACGCCGCCGGACTCGCCGCCGAAGGCGATCGTGGCCGCTCCGCCGGCGAGCTCGTCGCCAGCGGCGGTGAGCGCGTCGGCGGCGCCGCCCCCTGCCCCGTCGCCGTCGGCGAGCGCGCCCGAGCCGTCGGTCGCCAAGCCCAAGCCCAGGCCCAAGCCCATCGCGGGCTCGCCGGCAGCGCCGCCGAGCGACTGCGATCCGCCCTATACGTTCGACTCCAACGGCATGAAGAAGTACAAACCTCATTGCCTGTGATGCGTTCCTCGCTCGGCCTCCTCGCCCTCCTTGTCGCGGTCCCCGCGGCGGCGGCCACACCGCAGGACAAGCAGGCGTGCATCGCGGCTTCGGAGAAGGCGCAACAGCTCCGGGCCGACAGCAAGCTCATGTCGTCGCGCGAGCAGCTGCTCTCCTGCGCGCGGGACGTGTGCCCGGCCGTCGTCCGCAAGGACTGCGCGCGCTGGCTCGCCGAGGTCGAAGAGGCGCTGCCCACGATCGTGCTCGCCGCGCGCGATGGCGCCGGTCACGACGTCGCCGCAGTGAAGGTCACCGTCGACGACAAGCCGTTCGCCGACAAGCTCGAGGGCAAGGCGCAGCCGATCGATCCGGGCTCGCACGTGTTCAAGTTCGAGCGCGAGGGCGGGCCGAGCCTCACCGAGACGGTGCTCGTCCGCGAGGGCGAGAAGAATCGAATCGTGTCGGTGACGTTCGCCGCACCGTCCGACGGCGCCGCCGCGGCCGCGCCCGGCAAATCCGACGCCGCGCTCCCCGGCGAGCGCGTCGTGAACCCCGCCGCGTGGGTGCTCGGCGGCGTCGGCGTCGCGGCGTTCGCGAGCTTCGCATACTTCGGCATCAGCGGTCGCAGCCGGGCGAGCGAGCTGCGCTCCACCTGCGCGCCGGGGTGCGCCGAGAGCGACGTCGACTCGGTGAAGAGCAAGCTGCTCATCGCCGACGTGTCGCTCGGCGTCTCCGTCGTCTCGCTCGGCATCGCCACGTACCTCTTCCTCAACCCGACGCGCTCCGAGTCGAAGTCCGTAAGCTTCTCGCCGCTGCCGGGCGGCGGCGCGCTCCACCTCTCGGGGAGCTTCTGATGCGCGCGGCCCTCGCCGTCGCGCTGCTCTCCGGCTGCTCGCTCGTCACCGACACGAGCGACCTCGCCGGCGGCGTGCGCGACGGCGGCGTCGACGGCGCCCCCGCCGACACGAGCCCCCCGGGCGACACGTGCGTCCCCGACGAGTGCGCCAGCGATCTCCACGTGGTGAAGCTGGCGGACATCGCGCCCTGCTCCGCGAGCACGACCGACAACCTCGGCTGTCGCGGCAAGATCGCCGCCGCGTGCAAGGCGCTCAACCCGTGCTGTTACAAGGGCGGCTACGGGCCCCTCGACTTCCCCAACGCCGCCGAGGCGGCGATCTACTGCCTCATCGAGGCCCCCTACACCGCGCCGTTCAGCGAGCTCACGGCCGCCAACGGCAGCTGCGTCGCGACCGCGCCGGCCTCGCGCGAGTGCGACAGGGCGGCGCACCTCTCGTCGCTCAAGCGCGGCCACAGCACCGCCATCCTCCAGTCGGTCAGCGGCGCCAACGCGCTCCTCATCGGGCAGGATACGGGCGTCGCGACCGAGGTCACCGCCACGTGGGGAGACCTCGCCAAGCACGATCCCGGCTGCACGCTCGCCACCCTCGAGTCGCAGGCGTGCACGACCGCCGTGCACCGGTTCTGCCTCGCGCAGCCGGACACCGACTACCTCTTCGGCTACGGGCCCGTCGCCTGGACGATGACCGGCGCGACGGTGGCCTGCATCTGGTGACTCACTTCGCGTAGCCCCACTGCTGGAGCGCGCTCTTCACCTCGGCCGCCGCCGCGGCGGAGGTCGCGCGCTCGGGCGCGACGGCCTCGGCCCCGCCGAGACGCACCACGAAGACGCCGCGGTCCACCTCGGGATCGATGAACGGCAGCCGCGGCGCCGAGATCGTCGCCCGCGCCGCCGAATCGAGCACGCCCTTGGCCAGACCCTTCGCGCTCACGCCGAGGATCCCGCCGAACACCGCGTCGTCCGCGAGCGGCTTGTCGTCGTAGGCCAGCGTCCACCGGAGCGGCGTGGTGGGCGGCGACACGGTCAAGTCGAAGCCAACGAGCGCGTTGGTCGCGGTCGTCGTCGCGAGCTCGAGCTGCGGGCCGACGATCCGGATCGCCTCTTTGTCGATGCCGAACGGCGTGGCGACGAGCTCGGTCGCGCCCGTCGCGGTGATCGTGACGTGCACCCGCTGCGTTCTGCCCGCCGCCGAGAAGCGGAACTGCAGCTTCGAGGCGGCCTCACCGCTCGGCGTCGCGTCGTCGGCGGTGGCGACACCGGCGAGCGCCGCCTTCAACCGCGCGCGCAGCTCCTCGACCGTCGACGCGAACGCCGGGACGAGCGCGAGGTTCCGCGTCTCGCCGGGATCGTCCGCGAGATCGTAGAGCTCCTCGCGAATGGTCATCAGCTCCTTGTCGTCGCCGTGACCCACGAGCCACTTCTGCGCCTGCTGATCCCTCGAGACGAAGCGGTACTTCCCGAAGAACACCGCGGCGCTCGCGCGGCCGAGGGTGACGATCGCGCGGTCCGGCACCGGCTTCCCCCGGGCAGCGGCGACGAGATCGATCCCCTGCTGCCGCGGATCGCGCTCGAGGCCGAGCAACGTCAGCAGCGTCGGCGCGAGATCGAGGTTCGACACCCGGCCGTCCACCGCCCGCCCCTCGGGGATCACGCCGGGGAGCGAGAGCAGGATCGGAATCCGCGTGGTCTCCTCCCACATGCCGAACGCGTGGTGATACCGCGTGTTGACCTCGTCGAGATCGACCGCGATCCCCTCGTGGCGCTCGCTCAGGGTCTCGCCGTGATCGGCGGTGAGCACCACCACCGTCTTGTCGCGCAAGCCGAGCCGGTCGAGCTCGGCCATCAGCTCGCCGATCGCCGCGTCGTCCTTGCACGCCTCGGCCATGTAGAGCTTCACCGGATCCGGGCGCGCGGGATCGTACTGCGGCAAGCGCGCCACGCACTCCTTGGGGGGATCGAACGGCTCGTGGGGCGAGTTGTAGTTCACGAAATGGAAGAAGCGCTCGCCGGCGTGCGCTCGGAGCCCGGCCAGCGCGGCGCGCGTGATCTCGCCGGTGTCGGCGGTGCGGTAGCGATAGTCCTCGACGTGCTCGAAGCCCATGTCGAGCCCGACCGACGCGTAGCCGAGCATGAAGTTGTTGTTCACGAACGCACGCGTGGCCGCGCCCGCGCGGCGCATCGCGAGCGGGAACAGCGGCGGCTCGCGCCGGTAGTACTCGTTGACCTGAGCGTCGACGAGCGACCACGGCACCGAGGGCAAGCCGAGCTGCCGCGCGTGCACGCCGGTGAACATTCCGACGGTGCCGGCCCGGGTCCAGGGCGCGGGGCTGATCGCGTCGCGGAAGATCGTGCTCCGCTTGGCGAGCGCATCGATCGCCGGCGTCAGCCCGGGGACGATCGGGAGCAGCGTGTCGAGCGGCGGGTGCTTGGCCGCGCGCTTGGCGGCGTCGGCCGCCGGGTCGTGAAAGCTCGGGATCACGTCGGGCCGGAGCGCGTCGACCACGATCCACAGCACGTTGTAGGGGAGGCGCGCGGGCGCGCGACGCACGATCCGTGGCGTGCCCCACAGGGCGAGCGCGGCCTCCGGCCCGTCCGCGTGCAGCTCGAGATCGATCTCCTTGCCGGCGAGGGAGGAGAGATCGAAGCGCTGCTCGATCCAACGATCGCGATCGCGCACGACGATCTTCCCGATCTCGACGGGGGGCCCCGACGTCGGCACCGCGCGCGCGCTGAACGTGACGTCGCCATGGGCGGTCTCGGTCGCGAGCACGGCCGGCGCGAGCTCGAGCGCGGCGCCGAGCGGGACGCGGAGGCGGAAGCGCAGCGTGGACGGGGTCGGCGCGAAGATCGCCTCGCGCTGCGCGAACGCGCCCTCGCTCATGTTCCACTTGCGCACGTCGAACGTCGCGACGCTGCCCGACTTGGTCTGCACGGTGTGCACGACCTCGGTCGCGCTGGTGCGGAGGGCGACCAGCTGGACGAGCTTGGCGCGCGGCTGCCGCGCGGTGTCCTTCCACGGCGCCTGCATCCTCCGCCAGTGGGTGTCGAGATCGGCGAGCCCGCGCGCGAGCCCGGGCAGCTTCGCGTCGGCGTCGCCGAGTTGCTCGGTCAGACGGAACGCCACCTCTTCGAGCTCGTCGCCGCGGGCCGGCGCGGCGGAGGCGGACGCGACGGCGGGGATCGGCGTCGTCGCCGCGGCGCTCGGCGCGC
>JALHOE010000090.1 GCA_022843175.1 Deltaproteobacteria bacterium
GCGGGGGCCGGTGCAGGGGCGGGGGCGGGGGCTGGCGCTGGCGCGGTCGGGTCGTACTGCGCGGCGGCGGTGGCGGACCATGCGGTGAGCGCGAGGATCGACGCGGCGACCGAGAATTTGCCGTGGGCCATGCGTTAGCTCCTATCCCGAAGAATGCAGTGAGGAAGCGGGGGACCGACGTTGGACGCCGGACCCCCCGATCCGCTTCACCGCCTCATACCACTGACTGCTCAGAACCAGCCAATCAGGTGCGCATTGAACCAACGGAACTGGGTGGTCGCGTAACCGCTGAGCGAGTCGGTGCGCGCGGCGATCTTCTGGCTCTCGGTCTCGGACAGCGTCACGGTGATGCCGGGGCCAGCGCCGATCGCCATGTGCGGCGCGAGGTGGAGCAGCAGCGGCACGTCGACGTTCGCGAACCACCACGTGCGGGCGTAGTCGACGTCGTCGTTGGGGTTGTTGACGTCGTTCACGTCCGTGGAGCTGACGCGGCGGAAGCCGATGCCGCCCTGCGGCCAGATGGAGAACAGGTCGGTGACCTGGATGTTGTAGCCGATGATCGGCATCAGGCCGAACGCCGTGGGAGCGCGGTCGAGATCGCGCTCGGTGGTGCGCTTGGAGCCGCCGACCGTGGTCTCGGTGGTGGTGGTGCCGGACCAGGTGCCGAACAGGACCTCGCCGCCGATCGAGAGGTTGTCGATCGCGAAGTAGTGCACGCGCGGGTTGATGTAGAACCCGGTGACGCTCAGCCGCGAGTTGGTGCAGCCCGCGGGCGTGCACACCTCGGGTTGCGAGTAGCGCGTCGTGGAGAACCCGAGCGTCGGCGTCGCGCCGAACGAGATCTCGCCGGAGGAGAGCAGCATCGGCGCTCCAGTGGCGGCGTGAATGGCCAGCGATCCCTTCTCGCCGAACTTCCCCGTGGCGGATTGCGCCGACGCGTCCCAGGCAAGGGTCGCGAACGCGATGGCAAGTGCGGCGGAAACGAGCTTCTTCATAGAGAGCCTCCCGGTTTGCGACCGGAGCCTAGTCACGGCGAACGACCGGAACAATGACCATAAGAGTCCTCACCCCGACTTTTGTTCGAAATCCTACGGGGATAGCTCGACACGTCCAGCAGGCAACAGACCCGCGCGTTGCCCGCGTTCGATGAGCACCTCGACGCCGCGGACGACATCCTCGGCGAAGCCGGCGGAGTCGTCGTTCGCGTACATCGAGAGGTACGTGTCGAGTCGTGCGCGCTCGATGTTCGCCTCGGCGCGCAGCCCAGACGACACGATCGCGTCGATCACCTCCTCGCGGTGTGCGAGCGACCACGCGATCGATCGCCGACACGCGTCGGACACGGCGCGGATCGTCGCGTCGCCGAGGTCGCGGCGGATGACGTTGCCGCCGAGCGGCAGCGGCAGACCCGTGCGTGCGTGCCACGCCTCGCCGATCTCGACGACCGCGTGGAGCGCCGGGTTGTCGCGATAGGTGAGGCGGCCCTCGTGAATCAACAACGCCGCGTCGACCTCGCCGCGCTCGAGCGCCTCGAACACGCGCGCGAACGGCGTGATCGGGATCGGCACCGGCTCGTAGCTCCGGCCCGTCTCCTCGAGCACGAGCAGTCGGAGCACGAGGTGCGCGGTCGTCCGCGCGCCGGGGATCGCGACGCGGGCGCCGGAGAGCGAGGCGAGCGTGCGCGGCTCGCGCGCGACGACGACCGGGCCGTACGCGCGGCCGACAGACGCGCCGTGCGGCAGGAGCAGGTAGCGATCGGCGATCGCCGGGACGTGCGCGATCGACACCGCGCACACGTCCGGTGCGTCGGCCGACTCGGCGCGCGCGTTGAGCGACTCGGTCTCGACGCGTTCGTGCTCGAAGGCGAGCCCATCGGCAGCGACCTTGCCCGACAGGAGCGGCCAGAACATGAACAAGTCGTCGGCGTCGGGGCTGAAGGCAAGCCGAATGGTTCGCATCGGCGCCGACGGTAGGTCCGAGCGCGGCCGTGGTCCACCCGACGTTCATTCCTGCACCGACACCGGAACCACGCGTCGCGTCGGTCGATCGCGGTGGTCGGGTGAGGTCTGCTCGCTACACTCCCCGGCACATGAACTTCTTGCCCGGGCTGCGTTTGGCTGCGGCCATCCTGCCGGTCTGTTTCGCGATCGCGGTGGGTTGCTCCACACACGAGGGTGAGTCGCTCGGTCGCGCGAGCGCGCCGATCATCGGCGGCGTCGCCGACACGACGAACACGTGGGTCGTCGGGATCAACGTCGGCGGCGGCGGCATCTGCTCCGGCTCGCTCATCGCACCGAACCTCGTGCTCACGGCGCGCCACTGCGTGAGCAAGACCCCCGAGCAGCTCGATTGCCGGCCCGACGGCGGCCTCGCCACCAACAAGATCCTCGGCAACTACCCGGCGAGCGCGTTCCGCGTCACCACCGCGAGTCGCTACGACGGCTCGCCCTCGTGGACGGTGCGCGCGGTTCGCTACCTCGAGGACCCGGCTGCCAATCGCTTGTGCGGCATGGACCTCGCGCTCCTCGAGCTCAACAAGAACGCCTCGGGTGCGTTTCCCACGGCGTGGGTCCCGCCGTCGCTCTCCGCGCCCTCCAAGCACAAATACGTGGCCATCGGCTACGGCTGCCAGAACGCCGAGAAGCTCGGCGGCGGGGGCTGCGATCCGCGCGGCGCCCGCATGCTCCTCGATCCGATCCAGGTCATCGACATCACGCCGGACGAGTTCGCGATCGCCGGTCGCGTGTGCGGCGGCGACTCCGGCGGCCCCGTGTGGAACAAGATCACCAACGTGATCTACGGCGCGCTCTCGCGCGGCGACGGCACCACCGCCGAGGGCGAGGGCTGCAATTACGGCATCTACACGCGCACCGATTTCCACCTCGCGTGGCTGCAGAAGTACGGAAAGACGGCCGCGACCAACGGCGGCTACGCGCCGCTCCCGTGGATGACGGCCACCCCGCCGCCCCCGGACGCCGGTCCGCCGCCGCCCGAGAAGACGCCGCTCGGCGGCCGCTGCAACTACGGCCCCGAGTGCGTGAGCACGCTCTGTGTCGACTTCGGCGGCGGCGACAAGCGCTGCTCGCAGCCGTGCACCGAGACGGACAAGTGCCCGACCGGTTTCGCGTGCACCGGCGGCTACTGCTACCCGGGCGAGGAGCCGCCGCCCGAGGACGCCGGTCCGATCGAAGAGGACGCGGCCGTCGACGACGCGGCCCTCAACCCGGCCAACGACGTCGTGAAGGGCGGCACCTGCTCGATCGGCTTCCCGCCGCCCCGACCTCAGCCGTGGCTCGCGCTCGGGCTGGCCGGCCTGGCGGTGGCGCTGGTTCGCCGCCGAACGCGCTGATCGCGGACGCACTTGCGCAGGGGCGCCTTTGCGCCTAGAGTGCCGCCCCCCCAAACAGCCCACGCCGGGGGACCGAGTTTTTCTCGGGAGTCCGGCGTTCCCAAGAGGTTCATCATGTTCGCGGTAATTCAGACGGGTGGTAAGCAGTATCGAGTCGCCGAGGGCGATCGTCTGCGTGTCGAGAAGCTCGCCGGCGACGTCGGCGCGAAGATCACCTTCGACAAGGTGCTTCTCGTCGCGGGCGAGTCGGTCAAGGTCGGCACGCCGCTCGTCAGCGGAGCCAAGGTCTCCGCCGAGATCGTCGCCCAGGACCGCGACAAGAAGGTCATCGTCTTCAAGTTCCGCCGCCGTAAGAACTACCGCCGCAAGCAGGGTCATCGTCAGCCGTTCACCGAGCTGAAGATCACCGGGGTGAGCGCCTAACGGCGCGAACGCGTCCGCGTTCTTCAAGGGAGTAGCAGAGAGATGGCTCACAAAAAAGGTCAGGGTTCCTCCCGCAACGGCCGCGACTCCTCGTCGCAGCGCCGCGGCGTGAAGGTGTTCGGCGGCACGCAGGTCACTGCGGGCAGCATCATCGTTCGCCAGGTGGGCGCCACGTTCCACCCCGGCAAGAACGTCGGGCAGGGCAAGGACTTCACCTTGTTCGCGCTCGTCGATGGCGTCGTCACCTTCGAGTGGAAGACGCGCAGCAAGCAGAAGATCTCGGTGTATCCGGCCAAGTCGGCCTGATTCACGGCGAGCCCGCGAGCGTCCGCACGCGGCTGTCGATCAAGGGTCGAACGAGCACGTCTCGTTCGACCTTTTGACGTTTTGACCTTTCGAGGAGTGCCGGTACGCTCGCGGTCCCCATGGCCGACGAATCCCGCTTCTTCGATGCGTTCCCCAACTGGCTCCGCGCGCTCGCCGACGACGCCGTGGCCCTCGGTGGCCTGCTCGGCGCCGAGTCGACGCCCCTCACCGCGCGCCGCGCGCTGGCCGGCGGTCTGAACTACCTCTTCAAGTCGCTCGACCTCGTCCCCGACGGCATCGACGACATCGGCTACCTCGACGACGCGTTCGTCGTGCGACTCGCCGCGCGGGACGCGCTCGCCCAAGAGGGCGCGCGCACCGCGGATCTGAAGGGCACGCTCGAGCGCCTCGCCGCCGACGTCGACACGATCAAGGACTTCCTCGGCGACGACTTCCCGCGCCTCGAGGCCTACGTGAAGACGCTCGCCAAGGGCGCCGCGCGCGGCCGCACCGTCGACGACATCGTCGACAAGTCCGACGTCCGCAAGGAGTTCGTCGTCGACATCCAGGCGTTCGCCAAGGGCTACCAGGCGCCGAGCTTCAACCGCGACGAGAAGACGCTGGTGAAGATGCGCTCGTTCTTGAATTCGCGTCTGCCGACTGCGTGAGTCGAGCTCTGCGGAGACGCTGAGTCGGGCAATTGCATTGCATCACGGTCTGGGGCTACCAGACCCTCACCCTGCCCTCTCCCGCAAGCGGGAGAGGGGTTACTCAGTCACTGAGCCCGCGTGGCGTCGTGCTTCCTCCCCCGCTTGCGGGGGAGGGCGGGGGTGGGGGCTCTGGTAGCAAGCAACCGCTGAAGCGGCGAATCGCAGGCACTCCCTGTCAGGAGATTCACCCGTGCGGGTTGCGCGACGCCCCCTCGGGACCGCGCGACGTCTGCACGTGTTGCTGCTGCTGGCTGTTGAGCAGCTCCTGGTAGAGATCGCGGCACTCGGGCTTGCCCTTGAGGTGCGCCAGCAGCGTGGCGGTGACCTCGGCGTACGCCTTCTCGAACGCGAGCCCCTCGCGAACGCGCGCAGCGACGCGCTCACGCCCCGACGCGAGATCTTCTTCGAGCGCCTCGGCGTAGCGTGACAGCTGACCGCGGAGGTCCTCGATCTGCTTGCGGAGATCGCGCGCGCTGCCCTCTTTGTTGGCGGAGCGTGCCTCGCACTCGCGGAGGCGCTCGCGGCGCAGCTCCATGGTGGCCGTCGCTGCGCCGACGCGCTCGTAGTAGGCGCGCACGTTCTGGGGTGCCTGGCGCTCGGCGAGCTCCGCCTGCTGGCGCGCTCCCTCCACCGACTTCTCGGCCACGGCGACCTGGTCGCGGAGGCGCTGGGCCTCTTCTTGGTCGGCCGAGACGTCGCGTAGGACGCGCGACTCCTCGTGCGCGAGCTCCTCGACCTTACGACCGATTTCGGCGCGGAGCGCGCGACCGCGACGCTCGAGCGCCTCGATCTTGCGGTTCTGCGACGCGACCTCGCCCTCGAGGCGCGACGCGCGCGCGGCGAGGATCCACGTTTGCTCGAGGGCGTTGAGGATCTCGGGCGGCGCGTTGCCCGCGGGATACACGCGCGCGACCATGCGCGCGAAGAGCGACGCGCGATTGGCCCACTCGAGCACGCCGTCGCTCTGCGCGGGCGGCGGCGGGGGCGGCGCGGCGGGTTGGGCCGCGTCCTGCACCTGCACGTCCCACTGCTGCGACGGCAGCGAGCGCTGCAGCGCCTTGAGCTCTTCTTGGAGATGGTGGGCGTCCTGGTAGCGCTTGCGGACGTCTTTCTCGAGGAGACGCAGACAGATCGCCTCCGCGCCCGGGGACACGTCCGGCTTGATCTGCCGCGGACGCGGCGCGTTCGCCGTGCGCTGCATCTCGAGCAGCGTGTCGCGGTCCGACGAGCGGAAGGGCAGCTGCCCGGTGAGCATCTCGAAGAACAAGATCCCGAGCGCGTAGAGATCGCTCTGCGGCCCCGCGTCCTCGCCGCGCGCCTGTTCGGGCGACATGTACTCGGGCGTGCCGAAGATCGCGCCCTTGGGGGCGAGGCGCGGGTCGCGCGCGAGCGCCGCCAGCCCGAAGTCGAGGATCTTGACGAAGTCCTTACGACCGCCGCGCACCGTGAGCAGGATGTTGTCGCTCTTGAGATCGCGATGGACGACGCCGAGGTCGTGGGCGCGCGCGAGCGCGGCGCACATTTGCTCGAGGATGTCGACGCCGCGGCTCATCGCCATGGCGCCCTTCGCGACCTCGGTCGAGAGCGCGGTGCCGACGAGATACTCCATCACCAGATAGAGCTCGCCGTCCTCGGTCTCGCCGATGTCGTGGATGTCGATGATGTGCGCGTGGTCGACGCGGTTGGCGGCGCGCGCCTCGCGGAGCATCCACGCGCGGAGGTGGGTCTCGCCGCGCAGGTCGGGCCGGATCAGCTTGAGCGCGACCACCCGGTCGATGAGGACGTGTCGGGCGCGGTAGACGATACCCATGCCGCCCTCCCCGAGCCGAGCCTCGAGGCGGTAGCGGCCGGCGACGACCTTTCCGAGCATCGAGTCAGCGGGCGCAGCGGCTCGCGTATTGGTCGATTGCGCCATCGTCGGTTCGGGTGCTCCTCGAGAGGTTCTGAGAGGTTCTAGAGGCTAACGGCCGCGCCGAGCCGAGGGAATATAGGGTCGTGCGTTGCAGGGGCCCTGTGGCGTTACCGCACTCTGTGCTACAAAGTTTACCGTATGCTCGTGTCGAGCGTTCGCGAAGCCTATTTCTTCGCGGCCCGGGCGATCTGTCGGGCGGCTTCGACCGCGGCGAGCGACGCGCGAGCCTTGTCCCTTGTCTCCTTGGCCTCGAGCGCCGGATCGCTGCCCTCGACGATCCCCGCGCCGGCCCCCACCTCGAAGCGATCGGCGAACGCGACGACGGTGCGGATGGCGATCGCGAGGTCCATGGTGCGATGCCGCGAAATGTAGCCGACCGCCCCCCCGTACACGCCGCGGCGACCGCCCTCGAGCTCGCAGATGATCTGCATCGCGCGAACCTTGGGCGCCCCGGAGAGCGTGCCCGCGGGGAAAGTGGCGCCGAGCGCGTCCCACGCGTCGCGCCGGTCGTCGAGCACGCCGTGCACCTCGCTCGTGAGGTGCATCACGTGGGAGTAGCGCTCGACGATCATCTGCACCGGCACCGTCACGGTGCCCACGCGGGCGACGCGCCCGACATCGTTGCGCCCGAGGTCGACGAGCATCACGTGCTCGGCCCGCTCCTTCGGGTCGGCGCACAGCTCGCGCTCGAACGCGAGATCCTGCTCCTGGCTCTCGCCGCGCGGACGGGTGCCGGCGATCGGCCGGACCGTGAGCACCGAGTCCTCGAGGCGCACCAGCGTCTCGGGCGAAGCGCCGGCGATCGCCGTCGGCTCGGAGCCCTCGCCGCTGCCGAGGTCGAGGTAATAGAGGTACGGGGACGGGTTGAGCACCCGCAGCGCGCGGTAGGCGTCGAACGGATCGGCGTCGGCGCGCGGCACGGAGAACTTGCGGGCGAGGACCACCTGAAAGATGTCCCCCGCCTGGATGTACTCCTTCGCGCGGCGCACGTTGGCCTCGTAGGTCGCGTCGCTCATCGACACCGCGACGTCCTCGGGCATCGCGCTGCGGGCCGGCACCGGCAGCGCGCGGAGCGGCGTGCGAGGGCCGCTGAGCGCTGCGATCGTGGCGTCGAGATCGTCGTCGTCGGTCGCGTGGACGGAGACCGTCTGCATTACGGCGTCGAAGACGACCATCGTCGAGCCCTCGAACAGGTGCGCGAGGCGCGCCCGTTCGCCGCACGGCCCCACCGGCTCGAGCGCATGGACGAGGTCGTACGCCAGGTAGCCGACGGCGCCGTCGAGCACACGGAGCACGGCGGGCTCACCGGTGTCACCCTGGCGGAACGCATAGGTCCGGAGCAACGAGAGCGCGTCGCGGCTAGCCCCGCGCGCCTCGACACGCTCACCCGACCCGTCGCGGAGCGGCTCGGCGACCAGGTGCACCTCGCGGCCGTCGGCGGAGAGGTCAAGGGTAATCCTCCGCCGCGGGCGCCATCCGATGACGGAAAACCGGCCCCACCGCTCACCTGCGGTGGGCGCGCTCTCGAGGAGAAACGACGGGCCACCCCCGGAACGCGCGCGCAGCGCTGCGTATGCGGCGACGGGGGTCCAATCGTCGGCGACCAGCAGTCGAGTCGGCATGGGAGCCGTTACGGTAACGGAAGACACGCCAATCGGGCGGTCTCTCGAAGTCTGCGGTGCTTCCCCCTTCCGCCGCGGACCCCGGCAGACGTACGCTGCGAATCGGAGCGAACTTTGGTCGCCGCGACGCGCCACGTTATGATCGCCGGAGCCGCGTGAGCGGAAGCCCCCCCATGGCTATCTGGAAGCTCACGATCGAGGACGACGAGGGGCAGAAGACCGTCGTCCCATTGGTCCGCGACGAGTACACGGTCGGTCGCCGCGATGGACACACCATCCGCCTCACCGAGCGCAACGTCTCGCGCGACCACGCGCGCCTCAAAAAGGACGGCGAGGGGTACCTCATCGAGGACCTCGGCTCGTACAACGGCGTCTTCGTCAACGGGCATCGCGTCGTCGAGGCGCAGCGACTCAACCCCGGCGACCTGATCCTCATCGGCGACTATCGCATCGAGGCGCACAACGAGGACGTGCGGGCGCTCCCTTCCACGGCGCCGGCGCAGAAGCCGTCGACCGTTCCTCCGCCCACCGTCGCCGCCGCTCCCCGCCCGAGCGGCGCAGGCGCAAGCGCAAGCGCCGGAGAGCACAAGCCGCACCGCTTCGTGCTGCTCTCGGGCGGCGAGGGCGGGCGTGAGTTCCCGCTCGACCGCCCCGCCATGACGGTCGGTCGCGGCGAAGAAGCAGACATCCGCGTCAACCACTCGTCGGTGTCTCGCATGCACTGCGAGGTGCGCGCGCTCGAGAACGAGCAGTTCGAGGTGGTCGACAGCGACAGCGCCAACGGCATCCGGGTCAACGGCCAGGACATCAAGCGCGCGCTGCTCGCGCCCGGCGACACCCTCGAGCTCGGCGACGTGGTCCTCAAGTACATCGCGGCTGGACAGCCGTTCGTCTACGACTCCTCGGTCGCCGAGGCCTACCGCGACGTGGGCGGCGGCGAGCGGCGCCGCGGCGGCGTGGCGCTGTGGGGCATCCTCATCGTCTGCATCGGCGGCGCGATCATCGGCGGCGTGGTCCTCGCGAAGAACGCGGGCAGCGACGAGCGGGGCGGCGCGCCGAGCAACACGGCTCCCACCAACACGCCTCCCGCCGAGGACGTGCTCGCGAAGCCCTACAAGCAGAAGCAGGACGGCGACGTGGTCGCGGCGCACGAGGGCGTGCTCACGATCACCAAGGACTCGCCGCTGCGAAAGGACCCGCGCTACATCGAGATCGAGAACGCGTGGGCCGACAAAGCCATCGCCTCGGTCAAGGACGAGGAGAGCGTCGACAAGAAGCGCGCGATCCTCAAGAGCGTGCTCCAGAGCGGCGCCGAAGAGAGCTACCGCACGACCGCCGCCGACATGCTCGGCGAGCTCGACAAGGGCTTCGACGCGGGACCGGTGGCGCCGGTGCCGACGCACACCGCGGCGCCCACCGCGACCACGACGGTCAAACCGCCGCCCACCTCCACGGTCGTGCCCACCGCCACCACGACCAAGCCGCCGCCCACCGCGACGACGGCGACCGCGACCACCAAGCCCACCTCCACGGCGCCCGTTCCCACCCCCGGCGTGTGCGGCTCGTACAAGGGCGACTACTCGGCGGCGATGCGCGCCAAGGACTTCGAGTGCGTGCGCTCGATGCTCCTCCCGCGCCTCAACGGCGGCTCGATCTCCCAGCCCGAAGCGCGCTACCTCAAGGCCGCCTGCAACGCCCTCGGCGACCACGCCTGCGAGAAGCGCGCAGCCGAGAAGCTCTAGGGACGCTCCTCGTGGGCGTGCTCGTCCGCGTGCACGGGCACGTGAGCGGGCTCGGGCACGCGCACGAGGCCTCACCGGCACATCCGGGTCAGACTGAAGCGCGAGCCGTCAGACTGAAGCGCGAGCCGATCGTGCCCGTGCCCGTGCCCGTGCCCGCTCACGATCACGATCACGACCACGGATCACGCGCACGACCGCGCGAACAGCGCACCGAGCGCTACCGGCGGAGCGCGGGGCGGTCTGCGGCGCGGTCTTCGGGGACGCACTCGGCGCAGCGGCAGAGGCCGCGGAGGTAGCGGAAGGTATAGATGCCGGTGTTGTGGCCGTCTCCCCACTCGAGCGAGAGCGCGTAGTCGCCGACCGGCTCGATCGTCTTGATCGTCGTGTCACCGCCGGGGAGGAAGTTGATCTGCGCCCCGTGCCCCTGGCAGCCGGCGCACGGGCAGTACCCACGGAGGATGTCGTGCGGGTAGATCCCGCGATGACCGTCCGCCCAGTCGATCTCGGTCTGCGTCGCGCGGTAGGGGCTGCGAACGGCCACGGGCGTGGTGCGCGGATCGGGCATGACTCTCCTTAGCGGCTCGCCGCGGCGCGCGCGAGGCTCGCGCGTTCGCGGGACAGGTCGCGGAGCGCCGTCGTCGCGCCGATCGCGGTCACCGCGCGCGCCCCGAGCGCGCTGCCGAGTCGGAGCGCGTGCAGGAGCACGTTCGCCTCGTCTCCCGCGCCGCGCGCGAGGCCCGCGAGCAGGCCGGCCATGAACGCGTCGCCCGCGCCGGTGGCGTCGACCAGGCGCGCGCGTTTGGCGGGGAGCTCCATCTCGAGCGACCTCCACCACGCGATCGCGCCGCGCTCTCCGCGCGTGACGACCGTGATCCCGTGCGCGCGCCGCGCGTGGAGCGCCTCGGGGTGAGGAAGGCCGAGCGCGCGGAGATCGGCCTCGCTCGCCTTCACCAGGTCGGCCTCGGCGATCACGCCGGTCAGCGCGTCGGTGCCGCCGCGAAACCAGAACGGGTAGATGTTCAGATCGATCGAGACCCGCGCGTGCTCCCTCGCCGCGCGCTCGAGCGCGCGCGCGGTCGCCGCCGGGGCGGCCGCGAACGACGAGCTGCCGAGGTGCAACCAGTGCGCGTGAAGCTCGGGCACGTCCTCCGCGGTGAGGCGGGTGTCGGCGGTGTCGGCGCGATACGGGATGAAGCTCGGTTGCCCGTCCTCGAGCTCCACGAACGCGATGCCGCTGCGGGCAGCCACCGGCTTCACCGCGGCCACGTCGACGCCGGCGGCGCGGAGCTCGTCGGAGAGCGCGGCGCCGAGCGGATCGTCGCCGACGGCGGCCACCATCGCGACCTCGACGCCGAGCCGCGCCAGCGTGCACGCGACGTTGGCCGGTGCGCCGCCGAGGCACCGATGGTCGACGCGGCGCGTGCGCAGCCGCTCGTGGGCGCGCGCGGGATAGAGGTCCCACAGGGCCTCTCCGAGCACGACCACGTCGCGCTTCATGGGACGAGCCTCGCGCCGACCGCGCGGGCGCGGTGGTCGATCGCCTCGCGAACCACGCGGTCGACGAGCGGACGTTCGTCGACCGCGAGCTCGGCCCAACGATCCTCGGTGAGGGCGTCGAGCGCCGAGCCCGAGATCAGCGGCGCATCGATGGTCACGCCACGACGGCACGACTCGCAGAGGACCCCTCCTCCGACGCCGCTCACGAACGCCGCGCGCCCGGCGGGCCGCGCGCGAGCACATCGCGCGCAGCCCGAGAGCTCGAGGCCGTAACCGAGCGCGTCGAGCAGGAGCAGACCGAAGGCCAACACCGCCTGCGGCCGCCCGACCGCGAGCTCGTCCAACAGACGCTCGAGGCCCGCGAACACCTCGGGCTCCGGCACCTTCGGCGGAAGGAGGGCGCGCGCCCAGCGCGTCGCGACTCCCGCCAATTCCAGGCGCGTTCCGTCCTCGAGGAGCGCGGTGCGGGCCGTCGCGATGGTGGCCGTGCGGAGCAGCGAGAGCTCGCCAGAAGTCGACGAGAGCTCGACGGCCAGCGTGTGAAAGGGCTCGAGGATGAGAGTGCGCTTCGCGGTCGACGCCCGCGCGCGCTTCGCGAGGGCCGCGAGCGCGCCGCCCTTCTCGGTCAGGAGCTGAACCACCGCGTCGGCGTCGCCGTAGGGCGACACGCGTAGCACCAACGCGCGGTCTGACGCGGCAGGCGCGCGCTTCACCCGCGGACGGGAAGCACCGACGTGACCGACGACACCTCGGTCGGCACGTCGCGGCCGCGCGGGCGGAGCACGAAGCTGAGGGCCATCGTGCAGAGCACGAGGAGGAGCACGAACGCGATCGCCACGCCGACGCGGCGACTCTCGCGATGCGAGGGCGACGCGTTGACCGGGACCGGCGCCACCTGGGGAACCCGCCGCGCCGAGCCGTACAACGCGAGGATGTCGTCGGGCTCGAGCCCGATGGCGCGAGCATAGGAACGGAGGAAGCCGCGGACGAAGACCTCGCCGGGGAGGTCGTCGAAGCGGTCGGCCTCGACGCGCTCGAGCGATGCGAGCGGGATGCGCGTGGCGCGCGCGACCTCTTCGAGCGACATGCCGCGCAGCTCGCGCTCGTGGCGCAAGCGCGCGCCGATCGCGAGGGGGCCGTCGAGGCGTGCAAGCGGGCGAACGCCGGGGGGCGGCACGACGCGGCCACGGCGCGGCACGTGCCGGCCGGCGAGATGCGTGGTGTGGGGGCCTCGTTCCATGGTCGCGCTGAAACCCGGCCGACGGGCGTACCCCACGGGGCAAACAGGGTCAACGGGCAAGTTTTCCACAGGATCGCGGGTTTGCCCTGCAATCCTCGCGTGCTGTCTCAGCCTGTGGATCAGGTGGGCTTCTCGCCCTGGATCTCGTCTTTCACGCCGAGCAGATTGTAGAGCTTCCGGAGCGCCTCGATGTCGGGGATCTCCAGCTTCTCCTCGGTGATCTTGATGTACTCGCCGTCCCTCAACTGCTGGACCGTGCGCTTCACGGTGTCGACGTCGAGACCCACCCTCGTGCTGAGGTCCATCGGGGTCACGGGGAGGAGGACGCCGGAGCGGCCGCCCGCGAGCTTGAGGAGCGCCGAGACGATCTTCGACTGCGTATCGCGGATCATCATGAACTCGATTTGATCCTCGAGCTCACGGAGCCGGCGCACGAGCTGCTGCAGCACCCGCGCGGCGATCGCAGTGTTGCTCTGGAGGAGCGTCTTGAACGTGGCCTCGGCGAGCGCGAGCGCGACTCCGTCGGTGAGCGCGATGGCGGTGACCGAGCGCGTGGAGCCGGGGGTGAGCGCGGACTCGCCGAAGAGATCTCCCGGCTTGAGGACGACGAGCGAGCGCTCGACGGTGCGCACCCTCTTGAGCAGGCGCACCCGACCGTCTTGGAGGAGGAACGCCTCGTTCGCAGCGTCCCCCTCGCGGAAGATCACGTCTCCCGCGGCGAACTTTCGACCGAACTTCTCGATCAGCCGCGGATCCGGCGTCAGCTCGTCCATGCCCGGAAGCTCGCTTGGAAGGGGGCGGGTTGCAACCCGATCAGAACGCCCACTCGAGCATGCGCGAGACGCGCGCGCTCTCGATGGCGCGCATCGCGTCGTGCTCGGTCCCGCCGTATTCCACGAGCTCCCGCACCAGCGTGCGCACCAGGGTGGGCTCTTCGAGCGCGGTGGCGCGCACGACCCGGGGCGACCAGCCCGCCTCGCGCAGCGAGGGCGAGCACTCGGCGACGCGCACCCGGCGATCGAGCCACGGCCGGTAGCGAGCCTCGGCGTGGTGGTCGTCGAGCATCGACGCGACGCCGGCCTCGACGATGGGGCCGATCGGGAGGTCGAGCGGGAACTCCACCCGGCCGGCGCGCGCGTCGCTGTAGAACGAGAGCTCGCCCTCGCTCCAGGTGAAGATGTCGGCGATCTTGTCGCGTCCCTGGTCCCGGATGGCGCCGAACATCGCCACCGGAGTGAGCACGCCGAGGCCGGTCAGCGCCTCGCCGAGGTGTCCGTTGAAGCGCGGGAGCACGGCCAGCGCGAAGTCGAGATCGCCGCGATCGAGCAGCCCGCGCGCGACGAGGTACTCGCCGATCATCTCGGCCGCCTCGGTGGACGCGACGTGGTGGACGCGCCCGAGATCGACGTAGATCTCTTTGCGGCGCGCACCCTGCTGCGCGATGAGCACGCCGCTCGCTTCGCGGCTCGCGATGAACGAGAGCGCGATCGCGATGCCCGGCTCGATCGCGCCGCCGATGTCCTCGTCGTAGCGCTCGGCGGCGAACCCATGCCAGTCCGGCGCGCCCGGCCCCTGCAGCTGCTTGGTGACGGTGCTCCGTGGCGCGAGGTGGCGCGCGAGCTCGTCGATCTCGGAGAGCGGCACGAAGCCGGTGGCCATGAAGTCGATCTCGTCCTCCGCCGACAGCCGGCCGGTGACGACCAGCTCGATGAGCTTGGCGTAGGGGAAGGGGCCGAGCAGTCGACCATCGCTCGTGCGCACCTTCGACGGCAGCGGCGTGAACTCCGCGGTGACCCTGTCGCTGGGGGACGCCGGCTCGGGCGACGGCCGGGGCTCGGAGGACGGCGGCGGCGCGAGGATCTGCACCGGCGGGTGCGGTCCGCTGTCGTCGCGGAGGATCGACGAGTCCAATCGGATCGACGGCTGCGGGAGCGCCACCGGCGGCGGCGCGGTTTGGTCGGGGTGTTCGCCGACCGCACGAAGCTCCATCGAGGTGTCGCGCGCCCAGCGCACGAGCTGGCCGATCTCGCGGCGCGCCGCGGCTCGATCGGGGTGCGCGAACGGTGCGAGCGCGGCCGAGAACGACTCGGCGTCCTGGAAGCGTTTGGCCGGATCGCGCGACAGCGCGCGCTTGAGGATCTGCACGAGCGGGTGCGGGATCGGCGTGGGACCATCGAGCGCCTCGACCCGCGTGTCACGGATCGCGAGCAGCACCGCGAGCTGCCCCGAGCCGGGGAACAGCGGCCGCGCGAGCATCATCTCGCACAACACGTTGGCGACCGCGAAGAGGTCGGCGCGGTGATCGACCGTCTCGGACGCGACCTGCTCGGGCGAGAGATAGGCGAACTTGCCCTTGATCGCCGAGCCCAGGGTGCCCGCGCGCGGCGTGTGGCCGGTGCTCGCGCGCGCGATGCCGAAGTCGCCGAGCTTCACCTGACCGTCCAGAGACAGGTAGATGTTCGACGGGCTCACGTCGCGGTGGACGATCTCGAGCGGCGCGCCGTCGTCGCCAAGGGCTCCGTGAACGACCGCGAGCCCGGCCAGCAACTCGCGCGCGATGGTGCAGGCGACCGGCACCCCGATCGGTCGACGACGGACGTGGGCGACGCGCAGCACGCGGTGGAGATCGGCGCCGAGCACGAGCTCCATCACCAGGAACGGCTCTCCCTCGTGATGGGACACCTCGAAGCACTCGACGATGTTCGGATGATGAAAGCGGCGGTGCAGCGCGGCCTCTTCGGCGAACGCGTTGCGCGAGGCGGCGTCGGAGCGGAGCGAGGTGAGCAGTCGCTTGATCACCACCTGCTTGGCGGGGAGCTCGCCGCTCGCCGGATGCGCGAGGAACACGTCGGCGGTCCCGCCGGTCGCGAGCCGCTCGTCGATGACGTAGCCACCCATCGCTCGGGTGCCGATCGCCAAGCGGCCCTGACTCGGCCTCTGCGGCGGCTTCCCAATGCCAGAGCTCACGCGCCCGAGTGTACCCTAACGACGCTTGCCACCCTTCTTGCGAGGCGTGCCCGCGTTGGCCGGTTTGGCGGGTTTCCCCTTGCGTTTGTTCTCGGCGGCAGCCCGAGATCGACGTTGCGCAAGCTTCTTGTCGCGCACGTCGCCGTGGCCCTGCCCGCGCTTTCCCGGCTTCTGCCGCTGCGGCTCGGTCGTCTCGCGGCCCTCGGCGGTGATCGCCGCGAGACGCGCGCCGTAGACGGTGCGGCGCTCGATCGAGACGTCGTCGATGCGCACGACCATCCGGTCGCCGAGGCGAACCACGTCGCCGGAGCGCTGGCCAATGGCGCACAGGCCCTCTTCGTCGAGCTCGTAGGGCTCGCGGCCGAGCAGCTCGTATTTGACCATCACGTCGACGTAGGGCTCGTCGAGCGCGACGAACGCGCCACTGCCGACCAGCGCCGACACGGTGCCCTCGAAGTGCTCGCCGATGCGGTCGCGCATCAGGAGCGCGCGGTGCAGGTCGACGACCTCGCGCTCGACCTCCATCGCCTTGCGCTCGTTCTGGCTCGCGAGGAGCGCGGCCTCTTTGAGGGCCTCGGCGGCGTTGTCGCTCTTCTCGTGCGGCGTCTCCTGGCAGAGCCGGTGGACGGCGCGGTGGACGACGAGATCGGGGTAGCGCCGGATCGGCGACGTGAAGTGGAGGTAGGCGCGCGAGGCGAGGCCGAAGTGGCCGATGTTCACGACGTCGTAGGTGGCCTGCTTCATCGCTCGGAGGAGCAGGGTGTTGAGCACCGAGGCCTGCGGGTGGGTGGCGATCACGCGGAGGAACTTGCCGAGGGCCTTCGGGTCCTTGGCGTGCTCCGGGTCGAACGCCATGCCGAGCGAGGTGGCGAGGTTGGCGAAGCGCTCGACCTTCATCTCGTCGGGCGTGGCGTGGACGCGATAGACCGTGGGCACGGTGCGGCCGGCGAGGTCCTCGGCCACGACCTCGTTGGCGAGGAGCATCAGCTCCTCGATGAGGTTGTAGGCCTTCTTCACGCCCGGGTCCTTGCGCGCACGGACGATGTCCTTGGCGATCCCGTGCTCGTTGAGCACCACCTTCGGCTCGGGGAGATCGAAGTCGAGCGCGCCGCGACGCATGCGGCGGGTGCGGAGGATCGACGACAGCTCCCAGGCCACCTGGAAGGACGGGAGGAACTGCTTGGCCGTGGCGGTCGGCGGTGCGTCGTCGCTGAAGCCGAGCGCGCGGGCGACGTCCTCGTACGACAGCTTGGCGCGCGAGCGCATCACGCCCTCGACGAAGCGATGGCGGAGCGGCGTGCCGGTGGCGTCGAGGATCACCTCGACCGCGAGACACAGCCGGTCCTCGTTCTGCACCAGCGAGCACAGGTGCGTCGAGAGCTCGCGCGGCAACATCGGGATCGCGCGGTCCGGCAGGTAGATCGAGGTGGAGCGCTTCTTGGCCTCCTCGTCGAGCGCGGTGTTCGGCTGCACGTAGGCCGAGACGTCAGCGATGGCGATCCACGCGACGTAGGAGGCCTCTTCGCCGTCGTGCTCGGTGGCGTGGCGCACGTAGACGGCGTCGTCGTGATCGCGCGCGTCGACCGGATCGATCGTGAGGAGGGGGAGGGGGCGCAGGTCCTCGCGGCCCTCCATCTGCTCCTCGGTGACCCGATCGCCGAAGCGACGCGCCTCCGCGACGACGTCCTCGGGGAAGCCCTCGACGATCTCCTCGCGCGCGAGGACCTTCTCGATCTCGACCTTCGGGTCGCCGGCGCGTCCGAGCACGTCGGCGAGCTCGGCCTCGGGCAGCTCGTCGTGGCGCTCGGGGTAGCGCGTGATCACCGCGATGATCGCGTCGCCGTCCTCGCCCCTGTCCACCTTGCCGAGCGGGATCGGTCCGCGCATGCGCGCGTCGTCGGGCTCGATCCACGCTGACTTCCCGCGCTTACGGAGGACGCCGGGGATCCGCTTCTGCGAGCGGCGGATCACCTTGGTGATCTCGCCCTCGGGGCCGCGGGAGCTCGTGCGGAAGATTCGCACCGTCACGGTGTCGCCGTGCATGGCGCCGTGGAGCATGTCGGCCGTGACGAAGACGTCGGGCTCGCCGGGGGCGCCGCCGGAGACGAAGCCGAAGCCGCGCGCGTTGACCGAGACGTAGCCGTTGCGCTCGCGGATGGTGCGCTGCTGGCGCTCCTCGGGCGCGGCCTCGTTGCCGATCTTGTAGCGGTGGCCGGGGAAGGCACGCACGGCGCCGGAGAGCACCATGTCGTCGAGCATCGCCGTCAGGCCGGGCTGCAGGGTCGGGTCGACCTCGAGCTTCTGCGCGATCTCGGCGACGTGGAGCGGGCGGCCGCTCTCTTGGAGGAGCTCGAACAAACGAAGGCGATGGGGAAGTGAAGCCATGATTTCAGTCCAAAAAAAGCGGGAGCCGCGAGCGTAAGCGAGTGGGTTGCCTGTTAACCAGCGACAACCCGCTCCCTGACGGTCGCGGCTCCGAGATGCGGGGAATCAGTCGTCGTCGCTCGACTTCTTCTTCTTCTTCTTGTCGCCGTCGTCGTCGTCGCCGCCCTTTTTCTTCTTGGCTTTGCCGAGATCGCCGACCTTGATCTTGGCAGCCTGCTCGCCGCCCTCGACCTTCTTGCTGGTGATCGCCTCCCACTTGCACTCGTAGATGCCGGGGTGGAAATCGCCGTCGAGCGACTGCAGGTAAGCGTTGATCACGCCGTTGCCCTGCACGTCCTGCTCCTTGCCGGAGGTCTTGTTGATCGGATCGTCGTCCTCGTGACCGTTCTCGTCTTCGTAGACGTGCCACACGAGCTTGATCTTCGCGCCCGCCGGCATGTTCCAGTACTTGATGTCGCAGCCGAGGTACTTGGCCTTGCTGGTCTCGTTCTTCACGTCGAGCGACGCGATCTGCGACACGCGGGTGCCGATCGTCGGCTTGTCCATGCGAGGACCGATCATCTTCTTGATCGCGTCACAGCCGGTGCTGCCCATCGCGAACGTCGCGATGGTCGCGAATGCGATCCCCTTCAACACGTTGTTCATCGCGTCTCTCCTCTCCCTTGGCAGGAAAGAGCCCTCACTTGGTGATGCCCTTGTTCCTCAGGAGATCGCCGAACGTACCGAACTTCGCGGCCTGCTTCACCTCGTTCTGATATTGACGGAAAGCAGTCCGCTCCTGGTCCTTGGCGACCGCGGTCATTGACAGTTTGATCGGCCTTTTTGGGTCGAAATCGATGACCTTGGCCTCGACCTCCTTGCCGACGGGGAAGGCCTTGCGCAGGTCGGTGCCCTTGGGGGTGCCGGTGGCAGGGGCGGGGACGAACCCCTTCGCCTGCCGGCCGGTTTGACCGAGGATCCGCACCACGAGCCCACCCGGCTCGTGCGCCTCGACGACCGCTTTGACGTGCGAGTGCGGTCCGAGCCGCCCGCCGCCGCCATCGCGACCACCGCCGCCGCGGCCCTCGCTCTGCATCATCGGGGCCTCGCCCTCTTTGGGCGCCTCGTGCAGGCCGATCTTGCGGTTGTCCATCTCGAAGCGCGAGACGACGACGTCGAGCTCCTCGCCGACCTTGAGCACCTCGTTGGGGTGCGCGATGCGGCGCGGGGCGAAGATGTCGCTCACGTGCAGGAGACCGTCGATGCCGGGTTCGAGCTCGATGAACGCGCCGAACGGCTGGAGTCGCACGACCTTGCCCTTGTGGCGTGAGCCGCGCGCGTACTTCTTCTCGGCGCCCTCCCACGGGTCGTGCTCGGCGGCGCGCTTGCTCAGCCAGATCTTGCCGTTCTCGTCGATGCGGAGGACTTTGACGTCGACCACGTCGCCGACCTTGAAGATGTCGTCGAGCCGCTTGTGCTCGTGCGAGGCCTCCATGGGCGGGCACAGGCCGTCGACGCCGCCGACGTCGATGAACGCGCCGAAGGGCTGCACCGAGCGAACGGTGCCCTTGACGATTTCGCCGATCTTGACGCTCTCGAGCGCCTTGGCCCGGAGCTCCTTGGCCTGCGACTCGAGCTCGCCCTTGCGGGAGAGCACGAACTCGCGGCCGCGCTTGGCGAACTGCACGACCTCGAACGGCAGGCGCATGCCGATGAGGTGATGGAGGTCGGCGCCCATGCGAAGATCGACGTGCGAGGCCGGCGCGAAGCCGCGCAGACCGTCGACGTCGACCTCGACGCCGCCCTTGATCACGCCGGTGATCAGGCCGTCGACGGGCTTCTTCTCGTTGAACGCGGCCTCCACGGTGAGGCGCGAGGTCTGCCAGCGATTGAGGTCCTTGGTGAGGACCACGCAGCCGCCGCGCGCGCCGTCGTTGCCGACCTTGCCGATGATCGTCTCGCCCTCGTTGGGCGTCTCGCTCTCGGGGATCTCTTTGCGGTCGAAGATGCCGAGCGCCTTGCCGGCGACGTCGAGCATGATCGCGTGGTCGAGCACCTTGGTGACCTTGGCCGCGACCTCTTCGCCGATGCCGAACGGCGGCTTGTCGCGCTGCGGACGGCGCTTCTTCTCGCGTCGCTCGCCTCCCTCGGGGGCCTCACCACCGCCCTCACCACCCTCGGCCGGCGCACCCTCGGCGCCCTCGGCGGCCGGCGCACCCTCCACGCCCGGCGCCGCTCCGTCCTTCTTCTTCTTGCGGCGACGACGGCGCTTCTTCTTCTCGCCGGTCGGCGCGGCTCCGCCCTCGGCGGGCGCAGGCGCGGCCTCACTCCCCTCGCCCTCTCCGCCCTCTTCGCCCTCTTCGCCCTCTTCGGCGGAGGCTTCGTGGGCAGGCGCGGGTGACTCGCGTGACTCGGGCGACGCGCTCGTCGGCTCGGTGGTGTGCTGGGTTTCGGCGGTCGTCGCCGACTCTTGGGTGTTGGTTGCCGTGTCGGGCGTCGCTGCGGGCGTCGCGCCTTCGGGCTTCGGCTCGTCGGGGGTCATTCGCGATCCTCGCGGCATCCGCCGCTTGAGTGTGCGCACGCCTTGCAGCGTCCGCTTTGAGGGGGCGCGGAGTGTAGGCCGAAGGAGGCAGAATGTCGAAGGGTCAAGATCTGTCGGTAAATCCCCCGGACCGAAGTCCGGGGCACCGACAGCGGGGCGAAGCCCTCCGGGCTGGCGTGTGATTCTCTCGTGGAAGGTCGTCCTTCGAGAGACGATCGTGGTGACGTAACTGCTTGAATTTCAGTCGGGTCGAGCTTCTTCGCCCGTGCGAAGCGCAGCGCGGACGAACAGATCTTCGAGGTTGTCCTTGCGTGGGACCGCGCTCACGAGGGTCGCGCCGGCGCCGAGCGCTCGCGCGATGACCGCGGCCAGGACCTCCTCTCCCTCGACCTCGAGGACCAGGTCGGAGCCCATCTCCCGGAGGAGCCGCGACTGCTCGAGCAGCCCCTCGCGGCTCTTCGCGTCTACGTTGCGCAGGGTCAGCTCGGTGATCGTCGCGCCGCGATGGACCAGGTCGTTGACCGCGCCCGAGACCACGACCTCGCCGCCGCGGAGGATCACGACGCGATCGCAGAGCGCCTCGACGTCCGACAGCACGTGCGACGAGAAGAGGACGGTGCGGCCCGCGGCGCGCTCCTCGAAGATGATGTCGCGGACCTCGCGGCGCCCGAGCGGATCGAGCCCACTCATGGGCTCGTCGAGCACGAGGAGGTCGGGCTCGCCCACGAGCGCGGCCGCGAGACCGGTGCGCTGGAGCATGCCCTTCGACAGGCGATGCACCGGGCGATCGGCGGCCCACGCGATGCCGGTGCGCTCGAGCACCCGAGGGATCCGCGCCGAGCGCGCGCTCGCGTTCATGCCCGAGAGCCGCCCGCACAGATCGACGAACTCGCGCGGCGTGAGGTACGGATAGACGTACGGGTTCTCGGGGAGGAAGCCGACCCTCTCGCGCGCCCGCGGCTCGTGCGCGTCGATGCCGCGGATTCGCGCGGCGCCCGCGGTCGGCGCGCAGAGCCCGAGCAGGCACTTGATCGTCGTTGTCTTACCGGCGCCGTTGGGGCCGATCAGGCCGACGATCTCGCCCTCGCGCACGTCGAAGCTGATGCCGCGCGCGCCCTCGACCGGCTTGCGCATGAAGCCGACGAGGTACGTCTTCTTCAGGTTGTCGAGCTCGACGACCTTGGCGCTCACTCTTCGGGGACCTTCGACTTGCGCTCGCCGCCGCCCTGGTACTCGTGCAGCTTGTATTGGATCTTGCGCGGCGAGATGCCGAGCACCGTCGCCGCGCGCGACGTGGAGCCGCCCACCGCCTCGAGGGTCTCGAGGATCGCCCACTTCTCGAGCTCGTAGATCGTCGCGCCGGGGACCTTCGGCGTGCCCTCGCGCACGTCGCTCGGGACGACGTTGCTCGGCAGGTGCTTGCGCTGGATCCGCGGACCGTTGCCGAGCACGACCGCGCGCTCGATGGCGTTCTCGAGCTCGCGCACGTTGCCCGGCCACCGGTAGCGGAGGAGCGCGTCGATCGCTTCGTCGTCGAAGCCCTCGATGCGTTTGCCGTTCTCCTGCGCGTACTTGCGAAGGAAGAAGCTCGCGAGGCCGGGGATGTCGGACGCGCGATCGCGCAGCGGCGGGATGGTGAGCGTGACCACGTTGAGGCGGTAGTAGAGGTCCTCGCGGAAGCGGCCGGCCCGGATCTGGTCCTCGAGATCGCGGTTGGTGGCGGCGATGACCCGCACGTCCACCTTCAGCGTCTCGTTGCCGCCAACGCGCTCGAACTCGCGCGTCTGCAGGAAGCGCAGGAGCTTCACCTGGAGCGGGGGCGGGATCTCGCTCACCTCGTCGAGCAGGAGCGTGCCGCCGTCGGCTTGCTTGAACCGGCCCTCGCGTCGCCCGATCGCTCCGGTGAACGCGCCGCGCTCGTGCCCGAACAGCTCGCTCTCGAGCAGCGTCTCGGCGAGCGCTGCGCAGTTGAGGCGGATGAACGGCCGGTTGGCGCGGGGCGAGTTCTGGTGGATCGCCTCGGCGATCAGCTCCTTGCCGGTGCCGCTCTCGCCGACGATGAGCACGCTCGCGCGCGACGGCGCGACCTGCTGCACCATCTCGAGGAGCGCCTTGACCGACTCGTGCTCGCCGACGACGTGACCGAAGACGTTGCGCTCGCGGAGCCGATCGCGGAGGCGCCGCGTCTCCTGGAGCAGGCGCGACTTCTCGATGCCCTTGGCGACGATGGCGACCAGCGCCTCGGCGTCGTCGAGCGGCTTCGTGAGGTAGTTCTCGGCGCCGCGTTTGACCGCGTCGACCGCGGAGCCGATCGTGCCGTAGGCGGTCATCACCACCACGACGGCGTCGGGCGCGGCCTCCTTGGCCTTCTCCATGAGGCCGAGCCCGTCGAGGCCCGGCATCTTGAGGTCGGTGAGGATCACCTCGGGCTGGAAGTCGTCGATCTTGCCGAGCGCCTTGAAGCCGTCGGCCGCGGTCTCGGTGGTGAACCCTTCTTCGCGCAGGATCTCCGAGAGCGCGGTGCGCGCGTTTGCTTCGTCATCGACGATGAGGACCCGTCCGCGCGGCACGGTGTCATCCTAATCGAAGGAGCCGCGATCGTAAGGTCACGGTTGGGACCGACCCAGCCAATTGCCGAGCAGCAGCTTGCCGTGCTCGGTGAGGATCGACTCGGGGTGAAACTGCACCCCCTCGACGTCGAGGGTTCGGTGCTTGAGTCCCATGATCGTCCGCGTGCCGTTGTCGTCGGTCCACGCGGTGACCTCGAGCTCTGCGGGGACCGAGCTCGGTTCCACGACCAACGAGTGGTAGCGAGTGGCCGTGAAGGGGTTCGGGAGGTGCGCGAAGACCCCCTTGCCGGAGTGCTCGATGGGCGAGGTCTTGCCGTGCATCAGGCGGGGGGCCCGCACGATCTTCCCGCCGAAAGCCTGGCCGATCGATTGATGGCCGAGGCACACGCCGAGGATCGGGACCCGGCCCGCGAGGCGCCGGATGACCTCGAGACAGATCCCCGCGTCGTCCGGGGTGCACGGCCCCGGGGAGAGGAGGATTCGCTCGGGGAGCTGTCGCTCGATTTCGTCGACCGTGCGGGCGTCGTTGCGGACGACCTCGCACTCGGCGCCGAGCTCGCCCAGGTACTGGACGAGGTTGAAGGTGAACGAGTCGTAGTTGTCGACGACGAGGACCTTCGGCACGCGCGCAGTGTAGTTCGCAAGAAGGCGGCGAGGCGGGAGATTGAGTGACAGGCTGCCGCGAGTCTCGGCAGCAGGCTTGGCTTCTCTCCGCCCTCCCGTCTTCTTGCGAACGGCTCGTCAGACCGCGACGGCGGCTTCGATGTGGCCGGCGCGCTCGAGCAGCTTGCGCAGCTTGCGGCGGTCGCGCTCCTCGAGGCCGACGAACTTGAGCGCCTGGCGCTCGCCGTCGCTCCACACCTGCTGAGCCCACAGCCACAGCCGCTCGACGAGGTCTCCCTTCGGATCGAGCACACCGATCTCGACCGGGTAGAATTCGCGATCGATCTTCGGCTCGTTCACGCGCTCGAGGAGCAGGCCGCTCGGCGAGACGTCGATGGTCCGACAGACGTGCGGGTAGCCGTCGATGTACTTGTTGAAGAGGAGGTCGACGCGGGTTCGCGGGGTCTGGCGACGATCCATACCCACACCGTAGCAGGTGTGGGTGTGTCTGCGCAAAGAAGCTGCGACGCCGGGAGGATTCGAGGAGATCGCCGCGGCCGGGTCCAAGCAAACGTTGACACTGACGGCCGAGAACGGCTACGTCGGTTCACCTCATTTTTTCCGCGTCGCGGGTGCTCGCGGCGTTTATGGAGCGCGATGGCCGGGGAGCAGAAGAAGCCCAAAATCGACCTGAAGTCGCGCATCCCGTCAAAGACGGTGAAGGGTCTCACGCCCGCTGCGGGCGGCGCGATCCCGCCGCCCCCGGGAGCCGTTCCTGCGCCGCCGCCCGACCTCCTCGGTCGGCGCTCGGTCTCGCCCAAGGCAGACCCGAACGATCCGCTCGGCGCTGCCACCGGCGGCAACGCCCCGGCGCAGCCGCAGATCGTCGTCGTCCAGGCCACCGAGGAGCACGGCGTCGCCGGCGCGGCCTCGAAGAAGGGCGTCCTCTACGGCCTCATCGGCGCCGCGCTCGTCGTCGGTCTCGGCATCGGCTTCGTCGTCGGCTCGGCCACCAAGGGCAACGAGGTCGCGAGCAAGGCCCGCACCGACGCCAAAGAGATCCAGGCGAAGGTCGTCAAGACCAACGAGAACCTGCAGAAGTTCTTGGACACGCTCAAGGCCGCGCAGTCCGAGCTGCAGAACAGCGCGCAGCTCACGCAGCCGACGATCGACGCGATCAAGGGCTGGTCGAGCGGGTTCACCTCGGCGGACCTCAAGGGCCGCGAGATCGCCTACTTCGGCGAGGACACGGGCGGGAAGCTCTACTCCTATATGAACAAGGTCGCGCACATCGACGACCTCCGCGCCGGCATGACCAAGGCCAACGGCCTCGAGAACGCCAACGCGCAGATCAAGGCCTTCGCGATCCCGAAGGACCACGCCAAGTGGGGCGTGAAGATCAACAAGCCGCAGGGCAAGGACGACCCGCCCATGACGATGGCCGACCTCATCGACTTCGGTGATCCGGTCAACCTCAAGGCGAAGGAGTCGCTCATCGGCGACAAAGAGAAGAAGCTCAAGGTGAAGTCGGGCGAGCTCGACGTCGACCCCGGCCCGAAGGACTTCTTCTCGAAGGGCTACGTCAGCCCGATCGAGTCGAAGGACTGGCTGAAGTCCTGCCCGGTCTACGCGCAGGCCGTCGGCTACACGCGCCAGAACATCGACGAGCTCGTCCTCAGCATCGAGGGCTCCGGCGACGACCGCGGCACGCTCACGCCCGGCAAAGAGCTCGCCGACAAGCTCAAGTCCATCGCGAAGTAACAACGGGGCCGCAGACCACGGGGCCGCGCGCATGAGCGCGCGGTTGCTCCCCGAGTCCCACTCAGCCCGCCCGAAGGCCAGCCCGAATGCCGCGGACCACGTTCGCGGCATTCGCACATGCGCGGCTCACATCGCCGCCGGCCTCTTCGATCGCCCGAACGATCGCCGTGCCGACGACTACGCCGTCGGCCCCGGCCGCGGCCCGCTTGGCCTTGTCCGCCGAGTCGATGCCGAAGCCGATCACGACCGGCAGCCCGATCGCCGCGCGCATCCTCGCGGCCGCGCGCGCCGCGTCGTCGAATGGGTCGGTCGTGGTCGCGCCGGTGACGCCGGCGACGCTCACGTAGTAGACGAACCCCGACGCCACCTTCTTCGCCGCCGCGATGCGCGACTCCGAGCTCGTGGGCGTGAGCAGCGGGATGATGTCCACCGAGCGCACCCGCGCCTCGTCGCGCAGGTCCTGGCCCTCTTCGGGGGGGAGATCGACGACCAGCATCGCGTCGATGCCGGCGTCGGCGACGCGCTTCACCGTCTCGCGCTCGCCGCGCACGACGATCGGGTTGGCGTAGCCAAAGAGCACCAGCGGCGCGTTGGACGATTTGCGGATGCGCGCGCCGACCTCGATCGCTGCGCGCATCGACGAGCCGCGCTCGATCGCCCGCTGCGAGGCCCGCGCGATCACCGGGCCGTCGGCGGTGGGATCGCTGAACGGCGCGCCGAGCTCCAACATGTCGGCGCCGGCGTCGAGCAGCGCGCGGGCGATGTCGAAGGACGCCTCGACGCTCGGGTCCCCGACGCAGAGATACGCGACCAGGAGCGGCTTGTGCTCGGCGAACGCGGTGGCGATGCGGCTCATGGGAGCTCCAGACGATCGAGCAACGTGCTGAGGTCCTTGTCTCCGCGGCCCGAGACGTTGACGATCACGGTGCGGTCCGCGCCGCCGAGCGTCTTTGCCACCTCGGGGAGCGCGGCGAACGCGTGCGCCGTTTCGAGGGCGATGAGGATGCCCTCTTTGCGCGCGACCTCGCGCACGGCGGCGAGCGCCTCGTCGTCGGTGGCGGACAGATAGCGCGCGCGCCCCGAGGCGTGCAGCTCGGCGTGCTGCGGACCGACGCCCGGATAGTCGAGGCCGGCGCTGATCGAGTGCGGCTCGATGATCTGGCCGTCGTCGTCGCAGAGCACGTAGCTCTTGCTCCCGTGGAGGACGCCGACGCGACCTCGCGTCAGCGTCGCCGCGTGCTTGTCGGTGTCGACGCCGTGGCCGGCAGCCTCGACGCCGAACAGCGCGACGTCCTTGTCGTCGAGGAACGCCGCGAAGATGCCGATCGCGTTGGAGCCGCCGCCGACGCACGCGACGACCGCGTCGGGGAGTCGGCCGAGCTCCGCCAGCGACTGCGCGCGGGCCTCTTCGCCGATCACGCGCTGCAAGTCGCGCACGAGCGAGGGGTAGGGGTGCGGCCCCGCGGCGGAGCCGACGCAGTAATAGGTGGTGGCGACGTGGGTGACCCAGTCGCGCATCGCCTCGTTCATCGCGTCCTTGAGCGTGCGCGAGCCCGAGGTGACCGGGATGACGCGCGCGCCGAGCATCTTCATGCGCGCGACGTTCGGCGCCTGCCGCGCGACGTCGAGCTCGCCCATGAAGACCTCGCACGGGAGGCCGAGCACCGCGCACGCGGTGGCGGTGGCGACGCCGTGCTGGCCCGCGCCCGTCTCCGCGATGATCCGCTGCTTGCCCATGCGCTTCGCGAGGAGCACCTGGCCGAGCGCGTTGTTGATCTTGTGCGCGCCGGTGTGACAGAGATCTTCGCGCTTGAGGAGCAGCGTGCCGATGCCGGGGACCTGCAGCCGATGAGCGCGGCCGAGCGGGGTGGGCCGGCCGACGTACGACGCGAGCATCGCGCGCCACTCGTCTTGAAAGGCCTTCTGCGAGACGACCTCGCGGTACGCGCGATCGAGCTCCTCGAGCGCGGGGACGAGCGTCTCGGCGACGAAACGCCCACCGAAAGCGCCGAACCACCCCTCGCGTGCGGCGGACATTCACTCCCACGTAGCGCTCCCTGTTGCTCGCGTCGAGGGATTGGGCAACAACGGCAGGGCCATGCGCTTCACCGTCGCGCTCGCGCTTGCCCTGTGCGGATGTCCTTCGTCACGCGACGGCGGCGCATCGGGCACGCCGCAGGGAACAGCGCCTGCGGTCTCGAGCGCACCCGCACTCCCACCGCTCGGCGTCTCGGGCAACGTCGTGGCGAGCGCGGCACCTCAGCCCGAAGCCGACAAAATTGTTCCGCTCGCTCCGGGCGAGGCGCTCACCGCTGACGTCGGCGAGGGAGATTCGTTCGGCGTCGAGCTGCTCTTCGAGCTCCGGCTGCTCCGCGCGCCCGCCGCGCCCACCCACCTCGGTGCGCTCCCGGCGATGGTGACCGCCGCGCAGAGCGCGCACGCCGGCGTCATCCGCGCCTCGGTCGCGGGCTCCCGCGCGCGGATGCGGTTCGGTGCGCACGCGTTCGCCATCGACGAGGGCTACGAGCTGCGCGGAGATCGCGGGCGCGGCGGCGCCATTCTGGTGCTGCCGGGGAACGCGTATCGCGTCGTCCCGAACGGCGCGCTGCGCTCGTTGCTCAACGACCGGCGCGTCGACGTGATGCCGCTCGCCGCCTCGCAGGTCGCCCAGCTCGGGGCCAGCACGCACCTCGGGCGCGCGACGGTGCGGACGCGCATCTCGACCGCGTGGGGCACGCTCGATCTCGATCAGATCGCGCCGCCCGGCGCGCCGCGGGCCGCGCCCAGGTCCGATGCGCGAAGCGATGCCGGCGAGACCGGTGAGGCCCTCGATGGTGGCGAAGCGCTCTGCCGCACGCTCCTCGAGCTCATCGCGTCCAATCGAGCGCTCGGCGGCGCGCCGTGCGCCGAGGCCATGATCCCGGTGCGCGCTGAGATCGGGTACGCGACGGGGGGCGGCCTGCTCCTCGAGGTCACGAGCCTCCGCGAGGGCACGATCGCGCGCTCCGACGTGGCCTTCCCGCCGCCGAGCTCCTTTGCGTCGCGCGCGCCGGTGCCCGACGGGAAGTTCGCCTTCGCGACGGGCGATGCGCTGCTCACGCTCCGCGCCAAGGGCGATCCGGCGTCGCTCGAGCTGTCGAACAAGACACCGACGCCCAAGCTCGCGGTGATCGACGGCGTGTCGCTAGGTGTGCTCGCGGGCGGCGCGGAGCGCGCCGTGGCGCTGCGGGCCTCACGCTACGTCATCGAGTGGCGCACGCCGCTCGGAGAGATCGTCGAGCGGGCTGCCGAGGTCGACGTGCCCGGAAAGGCGAGCGTCGCTCAGTGGGTGCCGCCGCCCTTGTCGAGCGCCTCACCGATCGCTTCGGCGCGGAACGGCCCGTAGTCGTCCGCGGTGTACCGACGTGGCTCGTCGATGCTGCCGAGGATCGCGTCGACGATGATCTCGAGGACCTCGACGCGACTGGAGGGGGCGTAGAACTCGTCCTCGCTGATCTGCGGGAGGATCTCGAGCGCCGCCTCGGCGCGACGCTCGTCCTCGGGGCGCATACGGAAGTGCGCGCCCCAGCCCTCGGCCGGCTGCAGGTAAATCGCCTCGACCGCGATGCCGATCGGATTGACCGAGAGGAACACGCTCTCGAGCTCGATGCGCCAGCGGCGATACTCACCGGGCGGGGCGAACCAGCCGAGCGGTAGCTTGCGCCGAATGACCTCGCCGATGTACGCGCCGGCGGCCGCCGCGGTCACCTCGACGACTTCCGGCTTGGTGACCGCGTCCGCGCGGACCTCGCGGATGTAGTGATCGAGGATCGGGAGCGTTTCCATCGTGTAGTCGAGGCGTATTCCGGTCGCACGTTCGACATAGGCGATGCATGCCAACGCGAGGTCGGAGATCTCGGCGGGCGGCTCGGGAAGCTCGTCTTGGCTCATGGCTACAGGCGTTTCGGGGGGCGAAAAAGCTAACGCTGGCGACGCCGGGCGGACGGTTCTAGTCTCGGGGGTTCAGATGCGTCTTGGGATCTTCAGCGACGTCCACGCCAATTACGAGGCACTGTCGGCCGTCCTCGAAGCGTACAAGAAGGAGCGCATCGACGTCTTCTATTGCCTCGGCGATTCGGTCGGCTACGGCGGCTCGCCCAACGAGTGCGTCGACATCATCCGCCGGCTCGCGCGGCTGACCATCCTCGGCAACCACGACGCGGCGGTCGCCGGTCGAATGGACTACTCCTACTACTACGAGGCCGCGCGCCACGCGCTCGACACGCACGCAGCCATGCTCTCGCCCGAGAACATGGCGTGGCTCAAGCAGCTCCCCTACCGCGAGAAGCTCGACGAGTTCGGCGTCGACCTCTGTCACGGCTCACCGGTCCGCATCGAGGAGTTCGAGTACATCTTCGCGCCCGAGCAGGCGCGCGAGTGCCTGCCGATCCTCGACGACCTCGGCCAGCTCACGGTCATCGGCCACTCGCACCTCTGCAAGGTGTTCGCGCTCACCCGCAACGAGGTCGAGGAGCTCCCCGCGGTCGACCTCACCCTGCACCCCGACCGCAAGTACATCGTCAGCGTCGGGTCGGTCGGTCAGCCGCGCGACTACGACAACCGCGCGAGCTACACGGTCTTCGACACGACGACCCGCCGGTTCGAGTTCAAGCGGGTCGAGTACGACGTCGAGACGGCGGCGGACAAAGTCCTCCGGGCCAGGCTCGAGAGGAACTTCGCGCACCGGCTCTTCCTGGGAGTTTGAGCGGGTTTGAGCGGGACGGCAGCCGCGAGCGATTCTCGCGCGATCCGGCTTCAGAAAAGTGCCTCTGGGGAGGTTGACAGGTCGACCCTCGCCGCGTAGGGTTCCGCCCCCTTTCGTAGAGGAATAGCCAATGGCGCGCAGCGATCTGACGGGCAAGCACAAGGTTCGAGCGCAGAACGTCTCGCACTCGAACATCAAGACCAAGCGTTGGCAGCGGCTCAACGTTCAGAGCCGGCGCATCTGGGTGCCCGAGCTCTCGCGTTTCGTGCGGCTCAACGTCACCACCCGCGACCTCCGCTCGATCGACAAGCTCGGCTTCTGGTCGTACCTCACCAAGACGCTCGACCGTCGCCTCACGGGCTCGCATGGGTTGCCGTCGGGTGACATGCGCGGTCTCTTCAAGAAGCTCGGCATCGAGGTCGTCTTCGAAGAGGCGCCGGGCGAGCACGTGCACGGCCCCGGCTGCGACCACGGCTGAGCGTCCAAAAACGTTTGGAGCCGCGACCGTAAGGGAGCGGGTTGCCCATCGACGCAACCCGCTCGCTGACGCTCGCGGCTCCGGTGTTTTTGTTCAGGCGGCGGCGGGGGCCGCGGACCCGAGGATCTTCTTCAGGTGGCCCATGGCGCGGCTGTGGAGCTGCGAGACGCGGGGCTCGCTCACGCCGAGGACCTCGCCGATGTCCTTGAAGCGCGCGCCCTGGAAGTAGTGCATACGCACGATGGTGCGCTCGCGCACCGGCAGCTGCTCGATCGCCTCGCTGAGCACATGGGCTTCCTGGCGGTCCTCGAGGAGCTCGCTCGGATCCTTCTCCTCGTCGTTGACGAAGCTGCTCGTGCGCTCGCGCGGCGTCAGGTCCTCGATGCCCACGACCGCGATCGGGGTCTCGTCCGTCGCGGCGCGCTTGCCGAGGGCGGCCCAGCGGGCGCGCCGGGGCAGCCAGTCCTGCGTGCGGAGCTCGTCGAGGATCGCGCCGCGGATACGGATGCGCGCGTAGCTCTCGAACGTCGCGCCGGCGTCGCCGCCGTTCTTGCGCAGCGAGTCGATGAGGCCGTGGATTCCCGCCGCGACGAGGTCGTCGCGAAGCACGTTCGCGGGCAGCCGGCGAAGGAACCGCGCAACGACCTGCCGCACGAGCGGCATGTGGCGGTTTACTTCCTCGGCGCTCGGGGTGCGGAAGATCGGCGGCGAAGTGAGCATCGGCGTTGGCTCCAGAAGGAATGCCCGTTGTCTCGGGCGTCCCATCCCTGGAGCGAAGAACGCGCCAACTCGTAACCGGCCGATATCTTTATGGTTAGAGGTGAGGCATGGGTCAAAAACGACTCATGCGGTTCATCAACAAGCCCCCTTAAGGGCTTTTTCACGAGGCCGTCGGTGGGTCCGAACTGACCCGTGGGGTTATTTTTGACCCACGGTCGAGCTGGCGGGCGCCGGGGCTGCGGCGGGCGCCGCGGACGACGCGGCCGGCGCGGCC
>JALHOE010000091.1 GCA_022843175.1 Deltaproteobacteria bacterium
AGGAGCGCGCGCGCCGTGCCGACGTGGAGCTCCATCGAGCGGCGCGCGTAGCCGTGCGCGTCGGCGTCGAGGCCGAGCGCGCGCGCGTAGGCGAGGGCCTCGCGCGCGAACGTGGCCGCGGCGGAGAACTCGCCCGACGCCTCGGCGGCGGCGATCGACTCGTCGAACTGCTGCAGCGCGTATTGCTGCAGGTGGTCCTCGCGGAGGATGCGGATCGCGTTGACCCGGCCCTCGAGCACGTGCTCGAAGGTGGCCGACGTCTGTCCGATGGACCAGAGCGCGTTGTAGCAGTCGAACGCGCGCTCGCGCATGCCGAGCGCCTCGAACCGGCCGGCGGCGTCCTCGAGCGCGGCGACCGAGGCGATGATCGCGTCGCGTCGCGCGCGATCGGCGCGGGACGCCGGCGAGTTGCGCGCGATGTTGTAGCGAATGAGGCCGAGCACGTACATCTGCTCGGCGGCGGCCGCGGCGCCGGTGGAGGCGGCCGAGGTGACCACCGGGCCGCTCGACAGCCGATGCGAGAGACGCGACCAGAGCGCGCGCGCGCCGTTGAAGTCGTTGCCGCGCTCGCGCGCGACCGCCGCGTGCGCGAGGAAGGAGCCCTCCTCGAACAGACGCGCAGCGAGCGATTCGTCGCCGAGGAGGCGATGGGTGCGCGCGTGATCGACCGGTGGCGCGCGCACGAAGGTGTTCGGATCGACGGCCGAGCCGCCCTGGTACCAGGCGACCGACGCGACGGCGCGAGGGCGCTCGAGCGTGGTGTACGCGCGGCGGAGGGCGGTGAGCACGGAGTCGTAGTCCCGCGGATCGGCGTCGACCTCCCACGCCGCCGACAGGAGCAGCCCGAGGCCCTCCTCGGGGGAGCCGCGCGCGACGAGATCGACGCCCCGGCCGAGCGCGTCGTGGAGGGTGTCGCTCATTCGGCCAGCTCCGTGATGCGTCGGCTGCTCGGCGGGCCCACAGTGGCGGCGCGGATCGACGTGGGCGGTGCGTCGCCCGGAGCGCGCGCCGGGACCGCGCGCACGATCTCCTTGCCGCGGGCCGCGCGGTCGTCCTTCTTGGAGAGGGTGGCCTGATCGACGGTGAAGTAGCTGTCGAGCACGTCGAGCCAGTCGAGGTCGAGCTCGCGCGCGTCGCCCGCCTCGGCGCGGGGGGTGATGAACACGCCGAACATCGCCGCGCGCGCGCGGACCTCGGTCACGAGCGACCGCGGCGCGTAGAACGCGGCGTGGGTGATGAGGTGGACGACCGGCGAGCGGCGGTCGCGGGTGCGGAGCACGTCGAGCTCGCCGAGCAGCTGGCGGAGCACGCGCTCCGGGCTGCGCCCGCGTTCGCCGCGGAACGAGAGGATGTGCGGCAGCGACGCAGCGAGCGTGCCCCGCTTGCCGCGCGCGTGCGCGGTGGCGCCGCCGAACGGCTCGTAGAGGCGGGCGTCGAAGAAGCGAATGCGCGCCTCCTCGCCCTCGAGCTCGAGGCGCTTGGCGAGGGCGATGGCGACGCCGCGGGCGAACGTGGTGCGGTCGCCGCGCATCGAGGCCGACGCGTCCACGAGGATGAGGTGGACCCGCGCCGCCTCGTCCTCGCTGCGCTCGCGCGCGTGGAACAGCACCTCGTCGTCGAGCAACCTTCGGGCGAGCTCGTCGTCGTCCCAGGCGAGCTCGGTGAGCACCATCGAGTCGAGCGAGCCGCGCCGGGTGAGCCCCTGATAGCCGCCGATCGCGTAGGTGCCGGGGGCAGAGCGGCGCGTCGTCTCGAGCACCGACGGCAACAGCTCGAGCGAGAAGTTGACGACGTCGTTGGCCTGCAGCGACGAGAGCGCGGCGAGCAGCTCGACCTGCGCGATGCTCGACAGCGCCGACGCGCCCGCCGCCGAGTCGGCCGCGCCCTGGCCGAACACCGAGAGCAGCTTGAGCGTGTCGAGATCGATCGTGTCGAGGAGCACGCGCAGGCGAAGGAGCCCCTCGACGAACCGGGACAGCCCGGCGAGGTCTGCGTCGCGCTGGGCGCTGCCGAACAGCGCGGGGAGGCGGCGCTCGAGATCGGTGAGCTCCTGCGCGGTCACCTGCTCGAGGAGCGCGCCGCGCGATGTGGCGTGGCCGTCGCGGCCGCCGCCGAGCAGACGGGTGAGCAGCACGACGATCAGATCGTCCGACGGGCGGAGCGCGCGGATCTGCTCGACGGTGGGATCGGCCGCGAGCGTGCGAATGGCCGCGACGTACGCGTTGTGCGCCGTGGCGGCGGACGCACGCGCGGCGAGCAGCGGCGCGAGGTGACGCCGCGCCCCGAGGGTGATCTGCCCCACCGGCACCGCGAGGAGCAGGCCGAGATCGTTGATCACGGGGAGGGGGACGTCGACGCCGAGGCGGTCGAGATCGCGCGCCCACCCGATCGTCCGGCGCAGGAGCGCGTCGGAGCCGGGCCGCACCGCGGCGAGCAGCAGCGCGCCGAGCGCCGCACCCCGCGTGGCCGGATCCGACATGCGATCCTTGCTAGCACGAGGCGCGCGTCGCGCGCACCAGCACGTTGCCCGGATGGAAACGGCCCGCCACGGGGACCACCTCGCAGGTGAGGCCGAGCGCGGACAGATCGCGGACGATGTCGTCGATGGCGCGGAAGCTCGGGCGGTGGTCGCTGCGGTTCCAGCGGACGGCGACCGCGACCGCCTCGACCATGCGGGTCCAGGCGCTGCCCCCCTTGCCGGCCTCGCCCTCGCGCACGAAGAGCGTGCCGCCCGGCCGGAGCGCGGCCGCTGCGCGGGCGAGGATCCCGCGCTGCACCTCGGCGTCGAAGTAGTGGAGGACGTCGACGATCGCGATCGCGTCGCACGGCGGCGGCTCGTACTCCCGCACGTCGGCGCGCTCGATGTGGATCGGGAGCCCCTTGCACGCGCGGGCTGCCGCTTCGACCTTCGGGGCGTCCCAGTCGATCGCGGTCACCCGGCGGTGGCTGCCGAGCGAAACGACGAGGAGCGGGAGGATGCCGAGGCCGCAGCCGAGCTCCACGAGCTCGAGGCGGTCGGGCAGGCCCTCGCAGATCGCGCGATACACCGGGTCGAGGCGGATCTTCCACCGCACGTAGTGGCGGTGGCCGGGCTTCTCGCCGGCGAAGCGGGCGACGGCCTCGTGCGCGGCCTGCTCGAACGGGTCGGCGGCGCGCGCTCTGCGTGCCTGCCGGGCCGCCGCGATCCGCGCGACGATCGCGCCGAGCACCGCGCCGATCGCGCCGCCGACGAAGACCGCGCCGACCATCCACGCCGCGAACACGTTGGAGGCGAGCTTCCACGGCTCGATCGCGCGGAGATCGGCGATCGCGAGCGGGGCGCCCCTACCGTGGAGCGCCCGCGAGCCGACCTCGATGCAGGCGAACGCGAGGAACGGCGCGATCGGCGGGATGGAGATGTTGGCCGCGCCGTACACCGCGACCGGGTTGAGCCGGAGGAGCGCCGCCGCGCCCATGCAGAGAAAGAAGTGGAGCCCGAAGAACGGCGTGCTCCCGAGGATCGCGCCGACGACGCAGGCAGCGAACAGGCGCGACGGCGACGCGTTGGCCTCGGCGATCTTCGCGACCGCCGCCTTCGCGCGCTGGAACAGCCGGGCCACGGAATCGCGATAGTCGATCCGGCGGGCTTCCGCCCGAGCAAAAACGCGGGTACCAACGAAGACGCGATGTCGGCCAAGGCGGGGAAGAAAGAGGCTTCCCAGAAGAAGGAAGAAGCCGAGCAGCCGTTCCGCGACCTTGGCGAGGCGACCTACCGCGTCGCGCTCCCGAGCTTCGAGGGCCCGCTCGATCTGCTCCTCCACCTCGTGCAAAAGCACGAGCTGTCGATCACCGAGCTGCCGGTGTCGTTCATCACCGAGAAGTACCTCGAATACCTCTCGTTCATGAAGGAGCTGCACATCGACATCGCCAGCGAATACCTGGTGATGGCGGCGACGCTCGTGCACCTCAAGAGCAAGACGCTGCTCCCGCCCGACCCGAAGCAGGACGCCGAGGAGGGCGAGGACGGCGAGCTGCTCGACCCGCGCGAGGAGCTCATCCGGCGCCTGCTCGAGTACCAAAAATACAAGGACGCCGGCGAGAAGCTGGGGAGCCGCGAGGTCGCCGGCCGAGACGTCTTCGTGCGCCCGCCGCTCCCCACGCAGTCGGCTGGCGACGGCCCGCTCGCCGAGTTCAGCGTGTTCAAGCTGATCGAGGCGTTCCAGTCGGTCCTCTCGAAGGCCAAGGTCAAGATCCAGCACGAGGTCACGACCGACCGCATCACCATCACCGAGCGCATCCACGAGCTCGTCGAAGTGATGCGCATGCGCCCGAAGATGCAGTTCGACGAGATCTTCGAGGGCGCGACCACCCGCTTCGACTACGTGATCACCTTCCTCGCCATCCTCGAGATGACGCGCCTCCGCATGACGCGCGTCTACCAGACCGAGCCCTACGCCCCGATCCACATCGAGCTCTCGGTGACCGACGAAGAGGCGCTGGCCGAGGCCAAGGCGCGGCTCCCGCAGCAGTAGCGACGGGCGCTCAGAGCCGTGGGGGCGGTGGGGCGCCGAAGCCGGTGACCTCGTCGGCGTCGGCGACCTCGCGGAAGTGGAGGAACAGCGACTGCGCGACCGAGAGACACGGCACCGCGAGCAGCGCGCCCGCGGCGTGGAACCAGTGCTCGCCCACGAGCAGCACGAACACCACGAGCACCGGATGGAGGTGCGCCGCGTCGCCGATGATCTTGGGGTTGAGGAAGTTCGCCTCGATCTGGTGGATGAGCAGGATCCAACCGAGCACGAGGAACGCGGTGGCGGGCGACTGGGTGAGGCCGATCGCGACCGCGGGGACGCTCGAGAGGATCGAGCCGAAGATCGGGATCAGCGAGCCGACCGCCGCGACCAGCGCCATCACCGGCCAGTACTTGAGGCCAATGAGCGCGAAGCCGATCGCGCTGAGCACGCCGTTGACGAGGCAGATCAGGAGCTGTCCGCGGACGACGCCGGACAGGCCGCGGTCGATCCGCACGAGCAGCCGGTCGAAGTCCGGCCGCGCCGGCGCGCGGACGAGCCCGCGGAAGAAGCGGAGGATCGCCTCGTGCGTGAGCATCATGTACGCCGCGAGCATCAGCGTCATGAAGAAGAGGAAGATGCCGCGCGCGACGTTGCTCACGAGCGCGACGCCGCCGCGCACGAGCTCGACGTAGTTGCGCTGCACGTAGTGGACGGCCCGCTGCATGCCGCCCTTCTTGCGCGCCTCGGACGCCTCGACCTTCCAGCCGCCGCCCTCGGTCGGGGAGACCTCGAAGCCGCTGCCGACCTCGACGTCGAAGCCGTCGGCGTTGGGCGAGAGGGTGATCGCGGGCTGGTGCTCCTCGGGGGCCGTCGACGGGGGTTTGACCGACGCGGCGGAGGGCACCGGCGCCTTCGGCCCGGCCTCCTCCGCCGTCTGCGACAGGCCCTTGAGCTTCTCCTCCCACTCGGGGATGACCTCCTCCTGGAGGTGCTTGAGGAGCTTCGGCACCTCGCGGACGAGCGCGCGGCCCTCGACGGCGATGCGCGGCGCGGCGAGCGCGCCGAAGCCGTAGAGCGTCCCGAGCGTGACCGCGTAGATGCCGACGATCGCGACCCACCGAGGCACGCCGCGCCGCTCGATCGAGAGCACGCCCGGGGTGAACACGTAGGCGATGATCAGCGCGAGGATGAAGGGCAGGAGCACCTCGCGCGCCGCGACGAGCACCGCGAGGACGGCGACGGCGCTCACGCCGAGGAACCAGCTGCGCCGCGACACGCGGGCAGGGCGCCCCGGCAGGCTGAGCGCGGGCTCGCGATCGGGCTGGTCGTTCACGGCGCGGGGGCGGCGCCCGGGAAGTCCGCGAACGCCGGGTAGAGACGACGGTAGGCGTCGTCGAGGTATTCCGGCATCACGCGCACGTCGGCGATGACCGGCATGAAATTGGTGTCGCCCGACCACCGCGGGACGATGTGCAGATGCAGGTGCTCGGCGATGCCGGCGCCCGCCGCGACGCCCTCGTTGATCCCGTAGTTGAGGCCGTGCGGCTTCATCAACGACCGCATGCGCGAGCCGACGTCGCGCACGGCGCGGAAGAGCGCGTCGTTCTCGTCGACGCTGAGGTCCTCCATGTGCGCGGTGTGCTTGCGGGGGATGACGAGGAGGTGGCCGGCGGCGAACGGGTAGCGGTTGAGCATCACCGCGACGTGCTCGTTGACGGCGAGCACGAGGTTCTCGCGGAACGTGCTCGGCGAGGCGCCGGGGAAGTTGCAGAAGATGCAGGCGCCGGGACGCGCGCCGGCGTCCTTGTCCTTGGGCGACAGGATGTATTCCATCCGCCACGGAGCCCATACGTTCGTCGGCACGGGCTTGCTGTTACAGCTGTCGCGTGGCCGCCGCTAGTCGCTCGTGGTGATGAACGCCTAGCGCCTTGCGCCCAGCGGATGTGAGGGCGGCACGCTCGGCGCTCGGCGCTCGGTGCAAAAACGAAAAGCCCCGCCGACCTCTCGGTCAGCGGGGCCTCTCAGCGCAGGCGAATGACCTACTTCTTCACTTCGAGCTGGTCGCCCAGCTTCTGCTTGATCAGATCGCCGAGCGTGCTGCCGGCCTTGGGGGCGGCGGGCGCGATCGACTCCTTGGCCTTGGTAGCGGCCTTGGGCTTGGCGGCCGCCTTCGGGGTGGCGGGCGTGCCACCCTCGGCGGTCGCGCCCTCGGCGGCCTCCGCCTTGGCCGGCGAGGCCTCGGCAGCGGCGCCGTCGGCGCGGTTCGCGTTGACGCGACGATCGACGGGATCGACGGAGTCGATCGAGATCTTGATCGTCTCGCCGCGCTTGACGCTCTCGGCCTCGGCCGCCGAGTTGATGTTGATCTGCGCTTCGACCCCCTGACGGAGCTCGACGAAGATCGCGTACTCGCAGGCCGAGAGCACCTTGGCTTCGAGCACGGTACCCGCGGGGTAGTCGTACACGAGGCGGGCCCACGGATCGTCGTAGAGCTGCTTGATGCCGAGGGAGACCTTCTTCTCGTCGTGGTTGATCGAGAGGATGATCGCCTCGACGTCGTCGCCCTTGTGGACGAGGTCGCCGGGGACGTTGACCTTGAGGGTCCACGAGAGATCGCTCTTGTGCACCATGCCGTCGACGCCCTCTTCGATGCCGACGAACGCGCCGTAATCGGTGAGGCTGCGGACCTTGCCGGAGACCTTGTCGCCCGGCTTGTACTTCTCGGTGAAGAGCGACCACGGATCGGGCTCGAGCTGCTTGAGACCGAGCGAGATGCGCTTGGCCTTCGCGTCGACCTCGAGCACCTGGCACTCGATCTCCTGGCCGACCTCGAGGATCTGCTGGGGCTTCTTGACCTTGCGGGTCCAGCTCATCTCGCTCACGTGCACGAGGCCCTCGACACCGGGCTCGAGCTCGATGAAGGCGCCGTAATCCGCGATCGACATGACCTTGCCGCGGACGCGCTTGCCGGGCGGGTACGCCTCTTCGGCGTGGTGCCACGGATCGTCCTGGGTCTGCTTGAGGCCGAGGCTGACGCGCTCGGTCTCGGGGTTGTACTTGAGGACCTTGACGGTGACCTCGTCGCCGACCTGGAACAGCTCGGACGGGTGGTTGACCCGGCCCCAGCTCATGTCGGTGATGTGGAGCAGGCCGTCGATGCCGCCGAGATCGACGAACGCGCCGTACTCGGTGATGTTCTTGATGACGCCCTTGACGACCTTGCCCTCTTCGAGGTTCGCAAGCGTCGAGGCCTTCATCTCGTCGCGCTCCTTCTCGAGGAGCACGCGGCGCGACAGGACGATGTTGCCGCGCTTCTTGTTGAACTTGATGACCTTGAATTGGTAGGTCTGGCCGATCAGCTTATCGAGGTTGCGGATCGGGCGGAGGTCGACCTGCGACCCCGGGAGGAACGCCTTCACGCCGCCGCGGATGGTGACCGAGAGGCCGCCCTTCACGCGCTGCGAGATGGTGCCCTCGATCAGCTCGTCACGCTCGCAAGCGGAGCTGATCTCGTCCCACACCTTCATCTTGTCAGCCTTCTCCTTGGAGAGGGTGACGAGGCCGTCGTCGTTCTCACGGGCCTCGATGAAGACGTCGACCTTGTCGCCCGGCTTGACCTCGACCTGTCCGGTCGCGTCCGCGAACTCATTCAGGGCGATGACGCCCTCGCTCTTGCCGCCGATGTCGACCACGACCTGGTCGCGGTGCACTTTGACGACGGTCCCCTGAACGATCTCGCCCTCGCGGCCAATGTCGCCGCCGGCGATCTGTGCCTCGAAGAGCGCCGCGAATGAATCAGCTCCTCCTCCGGAGCTCTGGTGGTACGTCTCGGTCTGCGCCATGCGTTGGTTTCTCTTTCGGTCCGGCAGAGACACGGGCGCCGCCACGGACTTCGCGCCTCTCCCACGGGAATCGTGGGCATTGGCGCAAAAGCGCGGGTCGGATCGGCGTTCCCTGCGGGGGCGCGCGGTTTAGCGCAGCAAAAGTGGCCGGTCAACCGACCCGGCCCGGACCTTGCTCGAGCATCCGAGCCATCGTGGCCCCCGGCCGCACGCAACCGCGCAGCGGGCGCGGTCGACCTCTGTCCCGGAGGTCATCATGTCCCATCTCGATCCCGTGGGCGGCCGGAAATACCCGCTGAACGACGACGCAACGAAGCTGGCCGACGCGACGGCCAAGAAGGTCGTCAAGGACGACCAGAAGACGACCAAGGACACGTACGAGAGCTGGCAGAAGCAGAACTCGGTGCTCGAGAGCGCGAAGAAGGCCGGGAAGTTCGGCCTCCAGTTCGGTGAGATCGTCGTGACCGTCATGGCGCCGAGCGTGATGAAGGCCGGCAACCCGTGGACGGCCCCGAAGGGGTTCGGTCCGAGCTGGCTGCCGATCCCGCCGGCGCTGAAGGCGGTCTACGGCCTCAGCAAGCTCTCTGCCGACGTCGTGAACGACGCGAAGACCAACGGCGAGGCGCGCCGCCAGGTCATCCACAACGAGTATGCGCAGGTCACGATCAACAAGTATCTCCTCAACCAAGGCCTCATCTCCCAGAAGCAGTACGACGCGGCCGTCGCCTCGATGTCCCCCGAGGGCAAGCAGTTCGCGCACGGAACCAGCAGCCTCGACGAGCGCGTCGAGGTGTTCGAGCGCCTCGCCAAAGAGCACGGCGCCGACAAGACGATCGCGGCCGACGTACGCATGGGGAAGGCCGCTGCGATCAAGCACGACGTGAAGACGCCGTCCGAGCTCGGCAAGGCGATGAAGGACGCGGAGTTCGCGGACGCCTACACGAACAACGCTGGCTTCCGGGCCGGCGTCGACGCGATGGTCGATGAGTACGCGAACGATCCGTCGAAGTACCAGAAGGACGTGGCCGAGCTGTCGAGCCCCCCGAAGCCGCCGGTGAAGGGATGAGCGCGCCGACGAACATGAAGGAGTGGCACCGAATGTACGGCCAGTACTTCTCGAGGGACCGAGCGCCGAACGGCGACTTCCAGGTCCGCTCCGAGTACGTCGCGGATCTCGTCGATCGGTTGGTGCTCGAGCGCCGCGGCGTCCGCGCACGTCTGCGCCACAACGACGCCCTCTACGGGCAGACGCGGATGGAGGTCCTGGGCGAGTTCCTCGATGAGGCGCGCGCCGCGTTGGACGCGCTCGAGGCGCCGGCGAACGTGCGCGGCTATCGCGACGCGTAGGCGACCCGTCGACGCCGCGCACGGAGCCGCGCGCGTCAGCGAGCGGGTCGTCGCTCCCCGACAACCCCGACAACCCGCTCCCTCACGGTCGCGGCTCAGGGGGCGACGAAGCCCTCGAAGAGGGCGAGCGGCTGGTCGGGCGCGTAGACCGCGAAGGGCGCGAGCGCGTCGGCGTAGGGCGCGAGCGCTTTGGGCAGCGCGGCGACCTGCGGGACGTTCTCGCTGACGCCGAACGCGTCGAGCACGAGATCGAGCAGCCCTGTCTTGTCGCTCGGGAGCTCGACGACGGCGCAGTCCGGCGGGAGGCCGGCCTTGAGGCGCACTGCCTCGAGCGCTGCGTCGAACCCGCCGACGAAATCGACGAGGCCCACATCCTTCGCCCGGCCGCCCGTCCACACCTTGCCGTGGCCGACGGCGTCGACCTTCTCGATCGTCCACCCGCGCCCGCGCGCGACGCGGTCGAGGAAGACGGCGTAGAACTGCGCGACCTTCTTGCCGAGCTCGACGCGCTCTTCGTCGGTGAACGCGCGGTAGAGCGACTCGGCGTCGGCCTTGGGCGCCGTCTTCTTGGTGACGACGTGGATGCCGAGCTTGGCGAGCAGCGGCGACACGTCGGCCTTGCCGTAGAAGATGCCGATGCTCCCGGTGACCGTGGACGCGTTGGCGTAGATCGGCGCGCCGAACGCCGCGGCGTAGTAGCCGCCGCTGGCGGCGACGCTACCCATCGAGACGACGACGGGCTTCACCTTCGAGAGCAGCTCGGCCTCGCGCCAGATCACGTCCGACGCGAGCGACGAGCCGCCGGGGCTCTCGATGCGGAAGACGACGCCCTTGACCGCGGGATCGTTCTTCACCTTCTCGAGCGTGTCGCGGAGCGTGTACGAGCCCGCGAGCCTGGTGCCGAGCAGAGGGACTTTTTGGCTGCGGCCATCGACGATGTCGCCATCGAGGTAGACGACGGCGATCCGCGGCTGTCGGCCGAACGACTCGGGCGCGGCCTCCGGCGGCTCGTCCTCCTCGATGCGGACGACCTTGCCGATCTCCTTGCGGAGGTGGCGGTTGAGCTCGTCGTCGAACGCCTTGCCGTCGATGAAGCCGGCGGCGATCGCCTCGTCGGCCACGAACGGGCCCTTGGCGATGTTCGCCTTCACGACGTCGCGCGGGAGGCGACGACCCTTGGCGATGCGGTCGAGGTAGACGCCCTCGATCGCCGCGAGGAACTCGTCTTGATCCTTGCTCGCGACCGGCGTGGGCCCGTCGCGGACGAACGCCTCGGGCGCGCTCTTGTGCTCCTTGATGCGGATGAAGTCGGGCTCGATGCCGATCTTGTGGAGCGCCTCGCCGAAGTACATCGTCTGCGAGCGCAGGCCGGCGAAGCGCAGGCCGCCGGCGGGGTGCACGAGGATGCGGTCGGCTGCGGAGCACGCGAGCAGACCGCGGCCCCCGCCGTCCTCGAGGTGGCAGAGGATCTTGATGCCCTTGGCGCGGAGCGCGGTGAACGCGTCGGCGAGCTCCTCGGCGTGCGCGGTGGACGACGCGGGCTCGGCCTTGAGGACGAACGCGATGCCCTTGACCGTGGGATCGCGGCCGAGGCGCGCGAGCTTGCGGAGCAGCCGCACGTGGCCCTTGGAGCCGGGCGTGTCCTCGATGCGGATGGTGACGCCGCGGTCGGTCTCGGCGACGCCGGGCTGGGTGAAGCCGGCGATCGACGCGGTGGCGTACCAGCCGGGGCGGCCCGCGGCGTCGAGTCCCTTGCCGAAGATCCCTCCGCCGCCGACGCGCAGTTTGTGGAGCCCGATCTCGAGGCCGGCGGTCGCGGTCCAGCTGTTCTTGAGCGCGCCGGTGCCGATCGGATCGTAGGCCTGAAAGGAGCCCACCAAGCGGCCGATGCGTGGGAGGTCGATGCCGAGCGTGCCGCGCGGCGCCCACGCGTCGCCCTTGGTCGCGCCGGGCCACACCGTGGCCTCGAGCCCGAGCTCCACCGCGCGGGTGGCGAACGGCCGGATCGCGAAGCCGAAATCGAAGGAGCGGCCGATGCCGTGGCCGATGCCGAGGATGTCTCCCCGCGCGCCGGTGAGATCGCGTGCGACGAACGCGAAGCCGAGGTGGCGCGACATGCGCATCGACGACGAGATGCCGAACGTCGTGGCGTTCGAGAGCGTGTCGTCGCTCGGACGCCAGTGGCGCACGTCGAACGCCCACGAGATCGCGTCGGACGCCTTGAACGCGAGGCTCCAGGCCCACGTCTGGACCGCGGGCAGGGCGGCGTTCTCGCCCGGGCGCATCGACTCGAAGCGAAAGCCGGTGGCGAACCCGAAGAAGAGCGGGAACGCGAGGCCGAGCGCGTCGCCGTGGATCGGCGAGGTGGAGCTCGACGCGCTCGGGAGCTGCACCCGCGTGTAGCGGAGCTCGTAGGACGGCATGAACGCGATCTGCGACGGGTTGAGCGCGAGCGCGTCGCTGTCGTCGGTGCCGGCCAGCGACCGACCGGGCGGCGTGATCTTGGGCGGACGATGCGCGGCGTCCTGCGCGTGGGCCGAGGCGGTGACCAGGGTGAGGGCGAACGCGAGCGAAAGGCGCTTCACCGCTTCCACACTCCACCAGCCACGTCGCCCGTACCCTTCTTCACCGAGATCGTGAGGTTGAGGAACTGCACGGCCTGCGCGCAGAACTCCTTGTTCGGGTGGATCATCGGGAAGATGTCGTCCGGGGTCATGTCGGCCGCCACCACCTTGCCGGCTTGGTCCTTGAGCTCGAGGTTCACGTCTTTGACTCCCTTGCCGCCGACCGCGATGACGCGATAGCAGCCCGGGACGATCGCGACGGGGATGACCTTCGCCTCGCCCTGCTTGAAATTGTGCTTCACCGGCGGCACGAGCTGCGACATGCCGGCGGCGCAGCGATGGCCGAGCTCGACGACGTCGGTCTCGGCGTTGCCGGTGGGCGTGAAGCCCTTCCAGCACGGGCCGGCCGGCGCCTCGGGCGCGGCGTCGACCGCGGTGGTGAGGACCGGGTTCCAGATGTTGCCGTCGTGCGCGTCGTCGTTGTGGTGCGCGTCGCCGACGACGACCGGCGCCGCGTCGACCGGCGGCGGGACCAGGGCCGCGTCGGCGCCGCCGCCGCTCTTGGCCGAGCTCGCGCGCGTCGAGGGCGTCCCGCCGCCGCTGCTTCCGCCGCCGCCGCCGCAACCGCCCGCCAACAAAGAGATCATCGCTGCCGGGGCGGCGAGCGTGACGATCAGGAGCCCAAGGAACCTCGTGCGCATGGGCCGCGATGGTACCAAGGAATCGACGCCCGACTTTCGACTTTCGACGCGGCTGCCGCTACTCTCGGGCGCGTTGACGAGCGATTCAAACTCGCGCCCAGAGCCTCTGGGCGACCGACCCGGATCGAACCCGCCCCTTCCCGACCAACGGCGCCTGGTCTTCGGGTTCGCCCCCTCGGTCGAGGGAGATCGAACGCGTCAGGCTCTCGTCGATCTCTGCCGGGTCCTGGGGGACGCCGTCGGCCTCGACGTCGCGCCCATGCGGGTGAGCTCGTACGGCGCCCTCGAGCGCGCCATCCTCGAGGGCCGGGCGAGCTTCGGCTGGTTTCCCCCGGTGGTCCTCGCCCGTCTCGAGCTCTCCGGCCGCGTCGTTCCGATCGCGCAGTGCGTGCGGGGAGGGGCGGCGTCCTACCACGCGTGCGTCTTCACCCGCGCCGGATCGCCGATCGAGACGCTCGCGGACGTGAGGGACACCCGCGCGGTGTGGGTCGATCGCAGCTCGGCCGCGGGCTACGTATTTCCGCGGCTGCTGCTGGCGGCCAACGGCGTCGACCCGACGACGGCATTCGCGCAGGAGACCTTCGCCCAGAGCCACGCCGAGGTCGTGCGCGCGGTCGTCGAGGGCAACGCCGACGTCGGCGCCACGTTCGCCACCATCCAACCCGACGGCAAGATCGTCCGTGGCGGCTGGACCGATCCGGACGGCAGCAACGCGCGGCCGATCAAGGTGCTCGCGACGTTCGGGCCCATCCCCAACGACGCGATGGGCGCCTCGACGGCGCTCGACTCGAGCGTCCGCGACGCCCTCGCCCGCGCGGCGATCGCGGCGACGCGGACGCCCTCGTTGAAGGCTGCGCTCCGTCACTTGTTCGGAGCCGAAGCGCTCGCGCCGGTCGCCGAGGACACCTACGCCGAGATGCGCTCGCTCGTGGCCAAAGCCCTCAAAACCGGCGTCGTCCTCGACGCCTGAGCGACGACCGGCCCACTCCTACTTGTCGAGCTCGACGCGGTTGCGGCCGCCCTGTTTGGCTGCGTAGAGCGCGGCGTCCGCCGCTTTGTAGAGCATCTCGCCGGTGTTGTACGGCGCGCGGAGCTCGGCGATCCCGAGCGAGAGCGTGACGCCGATGCTGACGTCCTCGAAGTGGAACTGCTGGTGCTCGACCAGCTTGCGGATCTTCTCGGCGAATTGGCGTGCGCCCTCCATGTCGATCTCGGGGAGGAGCACGGCGAACTCCTCGCCGCCGACGCGCGCGAAGAGGTCCTCGCGACGAATGCGCCCGCGCACGAGCGAGGCGAGCTGCCGCAGGAGCGCGTCCCCCGCGAGGTGACCGTGGGTGTCGTTGACCCGCTTGAAGTGATCGATGTCGAACACGACGAGCGACATCGGCCGCTCGTAGCGCGAGCTCCGCGATACCTCGCGATCGAGGGTCTCGTGGAAGTGGCGCTTGTTGTGGACCTGGGTGAGACCGTCGAAGGTCATCAGCCGGTAGATCTCTTCGTGGTAGGCCGTCTCGATGTTGTCGCCGGTCATGAACTTGAGGATGGTGCGGCCGATCTTCAGCTGGTCGCCGTCCTTCAAGTAGCGCTCGGTGCACAGTTCGTCGTTCACGTACGAGCCGTTGGTCGATCCGAGGTCGGTCAGCCGGTAGCGCGTTCCGTCCCACGAGAGGCGCGCGTGCTTGCGCGAGACCGACTCCTGGTCGATCGGGAGATCGCACTTCACCGAGCGCCCGATCTCGAGCGGGTTGCCGTCGAGCACCACGCGGCGACCGAGATCTGCCCCGTAGATGATGACCAGGCAGGCGGCCGCGGAGCCCGATTGCGGCGCGGTGGACGAGGGGGGCTGGATGACCGTGACGACGGTTTTCGTCTTGGTCGGCCGGTCCGACTCGAAGCCGGAGCCGCCGCTGAAGCGGTCCTGGTTCGGGGGGTCGGATTGGGTGGACACGGCCGGACCGCAGTAGCTTAACACCGCGCCGAGCGTCGATGGTCCGGACTAGGGCAAGCGCAAAGACGAAGGCGCTTGCGCCGCATCGGGCGGTCGCCGTGCGTCGCTTTGCCGCGCCACCGCTTTCACGGCGACCGTATCGCCCCGTTCACAGCCCCCCATGTCCGCGGGCAATCTGTCGGTGAACCGGAGATTTGCTGCCGCGGCACGAAACCTGAATACTCGAGGTCCAGCCACAGCCCCTCGGAGGTCTCCGCATGTCGACACGGTCGTCCCGTCCCTCTGCCACCCCCTCCGTTAAGCGGTTCGGCGCGGCGCTGGCGATGGCTTCGTTCGGCCTGCTCGGGTTCGCGCTCGCGGCCCCCGGGTGTGGGCCCAGCAGCACCGAGTACCGCTGCGACTCCACCGGTTGCTACGAGTGCGACGGCTACGGCTGCAAGGCCGTGCCCTCGCCGGCGCTCGTCCCCTGCGGCTACGCGGGCGACACAGCGTGTACCGGCGGCAGCGTCTGCACCTCGCTCGGTTGCCTCGCGCCCTGCAAGGCCGACGGCGAGTGCGGCAAGGGCCTCGTCTGCAAGAAGAACCTGTGCACGCCGCCCGGCATCGATCCGGTCGACCCGCTCGCCTGCGCCATCGCCAAGGACTGCGAGAAGCTCGGCAAGGACGCGCTCTGCGTCGACGGCAAGTGCGTCGCCGCGCCGCCCTGCGAGGGCGCTTCGTGCACCTGCAAGTACTCGAGCGACTGCGGCACCGGCCGCCTCTGCGTCGACAGCAAGTGCGAGACGGCGTGCGGCGCGGGCGTCGCCGCGTGCGCACCCGGCTACGACTGCAGCGACAAGGGCTACTGCGTCGAGGGCAAGCCGGTGTGCGGCCCCGCCGCGGGCGGCGCCGCCTGTCCGAGCGGCCAGAAGTGCGTCGACGGTCGCTGCAGCGCGGGCTGCGCGAGCGACGACCAGTGCCTCGGCGCCGACGGCAAGCCCGATCCCACGCAGCGCTGCGTGGGCGGCGCCTGCATCCCCGACGAGCGCACCGATCCCAAGTGCTCGGGCGACACCCAGTGCGCGACCGGCTCGCAGAAGTGCGTCGACGGCTTCTGCAAGTACACCTGCGCCAACGACGACGCCTGCCGCGCGATCGACTCCCGCATCGGCGCCTGCTCGCCCACCGAGAGCATCTGCCGCGCGCCCGAGGAGATCGCGGCGAAGTGCACGAGCAAGGCCGACTGCGGCGAGAAGAGCTGCGTCGACGGCGCCTGCAAGTAGCGTCCCAATAGGCGCGCGCGTGAGCGAGCGCCTGGCGAACACGACAAACACGGGTCGCATGGGCGGCCCGTGTTTGGGTTTTGGGGGTGCTGCGTTGAGGCGCTCGCTGACGCACGCGCCTATTGGACGCGCGCCGATTGGGCGTGCGCGCCGATTGGGGGCGCGGTTATTTCGCGCCCGTGGTAAAGGAGAAGGCGAGGTCGACGGGGGCGGTGCCGACCGTTCCCTTCACCTTCACGTCGTAGCGCGTGGACTTGGCGAGCGGCGCCTTCGGGATCAGGTAGACCTGGGTGTCGGGGATGAGACCCGTCGAGTCGCTCGTGCGGGTGAGGAACACGTGCTCGATCGGCGCGGCACCCTGGCTGATCGTGTGCTCGGCGATCGTCAGCTTGGAGCCGCCGGTGAGCGAGATCGGGTAGCCCGCGTACGTCTGACCGGGGAGCGGGTTCGGGATCTCGGACGCGCAGCGGAACGTCGTCCAGATGTCCTTGTCACCGTCCACCGGCCAGGTCGCGATCGCCGTGGGCGAGGGCGCGGCGCCGCCGCTGGAGAAGTCGACGGTCGCCCACTTGCCGGTGTTGTTGCCGAACCCGAAGCCCTTGGCGCCGAACGAGACGAAGGGGATGCGGTGGTAGAGCGTGTTGACCCAGCCGGCCTCGCCGAGGATCGACCCGTGCCCGTCGCCGATCGAGTGGATCACCTCGAACATCGCAGAGCCGGGGCCCGCGAACCCCGCGGCCTTCATTCGATCCCAGAACTTCGCGCCGGTGAAGCCGGGCTTGCCGGCGACCTCGTCGTGCGAGAGGCCGCCGTTGAGCTGCATGTAGTTCGCGTGATTGGCCGACGCCTTCTGGATCGCATCGATGCAGTCGACCGCGCCCATCTTCGCCTTGCCGCGGAGCACGGCGATGTCCTCCCAAGCCTCGAGATCGTCGGCGCTCATCGTCGCGCACTTCTTCCCGTAGACGGCGCCGGGGATCACCGGCGGGTCGACGGGCGGCGCGGTGTCGGTGGGGGGCGCGGCCGTGTCGCCGCTTTGGGGCGTGCCGCTGTCGGTCGTGGCTGCGCCGCTGTCCTCGGCGGGCGTCGTCTCTTCCGCCGGAGCGCCCGTGTCGGAGCCCTCGGGAGGGTCGCCGCCGATCGAGCCGCCGTCGGCCGAGGAGCACGCGAGGAGACCCGATGCGAGGAGCGGAAGAAGTAGGGAACGCATCGCCGCCGAGTATCGCACGCCGCTAGCGTCGCTGCCGCGGTCTGCCGAACAACGCCGCGATCACGAACAGGCCGCCGAAGATGCCGGCGGGCCAGAGCAGCGCCTTCGCGAGCTCGGTCTGACCGTGCGTCACATGCAACCACAGCGCAGCACCGCCGAAGGCGAGCGAGCCGCCGAGGAACATCGCCTGGCGGCCGAGGGCGTAGAGGCTGTCGAAGCCGTCGCGCACGCCGGGGACGCGGACCTCGAGCTCGCCGCGCACGGCGCGCTTGATGTAGTTGTCGACCGCCTCGGGTAGGCCGACGGCGCGGAGGGCCGTGTCGCGGATGGCCTCGATCGCGATCTGGGTCCAGTCGCGGTTTCCGAGCACGAACTTCTCGAGGTACGGCCGCACGATGGCCATCGGGTTCATCTCGGGGTCGAGCAGCGTGCAGGTGCCGGTGAGGAGCAGCAGCGTGCGCTCGAGGAGCACCCAGTCGCGCGGCACGTGGATCGAGGAGGACAGCTCCTTGAGCCCGACGTTCATCGAGCGGAGGTCCATCAGGTTCTCGAAGCCGCGCTGCGGATCGATCTTGATGTCCTTGAGGTTGAGCGACTCGATCTTTACCTCGTCCTGGAACTTGCGATGGAAGTGGTCGATGACCTTCTCGACCACCGCGGTGTCGCTCCCGATCGAGAGAAAGCCCATCTTGCGCATCGCCTTGATCAGGCGGTCGGTGTCGCGGCGCATCACGCCCTCGAGGAACTCGGGGATGCCCTCGCGCATCGGCTGCGACAGCTCGGCGACGGCGCCGAAGTCGATGAGCACGAGCTTCGCGCTGCCGTCGGGGAGCTTCTGCACGAGCAGGTTCCCCGGGTGCGGGTCGGCGTGATAGACGCCGTCGACGAAGATCATCTGGCAGAACGCGTGGACGATCTGCTTGGCGAGGTCCTTGCGGTTGAGGCCGAGGCGGTCGATCTCGTCGACCGCGCCGACCTTGATGCCCTCGACGAACGTGAGGGTGAGCACGCGCGAGGTGGAGAGCTCGGGGACGACCTCCGGCGTGTCGACCCGCGGCACGGTGTCCGAGTCGACGTTCTCGCCGACGAAGTTGGCGCGGATGCGGATGATGTTCTGCGCCTCGCGGGCGAAGTCGAGCTCCTCGAGGAGCAGCGTGCGGATCTCGCGGTAGTAGTTGTCGAGGCCCTGCACCGGCACGAACCACTGCACGATGCGCATGATCTGCCGGATCGTTTTCAGGTCGAGGCGAACCACCTCCTCGATCCCGTGATGCTGCACCTTCACCGCGGCCCGTCGGCCGTCGTGGAGGAACGCCTCGTGGACCTGGCCGAGCGACGCGGAGGCGAGGGGGACTGGGTTGAACGACGCGTAGAGCTCCTCGGGGCGCTTGCCGAGATCCTTGATGATGCGGGCCTCGATCTCCTCGATTGGGCGCGGCGGCACCTGGTCCTGCATGCCCTCGAGCTCCTCGCGGAACTCGGCGGGGAGGAACCCGGCGAGGATCGACAGCGCCTGGCCCACCTTGATGAAGAGCCCCTGCAGCTCGAGGAGGGTGCGCTCGATCCGCTTGGCGCTCGCGCGGTGCACCTCGGCGACCTCGCGGTCCCACACCGCCCTGCCGAACGCCTTGGCCTTGAGCTTGAGCCAGACGTAGCTCCAGATGACGCGGAACGTGACGTAGTACGCCTTGAGGAAGCGGCGGCGCTTGAGCGCGTCGGGGCGGTAGGCCCGCGGCGGCTTGGTCGCTGCGGAGAAGCGCGGAAGAGGCGCCGGAGCGGGCGCGACACCACCCACCCCCTGCAGCGTGGCGATGCGCGGCGAGCGCTCCGAGAGCCGCTTGCTCGCGGGCGGAACGCTCGGGGTGGGATCCGCCGCCATGACAACCGTAGATTACCTCAAGAGCCACGCCTCGACGGGCGCCGCACGCCTATCGCTTGCGATGGAACGTCCAAGCGCCGCCGCCGGTCTCGCTCTCGCCGAGGCCGTAGGTGCCGATCCACGCGCCGTCGGACTGCTGGGCGAACCGGGCGCGGCCATGGCGCCCCTTCTCGTCCCAGGCACACGTGAGGTTGGTGCTCTGGATCGCGCAGCGCATCGTGCCGCGCGCGTAGGTGATCTCCAGCCGATCGCCGCGTTGGAGCGCGATGGCCCACCCGAAGTCGCTGTCGTAGTGGCCGGGGAAGGCACCGAGGTACGCGGTCGAGGGCGCGTCGCTGTCGTAAGAGGTGCACTCGCCGGGATCGCGGCCGCTCGCCTCGGCGAAGTCGCGGCAGTCCTGCACCGTCGACACGCACAGCTGGCCGGTGCCGTTGGGGAAGCACGCGGCCCACGGGTGCGGGGCGCAGTCGAAGACCTCGTAGCCCTTCTTGGATTGCTCGACCCGCGACGCCTCGCACGCCGCGCGACCGGCGCCGCAGAGGAAGAGCGGCTTCTTGCCGGAGCCCTCCGCGGGCGCGAGCACGCCGTGGCAAGCGATCATGCCGCCGTGCACGTCGGGCGCGCTGTTCGACGAACGCTGGATACCGCACGCGGTCAGCGGCAATAGGAGCCATGCGAGCCGAGTGTCCATCGTGCGTGATGGTAGCCCAACCACCGACAAGACTTCTCACCCGATGAATTCGGCGCGGCCGCGCTCCGTCCGCTAGGTTTGGAGCAACGGAGGTTCCTTATGCGGAATGAGCTCGCCCGCACCCTGCTCGCTGCGTCCTGTCTCGCTGCGTGCTCGAACAGCACCCGCGACGAGAGCTGCGATGCGAGCAGCGGGGCGCTCGCCGAGAGCGAGCGAGCGCACTCGATCGTCAAGTCGATCGACGCGCGGTTCGGCACGATGCTCGCGGCGCAAAAGGCGATCGCCAACGACGCGGTGAAGCTCCCCGCGCGCGCCCACGAGCCGCTCACGCTCACCAGCGGCGGCCTGTCGGTCGCGATCGGTCTCGAGGGCGCGCTCGATCGCCCCGGCGAGCTCGCGGGCGGCACGATCCTCTACCCGGGCGCGGGACCGAACGGCGCAGACCTCCTCCATCGCGTCGACGGCGAGGGCGTCGAGGACTTCCTCTCGTTCAACACGCCGCTCCGCGAGGTGCGTTACTCCCTCGACGTTCCCGCCGCCGCGGGCCTCCGTCTGATCGACAACACGCTCGAGGTGCTCGACGCGTCGGGCGCGCCGCGCCTGCACATGCGCGCGCCGTGGCTGCTCGACGGCAACGGTAAGCACGTCGACGCCACGGTCTCGGTCGAGCGTTGCGCGGTCGATCGCAGCCCGGCGCCGCCGTGGGGACGCGCGGTCACGCCGCCCGGTAGCGCGCGCTGCGCGGTGCGGATCGCGTGGCCCGAGCTCGCGCTCCCGGCGCTCCTCGACCCGACCTGGACGGCGACCACCGGCTCGATGACCACGACCCGCTCGTGGCACATCGCCGCGCCGCTCTCGACCGGCAAGGTGCTCCTCGCCGGCGGCAGCTACCGAAGCGGCGCAGCGCTCGCGTACCTCGCGTCGAGCGAGCTCTACGATCCGATGACGAAGACGTTCGCCGCGACGGGCGCGATGAATGTCGCGCGCGCCAACCACGCGTGGGCGCTCCTCTCGGACAACAAGGTCCTCGTCACCGGCGGCGCGAACTCGGCGGGCGTGCTCGCGAGCGGCGAGACGTACGATCCCGCGGCCGGCACGTGGACCTCCACGAACCCGATGATCGGCGCGCGGCAGCGTCACTCGATGGTCTCGCTCGGAACGAGCGGCGTGCTCGTCGCCGGCGGCGCCGACGCCACGATCCCGCTGCAGACCGCGGAGCTCTACTTCCCGAGCACGCGCTCGTTCAGCGCGACCGGCACGATGACCTGGCCGCGCCGCGACTTCATCCTCGCCCCGCTCACCGGAGGCAAGGTGCTCGCCGCGTTCGGCTGGGCGAACAAGTTCCCCAACGTCGATCTCTATCAGAACGAGGTCTTCGAGCCGCTGACCGGCGCGTGGTCGGCGGGCGTCGACAACTCGCCCGGTCGCTCGAACGCGGCGGGCGCGGTGCTCCCGGACGGGCGCATCCTCATCGCCGGCGGGTACTCGGTCGGTAGCTCGGCCAACATCACCACCGCCTCGCTCTTCAGCCCGGCGACGGGCGCGTGGGCGTCGGGGGGCTCGCTGTCGATCCGCCGGCAGTGGCTCACGCTCACGACCATGGGCAACGGCGCCGTGCTCGCCGCCGGCGGCGTCACCGGCGACTCGAGCACGGCGGGCACGACCGTCTACGCGACGGCCGAGGTGTGGACCGGGAGCAGCTTCACCACCGCGTCGGTCCCCGCGATGAGCACGCCGCGCTACGCGCACACCGCCACTGCGCTGTCCGACGGCACGGTGCTGATCGCCGGCGGTGTCAACGCGCTCGGCACCCTCGGCAGCGCCGAGATCTTCTCGCTCTCCAACGTCGGCGAGACCTGCTCGACGAACCTGATGTGCAAGACGGGCTTCTGCGTCGACGGCGTGTGCTGCACGAGCGCGTGCACCGCGCCGTGTCAGGCGTGCTCCACGGCGCTCACCGGCGCGACCAACGGCACCTGCGCGGCCGTGACCGCCGGCACCGATCCGAAGAACAGCTGCAAGGACGACGGCTCGCCCACGTGCATGAAGAACGGCCTGTGCGACGGCGCGGGCGCCTGCCAGAACTACCCGGTGGCGACCGGGTGCGTCGCGCAGGCGTGCACCTCCGGCTCGCAGTGCACGTCGGGCTACTGCTACGACGGCGTGTGCTGCAACGCCGCGTGCAGCGGCACCTGTCGCGCGTGCAGCGCGGCCAAGAAGGGCTACAGCGTCGACGGCCTCTGCGAGAGCATCAAGGACGGCAGCGATCCCGACAGCGAGTGCGGGACGATGGGCAGCGGCGCGTGCAGCTCCGACGGCGTCTGCAACGGCACCGGCTCGTGTCGCGTCACCACCTCGGGCAACGTGTGCGCGCCGCCGTCGTGCGTCGGCACCGCGTCGGCCGCGAGCGAGTCCGCGTGCAGCGCGACCGGCGCCTGCACCCCCAAGATGACCACGCCGTGCTCGCCGTATCTGTGCGATCCCGCGAGCGCCAAGTGCAAGACGACGTGCGCCGCGGACACCGACTGTGTGCCCGGCCTCAAGTGCGCCGGCGGCGTGTGCGCGGGCAAGCCGATCGCGGCCACCTGCACCACCAACGCCGAGTGCACGTCGGGCTTCTGCGCCGACGGCGTGTGCTGCAACACCTCGTGCACCGGCCAGTGCGAGGCCTGCGACAACGCGGGCACCGTCGGGACCTGTACCGCGGTCCTCGGCAAGCCGCACGGCACGAAGCCGCAGTGCACCGGCTCGATGACCGATCCGATCTGCGGGCAGAAATGCGACGGCACCAACCGTACGTCGTGCCGCTACCCGAACAGCACCACCACCTGCGGCACCAACAGCTGCGTCGGCACCTCCTCGGTGTCCGAGCGTCGCTGCAATGGCGGCGGCTCGTGCTCCTCGAGCGGCACCCGCAGCTGCGCGCCGTTCCTGTGCGACACCGCGACCAACGCGTGCAAGACCACCTGCGCGTCGCAGGCCGACTGTTCCTCCGGATTCCTCTGCGTCTCGGGCGTGTGCCAGGGCACCCCGACCGGCACCGGCTGCGACGGCACGCAGGTGATCAACACCGACGGCTCGCGCACCGACTGCTTCCCCTATCGGTGCAGCGGCGGTCGCTGCGGCTCCTCGTGCTCCTCCGACGGGAGCTGCGCGTTCGGCGCGCTCTGCGAGCTGCAGAACCGCCAGTGCGTCACGCCGAACCAGAACAGCAGCGGCTGCGGCTGCGCCATCCCGACCCCCGCCTCCACCGGAGAACGCGCCGCGCTCGCGGCCTTCGTCGCAGCCCTCCTCGGCTCCACACTCGCCCGCCGCCGCCGCCGCTAGAAGTCAGGTCGGGAACGGGGCGGCGGCGTTGACCCTGCGGACGCCGCGGGCGAGGGCGCTCCGGGCGAGGGCGTCGCACAGATCCTCGAAGGAGGTGCCCGCTACGCCCGCGGCCTCGGGGAAGAGGCTCGTCGGGGTCATGCCGGGGATCGTGTTGACCTCGAGGAGGATGACCTCGGTGTCGTTCACGACGAAGTCGCAGCGCGACAGATCGCGGACCCCGAGCGCGCGGTGGGCGCCGAGCGCGACCTCTTGCACCCGGGCGGTGGTGAGCGGGCCGAGCGGGGCCGGGCACAGGTGCTCCGAGCCGCCCTTGCCGTAGCGCGACTGGAAGTCGTACCAGTCGGCGGCGCGCGCGCGGATCTCGGTGGGCGGCAGCGCGCGCGGCGCCTCGCCGTGGAGGTGGAGCACCCCGCAGGTGATCTCGCGGCCGCGGTGGAAGCGCTCGACGAGCACCGCCTCGTCGAGCGCGAAGGCCGCGTCGAGCGCCGCGCGCAGGCGTTCGTCGCGCGCGCTCTCGAGATCGGGGAGCAGCGTGACGCCGAGGCCGGAGCCCTGGGTCGCCGGCTTGACGACCAGCGAGGCGCTCAGGCCGAACGCGCGCTCGGCGAGCATCTCGATAGAGCCGTCTCGTCGCAGCACCAGCTCGTCGGCGACCGGGAGGCCCGCGGCGCGAAAGCAGACCTTGGCCTGCACCTTGTCGTTGGCGAGCGCGGAGGCGAGCACGCCAGCGCCGACGTACGGGAGGCGGAGGAGCTCGAGCACGCCCTGCAGGCAGCCGTCCTCGCCCACCGTGCCATGGACGACCGGGAAGACCAGCTCGGGCTTCGCATGGACGAGCTTGCCGGGCAGCGCCTCGTCGAGCTCGAACCGGGTGACGTCGTGACCCTTCTTGACGAGCGCCGCGGCGACCCCGGCGGCGGAGACCCGGCTGACCTCGGCCTCGGCAGACGGTCCCCCATGAATCACGGCGATCCTCAGACTCGAGAGCGGAGTGGCGGCGGCCATCCGTCGTCAGTAATCATGCGACGCGGTGCGGGACAAGGAAGCGGAGAAGGATGGGTCGTTCGTGCGGCCGGAGGGTGTCGACCCGGCCGCGACGCTCACCGTCGTCCGCATCCCGCGCGAGTGGGTGAAGTGGCGGCTCGACCGCGTCGTCGTGCAGACGTTCCAGCGCATGAGCCGCACCCGCGCGCAGGTGGTGATCGAGACGGGCGCCTACGCGCCGAGCGGCCGCAAGCTGCGCTCCAACGATCGCGTCCGCGAGGGCGACGTGATCTGCTTGTGGCGTCCGCCGTTCGACGAGCCCGACGTGCCGATGGAGTGCCCGATCGTGTTCGAGGACGACCGCCTCCTCGCGATCAACAAGCCCGCCGGCCTGCCGGTGCACCCCACCGCGCGCTACCACCACAAGACCGTCACCGCGATCATGGCCGGGGTTCGGCCGGGCCTCGCGCTCTGTCATCGCATCGACCGCGAGACGTCCGGCGTGCTCCTCCTCGCCAAGGACCGCGAGGCCGAGCGCTACATCAAGCGCATCCTCGAGGAGCGCGACGACCGAGCCCGGGTCGACAAAACCTACCTCGCGATCACGTGGGGCGTGCCGTCGCCGGCCGAGGGCCGGATCACCCACGCGCTCAAGCTCGACGAGCGCCACCGCTTCCGCGTCAAGATGCGCGTCGGCGACGGCGAGGCCGACGCGCTCGTGGCCGCCACGCGCTTTCGCGTGCTCGAGACCCGCGCGAAGTACGCGCTCGTCCGCTGCGAGCTCGAGACCGGGCGGCAGCACCAAATTCGCGCGCACCTCGCCGCGATCGGCGCGCCGATCGTCGGCGACAAGCTCTACGGGCCCGACGAGGAGCTCTTCGCGAGGGGCGCCGACCACGTGCTGACCGCCGAGGACCTCGATCTCCTCGAGCTCCCGCGTCATGCGCTGCACGCGCACGAGCTGGTGCTGCCGCACCCGTCGGGCGGCGAACGGGTGACGATCACCGCGCCGCTGCCCAACGATCTGCGCGTCTTCTGGGACTCGCGCTGAGGGTTCCGTGCGACACTCGGGGCGATGCCCGAACTCGTCGCGACCACCGAGCTCCATCCTCTTCCCGACGGCGAGGTGCGCCTGCTCGGCGCCGTGCGGTCGGTCACCGGCGCGATGACCCGCGTCGAGACGGGCGGCAAACGCCTGCTCGTCGACTGCGGCCTGGTGCAGGGCCGCGAGGCGCGCGACTGGGTGTTCCCCGAGGCGGCGCACGACGCCGACGCGCTGGTCCTCACCCACGGGCACCTCGATCACGTCGGGAGCCTGCCGGTGCTCCTCGACCGCGGGTGGGACAAACCGATCTTCGCCACCGCCCCGACGCTCGAGATCACCGCCATCTCCCTCGAGGACTCGCTGGGGATGGCCGGCGCGTCCGACTCCGACGTGCGCGCGATGCTCAAGCGATTCCGCGCGCTCGCCAAGCCGGCTCCCTACGACGCGACCGTCGACGTCGGCCGCGGCGTCGCGATCGCGTTCCGCGAGGCCGGGCACATCCTCGGCTCGTCGAGCGTCGAGGTGTTGTCGGCGAGGAGTCGCGTGGTGCTGTCCGGCGATCTCGGCCGGCCGAACAGCCCGATCCTGCGCGATCCGAACACCGCGTGGCGCGACGATCGCCCGATCGACGTGGTGGTGATGGAGTCGACCTACGGCTCGCGGAGCCATTCGGTGAACCACGACCAGATCCTCGAGACGCTCGAGGGCGTGCTCAAGGAGACGATCGCGGCGCGCGGGAAGGTGTTCATTCCGGCGTTCGCGATCGGGCGCACGCAGGTGCTGCTCTGGTTCCTCGACGCGCTCGTCGAGGCCGGGCGTCTGCCCGAGGTGCCGGTGGCGGTCGACACCCCGATGGGCCTCGCCATCACCGACACCTACAAGAAGTTCCGCCGCCTCTACGACAAGGAGTCGCTCGACAAGCTCTCGCGCGGCGACGATCCGCTCGACTTCGAGGAGCTGTTCGCCGTGCGTCGCGGCGGGGAGTCGGCGCGCCTGCGCGAGCTGCCGGGGCCGATGGTGATCATCGCCGGCTCGGGCATGATCACCGGCGGGCGGATCATCCGGCACCTGATCGAGGGGCTGCCCGAGCCGGAGAACACGCTGCTCTTCGTCGGCTATCAGGCCGAGGGCACGCCGGGCCGGCGCATCCAGCAGGCCGCGGAGACGGCCGGCGAGGTGTTCCTCAACAACCAGCGCGTGCGGGTGCGCGCGAAGATCCGCACGCTCAAGGGGCTGTCGGCGCACGCCGATCGCGACGAGCTGTTGGCCTGGCTGTCGCACGTTCCGAACGCGCGGCGCGTGGCGTTGCACCACGGCGACGTCGAGGCGCAGGAGGCGCTCGTCGCGTACGCTCAGCAGCAGCGATGAGGCTCTGGCCGCTGCTCCTCGTCGCGTGCGCGACGGCTCCGCGGAACGTGGAGCCTGCCGTCCCGCCGCGACCGCCCGGCGTCTGCGTCCGCGAGCGCCTCGGTGATTCGCACCCTTCGCAGCGGTAGGTAGGCGCTCGCTTACGCGCGCGCCTATTGCGCCGTGCCAACGGAAGACGGTTAGCGGTCGACGCAACCCGCGCGAGCAACGTCCATCGACCTTCGGCCTTTCGACCTTCAACCCGGCTCACCGCTCAGAACGGCTCGAGGTCCCAGCGTTCGGCGGCCTCGGGGACGACCTCGGCGGGCGTGAACACCACCTTCTTCTGCTGGTTCTTGCGCCACAGCTCGGCCTCGTTGTCGAAGTACGGATCGCCGGGCCGCCACACGTTGCCGCCGGGGAGGGCGTTGCGGACGTCGACGGCGTTCTTGTTCATCACGGCGACGAAGCGCTGCGCCGGGCCGCTCGAGTAGTGGAACGAGAACGAGCCGTTCGGCTTGCCGAGACCGTAGTCGCTGCGGTCGATCACCGCCTCGTCGCCGTGGCGGGGGAAGCCGAGGTTCGGGAACCCGTCGTCCTCTTCGGGGATCGACAGCTGCCGCTCGGTGCCGGGGAGGAGCGACGTGAAGGTGATCGCGTGCGCCGCGCCCCATCGCCATTTGTCCGGGTTCTGGCCGTAGGTCTTGACGATCCACTCGAGCCCGTCGAGGAGCGCGAGCATGAGCTGTTGGTCGCGGGTCTCGACGACGTCCTTCGTCTCGAGGTTGTCCCACAGGATGGACTCGCCGGAGCCGCTCCCGTCGTCGGTCGCGAGCTTCTCGGGCTTCTCGAGCATGCGGATCAGCGTCTTTTGCCGGAGCTCGCGCATCCACGGCGGCTTGCCCATCGCCGTCCATTCGTCGTCGAGCACGCGGTTGTGGAGCGCGACCATCGCGGCGTTGAACACCAGCGTGGCCTGGCTCGCCGCGACCTCGTCGGCGTTGGGCACCGGGTCGGCGCCGATCGGCAGCGCAGCGGGGGTGTCGAAGTCCGACTTGTCCTTCCAGCTCTTGAGGATCGAGAGGACGAACCCGACGCGCGCCGCGTCGTAGCGCGGATCCTTGAGCACGACGTCGAGCTCGGGGACCGCGGTGCCGGTGCGGGCGGCCTCGACGCGCTCGATGGCCTTGACCAGGTGGGGCGAGATTCGCGCGCCGAGCGGGGACTTGGCGTCGCTCTGGATGCGCGACATGTCCTCGACGGTGAGCTTGTCCTTGGCGTCGATCAGCTCGCGCACGCGCGCGAGGCGGAAGCCCGGATCCCAATAGCAGCCGAGGTAGAGCGGATCGTTGGTGGGGTCGTTGTCGAAGACGAGCCCGTATTGATCGCTGTTGGCGGTGCCCACGTAGCCGGCGGCCGGATCCTTCGCCTGCGGGAGCTGCTCGTAGGGGACGCGTCCGCTCCACTCCATGCCGCCGTCGCCGGGCATCACCAGGCACGGCAACGTGCCCTTCATGGTCTTCGGATCGAACGCGAAGGCGGCCTTCGGTCGCACCGGCACGTGGCTGTGCGTGGTGTAGCGGATGTGCCCCTCGGTGTCGCCGAACACGAAGTTCTGCGCGCCGACCTGGAACGGCTCCATCGCTGCGATCGCCTCGTCGACGCTCTTGGCCTTGTTGACCGCCATGAACGCCTCGAACTCGCCGGGCGGCGCCATGCCGGTCCAGCGCATCGACAGCGCCTCGTCGCCCTTGCGCGGCACCCAGTTGTCGCCGTCGAACTCGGGCAGGACCATGCCGTGCTCGGGGATCTCCTCGAGGACGATCTCGATCGAGCCCTTACCGGTCTCGAACTTCTCGGAGATCTTGTTGACCGCGACCTGCTTGGGCGCGCCGTCGGCGCCCTTCATGGTCACCTTGCCGTCGCGGATCACGTCGCGGTAGGCGTCGTTGACGTCGAACACCGCGACGGTCGCGCCCCAGGCGATGTGCTTGTTGAACCCGAGCACCGCGCCGGGGATGCCGCTGAACGACATGCCGGCGACGTCGAGCTGCTTTGCGGGATCGTCGGAGATCACGTGCAGCCCGGCCATGTAGAAGACCGACGGCGCCGGGAGCCCGAGGTGCGGATCGCTCGCCACCATCGCGACGCCGGTCGCGCTCTTGCTCGGCCCGACGACCCAGTTGTTGGACGACCAGCCGCCCTTGCCGAGCATCTCGCGGGTGGCCCGCATCGCGTCGAGCGAGGGACGGATGCGCGCGAGCAGCTCGGGCGTGAGCCGCGGGGGCATCCGCACCTCGACCGGTCCGCCCGCGGGCTTCCAGTCCTTGAACGAGGGGGTGGCGGGAGGCGGTGTGTCGAGCACCGGGCGCTTGGACGCGGGCTCGAAGCGGAGCGCGTCGACCGCGAACCCGGCGCGCGCCTTGAGCGCCGGGTCGGTGGCCTCGGCCTTGAAGGTGTCGTGCGCCTTCTGCAGCACCTCGGTGAAGTCGATCTCGTCCTCGCCGGTGTACGAGAGCGCCCAGGTCTGCAGGCGCCCGATCGCCAGCGTCGACTGCGGCTCCCAGTCGGTGAAGTACTTGGCGGGCAGCGCCTTCCAGCCGTTGGGGATCTGCTTGGCCTCGCCGCTCCGCAGCTCGCCGTAGAACTTGGACACGCCCGCCGAGAAGCCGAGGAGGATCTCCTTGGCGTCGGAGCCGTCCTTCATCGTCTCCCAGGTCTTGTCCGCCCAGCGGCGGAGGCCCATCGCGCGCAGCGTGATGTCGCGCACCTGGAGGTTCGGCTGGAGGCTGCCGAGCGCCTCGGCGAGACGACCCTCGGCGACGCGACGGAGCAGCTCGATCTGGGGCGCGCGATCGCGGGCCATCATGTAGCCCTCGGCGAGGGCCGCGTCGTGGATGTTGCGCGCGTAGATGTGGACCATCCCGCGCTTGTCGCGGATGACCCGCACCGGCTCCCTGAGCGCCGGGATCACGAGCCTGCTCGTGGTCTTGACCTTGTCGATCTCGTCGGCCGCGTATTGCTTGCGCGACGGGGTGGGCGTGTCCGGATCCTGCCCGCACGAAGCCACGATGAGAACAGCAAGGCCGAGGACGCTGCGTCGCATGCCCCGAGGGTTTAGCGTGATTCGACAGGAGCCGCGAGCGTCAGCGCGCCGTTTGGCGCCGCCGAACGAGGAGGACCCCGAGCGCTCCGAGCATCCACAGCGATCCGGCGGAGCCGCCGGTCGTCCCGCACCCGCAGCCGCCGGTGATCTCCGCGGCGTTGCCGTCGGGAGGGGTCGCGGCCGGAGGATTGGGGGTGTTGCCGTGGACCGACCGCATCCGAATGTCGTCGATCATGACCTCGCCCGCGGGGGGGTCGAGCCGGAGGCGGGTGATGGTGCCCCGGTAGGCCGGGTGCTCGGCGAGTCGAACGGTGACCTCTTGGAGCGTCGCCGGCAGCGGGACGTCGATCGCCCGCGCCTCGTTGAACGCGGGCGCGTCGGACGTGGCGAAGTAGAGGCGAGCGGTGCCGGCCGGGCTGCTCGACGCCTTGATCGTGACGCCGGTGTAGTCGCTCGCGGAGAACGACGTCTCGGGGCCGATCAGCTGCGGATCGGCGGCCGTGGTCTTGAGGACGAGGCCCTTCGCCCGGTCCTCCGCGGACGCGTCGGCGCCGTCGTTGATGTCCCAGCCCTCGAACATGCCGCCGTCGAACGACCAGCGGACACGGGAGTAGACGTCGACCGGCGCCCACGCCTTGAGGTCGCCGGCGTTGAACGTCTGCCGGCCGTCGACGTTGGTGGGCGGAGCCGCGAAGTCGGCCTTGGCGTACACGCCCGGGGCGTCCTGCACCCACACGCGGACATCGGGCGCGTCCGCCGCGCCGATGGAGTAGCGCACCGCCTTGGTCTTGATGCGGATGCGCTTGGTCTCCTTGGGGGAGACGTTGTTGATCTTCACCGCGAACGATTTGCCCGGCGCGTCGTGCGGTGGGTTGTCGGCGCGCGCGTTGGCATCGTTGAGCTCGAACGTGCCGGGGTGACCCCAGTCCGACTCGATGTCGTAGCGAACGGCGAGGACGAAGGGATCCTCGAGCCACACGCCGAGCGTGAGGTCCTTGGCGACGTCGGTGCCGTTGTTGCGGATCACCAGGTTGACGAAGTACTCGTCGCCCTCCATCACGTCGGTGATGGCGGCCGAGGGGCCGTCGCTGAAGCGGTCTTCGCCCTCGGCGTTGGCCTCGAGCTCGAGGAGCGGCCACGGCTTGGTCATCGGCGGCGGGGGCGGCCCGCAGTCGGCGCCGATGGGGAACCCGGTGGCGGGCGATTTCTTGAGGCGCGCCTCGGTCTGCGGGCCCCAGTCGCCGTCCTCGGAGATCTTGTCTCCGGCGTTGTTGCGGTTCCACAGGCGTTGGAAGGCGAGCACGTCCTGCCCGCGCAGGTTGACCGCGCCGGGGCCCACATAGTCGAAGTGGAATCGATCGAACGAGCCGAGCCACTTGAAGCCGTTGGCGCCGAGCACCGACCGCCAGGTGGAGTTGTCGGGATCGCTGACGTCGATCGCGATGCCTGTCTCGTGGTTGCTCGTCCCCGGCGACGCGACGGCCGGGTAGCACGAGGAGCGCCGCCAGAGGAAATACTGCTGGGCGACCGTGCGGAACATCGAGCTGACGTTGATCGTGTCGGTCCGCGCGGCGGCCGCCTTCTTCAGGGCGTCGTAGGCCGGCTTGATCAAGTAGGCGTGGGTCGACGGCACCGCGATCTTCGGCTCGGGCGACACCTTCACGAGGACGCCCGGCTTGAGGCACGTGGATATCTCCTCGAGGATTTGATTCGAGAGGCCGAGCACCACCGAGCTGGACGTGTCGCAGGTGGCCTTCGCGATCTCCTGGTCGACGGTCAGCGCGGCGCTCGTCGTGGCGAGCTCCTCTTCGCGCCCCGCGTCGGCCACGCACCCGCTCGCGAACAACGCCAGGAG